>JAGCPV010000167.1 GCA_017965475.1 Prevotella sp.
CGTAAAGTGAGGCGATAAGTGAACGCCATTGAGCTCGCACAAATGGCTGAGCGCAGCCTCACTCGGCAAAGCCAAGTGCTCGGAGAGTTGCATCTTACTGTTTGTTGTTACTTTACTCATCTTAATGTTTAATCTTTAATTTACCAAATGGCACGTTGGCACGATGGCACGAAAGGATAGTTTTGGGGGGGAGTGATTCGAGAGGAATACTGGAATCTATGTCGAAGAATAGTTGAATCCGTGAGATTGCAGTAATCTCGTCACCGGCGCGCAAGGTAGGGGGATTTTGACTTCGTCGTAATTTTAACATTTCAAACTTTTCGAAAACAAATTAGAAATAAACTTGTTTTGCATTATTATATTTTGTATCTTTGCAATGCATTTGAGATCCCCAGTGCTAACACAATAAAACACCCTCTTTACACGTTATAATAATATAAAAGGAAACAGATCATCATGATGATAAAACAATTACTGACAATCCTGACCCTGTGGCTCTGCGGCACCTGCTGCGCACAGGCGCAGACCAACAAGAGCGCCGTCACGGCTGAGAGTCTCGTGGGAGAATGGCGATGGGTGGGCAAGGACGTGCCCGAGCTGATCCTGGTGCTGGAAGCCGACCCCGAGGCGATGCAGAGCAACGGCCTGAAGGTGGAGAGCCTCTACCGCTACCGTATTGAGGACTACAAAGACCCTGACCTGGAGTTCGACGGCGAGACCATCCGCATCCGCAAGGTTCTCGACGAGAACACCTATCTGGAGCTCATTCTGACCCCCGACGGCAACGACCTCACCGGCCGCTGCGTGATGATCAACATACTGCCAGAGCAGGTGGATACAGAGATCACGCTCCGCCGCGACTATTTCGAATACGACAACCATCAATAGGGCATGAAAAAAGGCTTCTTCATCATTGCAGCACTGCTGATGACACTGTGCATCAGTGCCAACGACGCCGACAACAAGGAAAGCAAGCGGCGCATAGACCACCTGTGTGAATTATACAACAGTGACCTGAACGACTCTCTAATCCTTCAGGCGCCCCTCGACATGGCGTTCCACCAGGACAACCAGTGCTGGGAGCACTACTACGAGACATGGATGCACCTGGTGAACACCTACACCTTCATGGGGAAGGTGAACACCGCCCTGCAGGAGGTGAAGCTGATGCACGCCGACGCCACCAGGCGCAACGACCACTACGGACTGGCACTGGCCAACTACGCCATGGGCAACACCTACCAGAACATGGGGTATCTGGACGAGGCCATCAACTGCTACCAACAGAGCGTGCAGCACATCAAGGAGAGTGAGGCCACGGGCGAGACCCTCAACGACATCTATTCGTACTACTGCGATGCGCTGAACAGTCAGAAGCAATGGGAGAAGATGCAGGAGATCACGGCGCAGTGGAAGGTCGCCATCGACAGGCTGACCGCTGAGGAGACGAAGGACAGTCTGGTGAAACACAGTTCCGACATCTGGTATGCCTACTATTATCTGGCCTGCGCCCAACAGCACCTGGGACTGAACAGACTGCCCGAGGCCAAGGCCGACATCGACGAGGCGGAGAAAAGGGATAAGGACGGCGGCTTCGTCAGCCTGAGCATCCTCTTTTATCGCGCACAGTACTTCCTGCAGGCCAAAGACTACCAGCAGGCCTACGAATACAACACCCAACGGCTGGAGAAGAGCAAGCTGGTGGATGACCTCTCATCACGACTGCTCATCTACCAGCAGCGCGCGGAGATCATGAAGGGGCTGGGGAGATACGACGAGGCCGCAGAGATGTATAACCAAGCCTACCAGCTGTCGGACTCGATATACAAGAAGGATGCCCGCACGCAGATCAACGAGCTGAACACGCTGTTCCACGTCAACGAGCTCAAGATGGAGCGCCGTCTGCAGCAAGGACGCAACATCATCATCATCTTCGCCATCATCGTCGTCGCACTGGTCATACTCGTCGGCTACGGCTACTGGATGAACTACCGGCTGCGCCGCAAGAACGATGAACTGGCCGAGGCGCGCGATCAGGCTCAGGAGGCCCTGCGCATGAAGTCGGAATTCATCAGGAACATCACCCACGAGATACGTACCCCGCTGAATATCCTCTCGGGATTCTCACAGATCATGTCTGAGCAGGGCAGCGAGCTCCCTGAGAACGACCGTCGGGAACTGAGCTATAATATCCAGCAGAACAGCAACCGGATCACCCAACTCATCAACCAGCTGCTGGAGTTGGCCGACACCAGCAGCCGCAGTCGTATCGAGCGCAACGACACCATCGGCGCCAACCTGTTGTGCCAAAAGGCGATTGCCAGCAGTGGCGTCGCCGAGAGCAAGGACCACCAGTTCAGCTTCGAGACCAGCGTCGATGACACGGTGACGCTGCTCACCTCGGAGCATGATGCCATACAGGCCATCAACCGTCTGCTCGACAATGCCATGAAGTTCACCCCCGCAGGCGGACGTATCGGCATGTACTGCCGACAGCAGGCCGACATGCTGACCATCAGCATCGAGGACAGCGGCTGTGGCGTCCCCAAGGAGAAGGCCGAGGCCATCTTCGAGGAGTTCGTACAGCTCGACGACTTCCAGACGGGCGTAGGCATCGGACTGCCCCTCAGCCGTAATACCGTGCGCCGTCTGGGTGGTGACACCACCCTCGACACCAGTTACCAGGGGGGTGCCCGCTTCGTGCTGACACTGCCCCTCTGAAATGATCATATAACATATGCGAAAGAGTATCATACTATACCTAGCGATAGGTTCCCTGCTGCTCGTCAGTTGTGGAGCGGATCAGGCCATCAAGAAAGGCGATAAGTTCTATGCCGTCGGCGAGTACTACGATGCCGCCACCCAGTACCGCAAGGCCTATACGCAGACCGCCAACAAGGAACGGGCGCAGAAAGGGCAATGCGCCATGAAGATGGCAGACTGCTACCGTCGCATCAACTTCACCAGCAAGGCCATCGCCGCCTATAACAATGCCATCCGCTATAAACAGGAGGACTCGCTGACGCACCTCTACCTCGGACAACTCTATATGAGGAACGGCAACTACAAGGAGGCCGGCAAGCATTTCCAGGCTGCCATCGACAGTATGCAACTGCCGGACGACGGCATCAGACTTGCGAAGAACGGACTCGTGGCGGCACAGAAGGCTCCACAATGGAAGAAAGACGGTTCCGACTATACCGTGAAGCGCGAGGCACTCTTCAACTCGCGCCGTGCGGAGTACTCCCCCATGCTGGCGGGCGACGAGGACAACCAACTCTACTTCACCTCCACCCGTAATCAGGCGCAGGGTGACGAGTACAGCGGCATCACGGGTGCCAAGGCCGCCGATATCTTCCTCTCCCAGAAAGACGATAAGGGGAGATGGGGGAAGCCACAGGCCATCGACTCGGAACTGAACTCAGCCTTCGACGAGGGCGCCTGTTCATTTACCCCCGACGGCAGGACGATGTATCTGACACAGTGCAAGACGGATCCGGACTACCCGCGATATGCCACCATTGCCGTGTCGAACCGCAGTGATGCCGCCTGGAGCAAACCCACGGAACTGACCATCATGAAGGACACGCTCTCCAGTTTCGCCCACCCTGCCATCTCACCTGATGGTGAGTGGCTCTACTTCGTCAGTGACATGGCGGGCGGACTGGGAGGCTACGACATCTGGCGCTGCCGCCTCTACGGCAATAATCAGATCGGTAGTGTGGAGAATCTGGGAGCGCCCATCAACACGCCAGGCAACGAGATGTTCCCCACCTTCCGTCCCAACGGTGACCTGTATTTCTCCAGCGACGGTCATCCCGGCATGGGAGGTCTCGACATCTTCATCGCCAAGGGCAAGACCATCGAGCACCCGGGCTTCCCGCTGAACTCACAGGGTGACGACTTCGGTATGACCTTCGAGGGCAGGCTCAACAAGGGTTTTTTCTGCTCGAACCGTGGTGATGCCAGGGGCTATGATCATATCTACAGTTTCTTCAATCCCGAGATCGTGCAGACGATAAAGGGATGGGTGTATGAGCAGGACGGCTACGAACTGACGGCCGCACAGGTGTATATGGTGGGCAACGACGGTACGAACCAGAAACTCAGCGTGCGTGGCGACGGCTCGTTCTCGCAGGAGATCAAGGCAGGCGTCGATTACGTGTTCCTCGCCACCTGCAAGGGATTCCTGAACCATCAGGAGCAGTTGAAGGTGGAGCCCGTGACGAAGTCGGAGGAATACGTGCTGCAGTTCCCGCTCGCCAATATCTCGGCCCCCGTGCTGATCGAGAACATCTTCTACGACTTCGACAAGGCCACCCTGCGTCCGGAGTCGCAGACAGCCCTCGATGAACTTGTGAACTTGTTGAACGAGAATCCGAACATCACCATCGAACTCTCCGCACATACCGACTATAAGGGTTCCGACCAGTATAACGAGCGTCTGTCGCAGCGTCGTGCAGAGAGTGTGGTGAACTATCTCATTGAACACGGCATCGCCTCGGACCGTCTCACGCCCAAGGGCTACGGCGAGGGCAAGCCGAAGAAGATCAAACGTAAGGTGGCAGAAAAATATCCGTTCCTCAAGGAGGGCGACGTCTTAACGGAGGAATTCGTCACCGCACTCCCAGAGGAACAGCAGGATCAGTGCAACCAGCTCAACCGCCGCACGGAGTTTATAGTATTGAGGACAACTTACGGCCTGTTTGATAAGGCAGGTAAATTAATACAAACCCCAGCACCAAAAGAACCAGCCAAGGATTGACGGGGATCTCTGTCGTCGGAGATGTCACGACGAACACCTCCAGGGCCGTCAGCACCATCTGCAGGAGACCCGTCATCGCCACCTTCATCAGTTGCATGCCGCCAAAGGCGAAGAACAGTGCCACGCCAATGACGAGGCAGAACAGTGTCCACAGATGGGACAGGCGACGCGACTTGCTGACCGTGGTAACGGGCAGGTTCTGCATCACACGCTCCGTAAAGCCGTTGTCTTCAATCTGCTGCTGGGCAGCCTGCTTGAAGAACTCCTCGATCATGATATTGTCTTTATCGGTCATAGCCATTTTCTTTTAAATAGATTGCCAATTTATCTTTTCCTCTCTTCAGATGCGATTTCACCGTGTTGGCGGGTATGCCTGTGATCTCTGCGATCTTATCCACCTGGTGGCCGTCGATGAGCTGGAGCGTGACACAGGTGCGTTCGTCGGGCTTCAGCAGCGACAGGGCTTTGTATATATCCATCTTCAGACCCTCGTCAGCTGAGGAGGATTTCGTTCTCACGGCAGCGGAATTGTCGATGTCTTCCGTCTGGTGAAGAGAACGTAAGTAGTCGTAGTGTACGTTGTAGGCGATACGGAAGAGCCAGGTGGAGAAACTGGCCATCCCCTTGAACTTCGTGATGTTCACGTACGCCTTGATGAAGGTCTCCTGTGACAGATCGTCGCTCAACTGTTCGTCGCCCAGAGTCTGGTTCAGGAAGAACCGACGCACAGGTGACTGGTATTTCCTGACAAGTTGGTCGAAGGCCCGCTTGTTGTGGAATACAGCCACCTGGGTGACGAGAGATATATCGTTCAGATCAGCCACTGCCTACCTCTTATTTGTTTTCTATCAGGTTCTTCTCCGGCATGCAGATCCACAGTACGAAGTAGAATATCAATCCACTGAAGCATGTGAACAGCGTGAGGAAAGCGTAACCGATTCTTACCAGTGTGGGGTCAAAGTCCAAGTACTCTGCGATTCCGCCACAGACCCCAGCCCATACTCTGTCGTTAGAGCGCATCAGTCGTTTTGTCATTGCCTTGATTGTTTAAATTGTTAATACTTGAATGATTGTTATTACCTGCCTGGCGGGCGATGTACCACTTACCAAGTCCGATGAAGAAGACCAGAGCGCCGATGCCGATACCGACCTGTCCCATGATGATACCCAGGAAGATGGCGAGTCCGACGCCTGTGAACATCTGGCGGACACCACTCTGATAGTCGTTGGTGGTCTCGACGGCCTCCTCCTTGAAGAGATGATCGGGAATGGGCTGACCCTTGTCCATGGCCATCTGGGCGATCTTCAGGCGTTCCTTACGGCGTCTGTTGATGAAATAGACCACACCGATGATGATGATCAGCGGGAAGAGGACAAAGAGGATGAAGAGAATACCCAGAACCATGGCGAGACCAGCGAACATCTCTCCTTCATGACCTCCGAAGACCTGCTCGAAGACTCCCTTCACATCTTCGTCAGCATATACTACATGACGGGTAGAACGGTACGTTTCCTCGTCGTCGTTGGCATCTGCTACAACTGTTGTGTCAGAAAAGGCTTCGATTGCATCCTTCTTTACAGAATCCACCTGCTCCGTACGGGGCGTGTGGCGATGCTTCTGTGCTGCAGCGTCGGCATTCATGCCGAGCGTGAGCACCATTGCGATTGCGATTAAATACTTTTTCATATCTTTTCTCCTTTTACTTTTTATACCTTCCGGTTTTGTTTCTTTTGTCTGTTTGACGAAACAAATCATAAATTAGTTGCAAAGATAGTGTTTTTTCTTGGAAATTTTGTAATTTTGCACAGAAATGGTGAGTTTACCTGAGGATTTCGTACGGGAAACGCGGTTGGTGATGGGCGATGAGCGCTACAACCGCTTCGTGGAGGCATTCAACGAGGAAGCCCCCACGAGTATTCGTATGAATCCGCTGCACAGGGGGACTGTCCCCTCTGTGCAGCAGGTACCCTGGTGTCCTGAGGGTTTCTACCTCTCAGGCCGTCCTCAGTTTACCTTCGATCCCCTCTTCCACGCTGGCTGCTACTACGTGCAGGAGGCATCATCGATGTTCATCTGCCATGTCCTGAAGCTGTTCGTCAAGGAACCCGTGGCCATGCTCGACCTCTGTGCAGCCCCTGGGGGGAAATCGACGGCCGCCCGCACGCTATTGCCTGAGGGGAGCACCCTTGTCAGCAACGAGCCGATAGCCGTGAGGGCACAGATACTCCTGGAGAATATCACGAAATGGGGCTGGAAGAATTGCGTGGTCACCAACAACTACCCCCGTGACTTCCGCAAGGCGAAGGCGAAGTTTGATATTATCCTCTGCGACGTACCCTGCTCAGGCGAAGGGATGTTCCGTAAGGATCCCAACGCCATCAGTGAGTGGAGCCTGCAGAACGTGGAGAAATGCTGGCGACTACAACGCGAGATCGTGGCCGAGGCGTGGGAGTGTCTTAACCCCGGTGGGTTGCTTATTTATAGTACGTGTACCTATAATACCAAGGAGAACGAGGAGAACGTGCGCTGGATCGTGGAGAACTACGACGCTGAGATTCTCTCCGTACCCACAGACCCCTCATGGGGTATCACAGGATCGCTGCTCGAAGGCTTCGATGCGCCTGTCTATCGTTTCATCCCAGGATATACTAAGGGCGAAGGACTCTTCATGGCCGTTCTGAGGAAGGAAAACTTTAACTCGGGGCCTGGCCCCAGTAGGAGGTTTTTGATGTCGGGGCCTGACCCCAGCATCAAAATCCTAAAGGCGGAGATGCCAGAGGGAGAGTTTCCGAAGGTGGATCTCCCCTACTCCGAGGCGCTCAGATATCTGAGGGGCGAGGCGTTGGTGTTGCCAGCAGATACGTCCAAGGGATTTGTCACTATAACCTACAAAGGTGTGGCTTTGGGACCTGCGAAGAATATCGGCAACCGTGCCAACAACCTCTACCCCAAGCCCTGGCGAATTAAGACCACACATCTTCCCACAGAAGCCCCCGAAATCGTCAAATAGTAAATAGTCAAATAGTCAAATAATAAGATGAAACAGTATTTAGACATCCTCAACCGCATCCTGACAGAAGGCACTGAGAAAGGTGACCGTACAGGAACAGGTACCATCAGCATCTTTGGTACCCAGAGTCGTTATAACCTCGACGATGGGTTCCCCCTGTTGACCACGAAAAAACTCCATCTGAAGAGTATCATCTACGAACTGCTCTGGTTCCTGAAGGGCGATACCAACGTGAAATACCTACAGGAACACGGTGTGCGCATCTGGAACGAGTGGGCTGACGAGAACGGTGAGTTAGGTCCTGTGTATGGTCACCAGTGGCGCTCCTGGCCCGACTATAATGGGGGTACGATAGACCAGATCCAGTATGTGCTGGATCAGTTGAAGAACAACCCGAACTCCCGTCGAATGATCGTCTCCGCATGGAACGTGGCTGAGGTCAACGAGATGGCGCTGCCCCCGTGTCATACGATCTTCCAGTTCTATGTGGCAGGTGATCGTCTGTCGCTCCAGCTCTACCAGCGCAGTGCCGACACCTTCCTGGGTGTGCCTTTTAACATCGCCAGCTATGCCCTGCTGCTCCAGATGATGGCACAGGTGACGGGCTATAAGCCGGGTGACTTCATCCACACCACGGGTGATACCCACCTCTATCTGAACCACATCGAGCAGGCAAAACTCCAATTGACGCGTGAACCTCGTCCCCTGCCCATAATGAAGATCAATCCCGACGTGAAGAGCCTCTTCGACTTCCAGTACGAGGACTTCGAACTTGTAGGCTACGATCCGCATCCCCATATTAAGGCAGAAGTTTCTGTGTAAATTAGAAATTAGGAATTAGAAATTAGAAATTATGATTTCCATAATTGCAGCGGTGGCAAGGAACAGGGCCATCGGATATAAGAACAAACTGATTTATTGGTTGCCCAACGACCTGAAGCGTTTCAAGGCACTCACCACAGGACATACGATCATCATGGGGCGTAACACCTTCCTCTCACTGCCGAAGGGGGCGCTGCCTAATCGTCGTAACATCGTGCTCAGCCGTTCGCAGAAAGCGTTTGAGGGTTGCGATGTCTATCCCTCCCTTGAAGAGGCTTTGAAGCATTGCGCTCCAAACGAGGAGGTCTATATCATCGGAGGTGCGAGTGTCTATAAGCGAGCCCTGCCCCTGGCAGACCGTCTCTGTCTGACAGAGATCGACGACACGCCCGCAGAGGCTGACACCTTCTTCCCACCCTACGACGAGGGTTGGAAAGAAGGAAGCCGTGAGGATCACCCTGTGGATGATCGTCACGACTTCCCCTACTCTTTCGTGGATTACGTCAGAGGCTAACTGGCCGTTTCATCATGCGATAGCCGTAGAGCGCCACAATCAGGAAACAGATCCAAGGCAGTACGAACGAGACATTAGTGGCTGGCATATTCCAGACAGTGCCCTGATCGATGATCATCGCCTGGAACGGTGGTAGTACAGAACCACCCAGGATGGCCATGATCAGACCTGCTGCACCAAACTTCGCATCATCCCCCAGACCATCGAGGGCGATACCGTAGATCGTGGGGAACATCAGGGACATACAGCCGCTGACGCACACCAGACAATAGACACCCATGCGGTTCTGGAACCCGATGACACCCACCGTGAAGATCATCGCCAGGATGCCGAAGATCATCAGCAGTGAGGCCGGCTTCAGGTACTTCATCAGGAAGGTGGCGATGAAGCGTGAACAGATGAAGAAGATCATCGCATAGATATTGAAGCGCTGCGAGAGTACCTCGGCACTCTGCTCATCCATGCCCTCAGCCATGAACACACGCGTACCATATTGTATAATAAACGTCCAGCACATGATCTGCGCACCCACGTAGAAGAACTGAGCGATCACACCCTCACGGTAATACTTCAGTTTGACGATACGACGAACGGTGGCGAAGGGATGCACATCGTGGTTCTGGTCGCCGATCTTCGGCATCTTCGTGAACAGGATCAGGAAGAAGATGGCCGCGATGATCACACCGATAATAAGATATGGCGAAATCAGCACATTGAGATCAGAATTCTTCAGCGCCTCGAACTGTGTATCATCCAACAGGGCCCGCTCATCACTGCTCATGGGATTGAGTTTGGCCTGGATATAGTTCATGGCCACATACATACCGATGATCGAACCACAGGGGTTGAAACATTGCGCCATATTCAGGCGCCGCGTGGCCGTCTCCTCTGGACCCATCGTGAGGATATAGGGATTACAACTCGTCTCCAGGAAGGATAGTCCGCAGGTCATGATGAAATAGGCGATAAGGAAACAGCCATAGATACCAATGGCCTTCGCGGGGAAGAACAGCAGGGCACCAATGGCGTAGAGGCCGAGCCCCATCAGCACACCCGACTTATAGGAGTATTTGCGGATGAAAATAGCAGCGGGAAAAGCCATACAGAAATAACCGCCGTAGAAGGCCACCTGTACGAGGGCGCCCTCTGTGACATTCATACGGAATATCTTGGAGAACGCCTTCACCATCGGGTTGGTGATATCGTTAGCAAAGCCCCACAGGGCAAAGCAGAGTGTCACCAGAATGAACGGCAGCAGAAAACTCACGCCGTCCTTTGTTATCAGAGATTGTTGTTTATCCATAGTCATTCAGCAAATTTTACAAGAATACGGAACACCTTACCCGGTGCCCCTGACCACTGCTGCATCGCCTCTGCTGCACCCTCTGGTGTCACCTCATTGGAGATCAGACGATCCACAGGACACGTACCACCCTGCAGATAGTGGATGACGGCACGGAAATCAGAAGGCTGGGCATTGCGCGAACCACGGATATCGAGTTCCTTCTGTACGAAGAATTTCGTCTGGAACGATACCTCGGTCTTGGCATAGCCAATGCACACCACGCGCCCTGTGAAGGCCACCTCGTTGACAGCCATATTATAAGTGATCGGACTACCCACCGCCTCGATGATCACATCAGGTCCAAAGCCCGAGGTAATCTCCTGCAGACGAGCGTGCACATCATCCTTGATGGTGTTGATGGCATAACTGGCACCCATCTCCTTCGCCAACGCCAGTTTCTCGTCGTCGATATCGGCAGCAATGACGGTAGCACCACGCAGGGCCGAGCGCACGATGGCTCCCATACCCACCATACCACAGCCGATGACCACCACCACGTCGATATCCGTCACCTGCGCACGGTTGACAGCGTGGAAGCCCACGCTCATGGGTTCGATGAGGGCACAGGTACGGGGATCCAGTCCATCTGCCGGGATCACCTTCTCCCAAGGCAGGACGATACGTTCGCGCATAGCCCCGTTGCGCTGCACACCCAACGTCTCGTTATGCTCACAGGCATTCACACGCAGGTTACGGCACGAGGCACACTTGCCACAGTTGGTATAGGGATTACACGTCACCACCATACCGGGCTTCAGATACTCAGGAACACCAGCACCCACCTTCTCAATCACGGCACCTACCTCATGACCTGGGATCACAGGCATCTTAACCATCGGGTTCTTACCCAACCAGGTGTTAAGGTCACTGCCGCAGAAGCCGACATATTCCAAGCGCAGGAGCACCTCACCGGCCTGCAATGCCTGCTCCTCCACATTCACAACGTTCATCTGGCGCTCACCAGAAATCTGTATTGCTTTCATTGATTAATTTGACTATTTACTATTTGACTATTTACTATTTGACTATTTCACTATTCGCTCATATTCTTGATGTAGGGCAGATCGGGCAGATCTTCAAAGCCGTAGAACCTTTTGGCGTTTTCACCCAGGAAGAGACGTTTCTCCACGTCTGTCAGTTCCTGAGACCTCACCACGAAGTCGTACGACATCCTGTAGGTGATGGCTGTGATGGTACGGGGGTAGTCGCTGCCCCACATCAGTTTCTCCATACCCACCAGACGCGCAGCCTCCTTAATGGCGCGGATGGCTGAGGGAAAGGGATAGAACTCTGAGTTATAGAGCCACGTGATACCGCCCGACTCTATCATCACATTCTCATGGCGCGCCAACAGAATCTGTCTGCGCCAACTCTCGTTCTCCCAACAAGGGATCCGTGGGGGATCCGCCATACCTAAATGACCAATGGCTATCTTCAGACGCGGACATTCGGCAATCACCTCTTCCATCTCTGCGACCTGCTTGTCACCATCAGCCAACGTGATAGAAAGGATCACACCACCATCCTCCATCAGATGGAACATCTTCATCATATCATCACTGGTCAGGGACTTACCCAATAACCTGTGTCCGGGAATGGCCATTCCCTTGAAGCCCTGATCCATCAGGTGGACAACCTCCATCAGGAAACCATCGTGCAGATAGTCGGCCATGCCACAGGTGAGGAAACGGTTCGGATACTGTTTCTGTACCTCAGCGAGATAGTCGTTCTGCAGACCGTCGATGAACTCCTGTACCACGACGGCTGCCGACACCTGCGCATAGTCCATGTTGGAGAGAAACACCTCTGCCGTGTTCCTGCCGTCGATGATAAAGGGCGGGATCATCTGCACTTCCTCACCTAAGAAGATGGAGCGTCCGTTTTTCAACGAACGGATCTCCTTCCCGTTCCACGTGGTGTCCTGCTTGAGCCACAGATGACTGTGGGCATCTATGATCATGAGTTTTTCCATCTGACAAACATCTGGTCACCGATAATCGTCTGCACTTCCACCACCAACTGCTCGTCCATCGGCTCATTCACGTAGCCGATATTCTTCAACACATTATCAGGATTGGCACTGCTGAAGAGTGTGGTGGCAATACGGGGATTCAGGCTTGTAGAGAACTGGATGGCTAGTTTCTCAATGGGGTAGCCCTTCTCCTGACAATAGGCAGCAGCCTTGGCGCAGGCGTTCTTCAGATCCCTGCCTGCGGGATGCCACATGGGGGCACCACGCTGCGAGAGCAGACCCATCGACAACGGCGAGGCATTGATGACACCCACACCGTGCTGTTCGAAGAATCCCAGGAAATC
>JAGCPV010000168.1 GCA_017965475.1 Prevotella sp.
CAGTTCAAGGCCGAGCAGGGCAAGAAGCTCTTCGTGCACCACATCAAGGATGCCGAGGCTGGTAAGACTGTTGAATTTGACAAGGTGCTGCTCGTAGATGCTGACGGTGCAGTGAAGGTTGGTGCTCCGACCGTAGAGGGAGCAAAAGTAGTGTGTGAAGTAGTGGAACCGCTGGTGAAGGGTGACAAGGTCATCGTCTTCAAGATGAAGCGTCGCAAGGACTCTCGTAAGCGCAACGGTCATCGTGAGCAGTTCACTCAGTTAGAAATCAAGTCAGTAATCGCTTAAAACCGTAGGAGGACAGAAATTATGGCACATAAAAAAGGTGTAGGTAGTTCTAAGAACGGTCGTGAGTCAGCAGCTCAGCGACTCGGCATTAAGATCTTCGGCGGTGAGAAGTGCGTGGCTGGCAACATTATCGTTCGTCAGCGTGGTACGAAGCACAACCCCGGCAACAACGTGGCAATCGGTAAGGACGATACGCTGTTCGCGCTCGTTGATGGTACTGTTCAGTTCCACAAGGGTGCTCGTAACAAGAGCGTTGTCTCCGTTATTCCCAACGCTGAGGCCTAAGGTCATTTAAAAAGAAAACACTTATTCCAAACAAACAACAGAGTCCCGCACTCCGCAAGGAGTTGCGGGATTTCTGCATTTTTATACTTTATAAGTATAAAGTTGTGGATTTTTTTGGCGTTTTTCGCTTTTATTCGTAACTTTGCACCTCAGAATCAGAATTAAACAAATAAATACGTATTTAAGATGTTAACACTCAAACTTATCAATGAGGAGACAGAACGCGTGATCCGCGGACTGGAGAAGAAGCATTTCCCCAACGCGAAGGAGGCCATCGACCAAGTGTTGGCCGTGGATAAGAAGCGTCGTGAGTCGCAACAGGAGTTGGATCGTTGTCTGAACGAGCAGAAGCAGCTCTCAGGACAGATCGGCCGACTGATGAAAGAAGGCAAGAAAGACGAGGCCGAGCAGGTGAAGGCTCAGGTGGCTCAATTGAAGGACAAGTCGAAGGAACTCGACGAGGCGATGGCCAAGGCTCAGGAGGAGATGACCACGCTGCTCTGTCAGATCCCGAATATCCCCTACGACGAGGTGCCCGAGGGTAAGGCCGCAGAGGATAACCACGTGGTGAAGTCGAACCTGAAGGAATGTACGGATGCTGATACCGTGGGTAACTGGGACGTGAACCCCTCGCTGGGTATCGCCAATCCCCTGCCCCACTGGGAGCTCGCCAAGAAATACAACCTCATCGACTTCGATCTCGGCGTGAAGATCACGGGCGCAGGCTTCCCCGTCTATATCGGCAAGGGTGCCAGATTACAGCGTGCGCTGATCAACTTCTTCCTCGACGAGGCCCGCAAGGCTGGTTATACGGAGATCATGCCGCCGACGGTGGTGAACCAGGCTTCTGGTTACGGTACAGGTCAGTTGCCCGACAAGGAGGGACAGATGTATCACTGTGAGATGGATGACTTCTACCTGATCCCGACGGCTGAGGTGCCTGTGACGAATATCTACCGTGATGTGATCCTCGACGAGAAGGATCTGCCCATCAAGAACTGCGCCTATACCCAGTGTTTCCGTCGTGAGGCCGGCAGCTATGGAAAGGACGTTCGCGGACTGAACCGTCTGCATGAGTTCTCGAAGATCGAGATCGTGCGTATCGACAAGCCCGAGCACTCGAAGGAGAGTCATAAGGAAATGCTCGCCCACGTGGAGGGACTGCTGAAGAAGTTGGAACTGCCGTATCGTATCCTGCTGCTCTGTGGAGGTGACCAGAGTTTCACCTCTGCCATCTGCTACGACTTCGAAGTATATTCGGAGGCTCAGGGCCGTTGGCTGGAGGTATCGAGTGTCTCGAATTTCGACACCTATCAGGCCAACCGTCTGAAGTGCCGCTATCGTCGTGAGGACACGAAGAAGCCCGAGCTCTGTCACACGTTGAACGGTTCGGCGCTGGCCCTGCCGCGCATCGTGGCCGCCCTGCTGGAGAACAACCAGACGGAGAATGGCATCAAGGTGCCCGCTGCCCTCGTTCCTTACATGGGCTGTGACATCATCGACTAAATTAACTTCGACCTAAACTAAGCAAATATGAATAAGATTGTAAGAAAAGAACAGTTCTCTGAGAAGGTATTCCTTTTCGAGATTGAGGCTCCGCTGATTGCCAAGAGCCGCAAGGCTGGTAACTTCGTGATCGTGCGCGTAGGTAAGAAAGGTGAGCGTATGCCGCTGACCATCGCTGCCGCTGACATCGAGAAAGGCACCATCACACTGGTAGTCCAGATGGTGGGTCTCTCATCGAAGAAACTCTGTGCCCTCAACGAAGGCGACTATGTGACGGACGTGGTAGGTCCGTTGGGCAACCCCACGAAGATCGAGAAATACGGTACCGTGGTCTGTGCCGGTGGTGGTCTGGGGGTCGCTCCCATGCTGCCGATTATCCAGGCGCTGAAGGCTGCCGGCAACCGTGTGCTCTCCGTGATGGCCGGACGTTCGAAGGATCTGATTATCCTGGAGGACAAGGTGCGGGAGAGTTCTGACGAGGTGATCATCATGACCGATGACGGCTCATACGGCGAGAAAGGCGTGGTGACCGTTGGTATGGAGAAGTTCTTCGAGCAGGAGCATGTCGATAAGGTATTCGCCATTGGCCCTCCCATCATGATGAAGTTCTCGAACCTCACGGCTCAGAAGCACAATATCCCCTGCGAAGTATCGCTGAACACGATTATGGTCGATGGTACGGGTATGTGCGGTGCCTGCCGACTCACGATCGGGGGCAAGACGAAGTTCGTCTGTATCGATGGTCCTGAGTTCGATGGTGCCCTCGTCGATTGGGACGAGATGTTCAAGCGCATGGGTACATTCAAGCGCGAGGAGCAGGAAGAACTGGCTCACTACGAGGAACATCTCGACAGCCTTGACGGCGATATCTCCATCAAAACAGGTAAGACTCCGGATATCGTAATGGATGCTGATCCCACGAACGACAGCATCGAGGTGCTGACAGATCGCAACGCCCCCTGGCGTAAGGAGCTGCAGCAGAGCATGAAGCCGAAGGAGCGCACACAGATCGAGCGTGTGATCATGCCCGAGCTCGACCCCGTCTATCGTGCTACCACCCGTTTGGAAGAGGTGAACATCGGTCTGACGAAGGAGATGGCGATGACAGAGGCCAAGCGTTGTCTCGACTGCGCCAAGCCCAGCTGCGTAGAGGGTTGTCCTGTGAACATCAATATCCCGTCGTTCATCAAGAATATCGAGCGTGGTCAGTTCCTGGCTGCTGCGAAGGTGCTGAAGAACACCTCTGCCCTGCCCGCTGTCTGTGGTCGTGTATGTCCGCAGGAGAAGCAATGCGAGAGCAAGTGTATCCACCTGAAGATGAACGAGCCCGCTGTAGCTATCGGCTACCTGGAGCGTTTCGCTGCCGACTTCGAGCGTGAGAGTGGCAACATCTCTCTGCCAGAGATCGCACCTGCCAACGGCATTAAGATTGCCGTCGTGGGTTCTGGTCCTGCCGGACTCAGCTTCGCTGGTGATATGGTGAAGAAGGGTTACGATGTCTATGTCTTCGAGGCCCTGCACGAGATTGGTGGTGTGCTGAAGTATGGTATCCCCGAGTTCCGTCTGCCTAACAAGATCGTTGATGTGGAGATCGAGAACCTCGCCAAGATGGGTGTTCACTTCCAGACTGACGTGATCGTGGGTAAGACGATCTCCGTTGAACAGCTGGAGGCTCAGGGCTTCAAGGGTATCTTCGTAGGCTCTGGCGCTGGTCTGCCCAACTTCATGAATATCCCTGGTGAGAACAGCATCAATATCATGTCGTCGAACGAGTATCTGACACGTGTGAACCTGATGGATGCAGCGAACCCCAAGACTGATACGCCGTTGAACCCTGCCAAGAGCGTGCTCGTGGTGGGTGGTGGTAACACCGCTATGGACTCCTGCCGTACCGCTAAGCGCTTGGGTGCTGAGGTGACACTGGTCTATCGTCGTTCTGAGGTTGAGATGCCTGCCCGTCTGGAGGAGGTGAAGCACGCCAAGGAGGAAGGTATCAACTTCCTGACGTTACACAACCCCATCGAGTACATCGCTGATGAGACAGGTGCCGTGAAGCAGGCCGTGCTCCAGGTGATGGAACTGGGCGAGCCTGATGCATCAGGTCGTCGCAGTCCTGTTCCCGTGGAGGGTAAGACTGTTACACTCGATGTCGATCAGGTGATCGTGGCTGTAGGTGTATCGCCCAACCCGCTCGTGCCGAAGTCTATCCAGGGCCTTGAGCTGGGTCGTAAGAACACCATCGCCGTGAGTGAGGAGATGCAGTCAAGTCGTGCTGAGATCTTCGCTGGTGGTGACATCGTGCGTGGTGGTGCAACAGTGATCCTCGCCATGGGTGATGGTCGTCGTGCTGCCCTGAACATGGACAAACATCTGCGTGGAGAAGCGTAAAGACGATATAGAGAGCCGTCGCCTGGAGAAGCGTTTGAACGAGCGTTTTGTCAAGGCGATGGCTACTTATCATCTGATAGAGGATGATGACCGTATCCTCGTGGGACTCTCTGGTGGCAAGGACTCGCTCCTGCTGTTGGAACTCTTGGCGAAGCGCGCGAAGATCGAGCACCCACGATTCAGCGTAGAGGCGTTGCACGTCAGGATGGAGAACATCCATTACGAGACGGACACCAGTTATCTGCAAGGATTCTGTGAAGAGTTGGGCGTCAAACTCCACGTGAGAACGACGAGATTTGAAATTGATCATCCCGAAAACACGGATCATCAGGACAATCCCGATTCCGCCGCCCGTCTCCGCAGACAGAAGCAGCCCTGTTTCCTCTGTTCGTGGATGCGTCGTAAGGAGATGTTCAACCTCGCACAGGAACTGGGATGTAACAAGATCGCGCTCGGACACCATCAGGACGATATCCTGCATACGGCCCTGATGAACCTCATCTTTCAAGGACGGTTTGGTTCGATGCCAGCACGTCTGAAGATGCGCAAGATGCCGTTGACGATCATCCGTCCCCTCTGTATGATAGAGGAACAGGACATCAAGACCTACGCAGCGTTGCAAGGATATCAGAAACAGCAGAAACTCTGTCCCTACGAGACCAACTCACATCGCACGGACATCAAACGTCTTTATGAAGATATCGAACGTATGAACCCAGAGGCGAGATACAGCATGTGGAACGCCCTGAATGCCGATAACAAACTGATAGAAGAAACCTGAAATATGACCATCAGGAAGATTGCCATACTCGCAATAGCCCTCCTTCTGCCCCTCTCGATGGGCGCGCAGAAGAAGAAAAGGCGTGTGGTGAAGAAGCCCGTCATTGAGGAACCGCAGGAAGATCCACGCATCACCAACATGCGTGAGATGACCCAGCAGATCCTGATCATCGACAGTATCGTGGTCGATAAAGACATGATCCTGCCACATCTGCGTCTCTC
>JAGCPV010000169.1 GCA_017965475.1 Prevotella sp.
ATAAATTCTGATCATTGTCTCTGTCTCAGAACGACTATCCAAATTCAAGAATTGAAACGGTTCGTTTCTTATACCCAAGTACTTAAAAAAAGTACTCGCTTCTTGTACTACTTCTGTCTATGTAAATCTTTCAAAGAACTCGCTTTCTGCCGCACTCGAAAACTGCGTTTCTCGTTTAGCGGGTGCAAAGGTACACATTTTCCACAAAACAGCAAAACTTTTCCAAAGAAAATTTCAAATTTTAAGTGGAGAAAGTACACCTCTTGACCAAAATCAAGTACACGAACAACCATACACCTTATTATAATAACGCGCGCAACGCTCGTGTATAAACCTTTATCATATATAAATCATGTCGGCTTGGAGATTATTCATGGATTTTATTTGGGAATTCGGGAAATATGTTGTAACTTCGCAGCGGATTATAGAATAAGACTAAAAGAACAAGGATATGAAAAAGGTTAAGATTGTTATGGTTGGCATCGTCTGTCTGGTGTTGACAAGTTGTGGTCAGATGTTGAGTGCCATCTCCAACGGTAGTGTAGTCAATGCTATTACCAGTGTCATTGGTATGGACAAGGTATCGGCCAGTGGTCTGATCGGTACATGGAGTTATATGGGACCAGGTTGTGCGTTCACCAGCAAGAATCTCTTGGCCAAGGCTGGTGGTGAGGTGGCCGCCGGACAGATTGAGGAGAAGCTCCTGCCTTATTATCAACAGGTGGGCATCTCATCCAGTAACACCTATATCACCTTCAAGGAAGACGGCACTTTCTCCTCGAAGATCGACGGTACGCCGTTCAGTGGCAAATACACCTTTGACGAGTCCAGTCAGAAGATCACGATGAAAGGTCTGCTTCTCAGTGTCAACTGCTACACGAAGCGTGAGATCAGCGGTATCTCCATCCTTTTTGAGGCCAACAAGCTGCTGACCATCCTCCAAACCATGGCAGCCCTGAGCGGCAACAAGGACATGCAGGCCATCGGTGACCTGAGCAAACAATACGAAGGTGTGCGCGTCGGGTTCGACATGAAACGGTAATTCTGCAAAAATATGCAGAAATATTTGGTCGGGTGCAAAATAATATGTAATTTTGCACCCGAATTTTGAATAAATATACCAATGAAAGTTAAGAACAACCGATTAGAAGCGCTGAGACTTATCATTTCAAGCCAACAACTGGGAAGTCAGGACGAGTTGTTGAATGCCCTCCAGAAAGAGGGGTTCAAGTTAACTCAAGCGACTCTGAGCCGGGACCTGAAGCAGTTGAAGGTTGCCAAGGCTGCCTCCATGAGTGGGAACTATGTGTATGTACTGCCCAACGAGACCATGTACAAACGTGTCAGTTCTCCCAACAGCATCCGTGAGATGATGAAGGTGCCGGGATTCATCAGTATCAACTTCTCCGGGAATATCGGCATCATCAAGACCCGTCCGGGGTATGCCAGCAGTATTGCCTGGAACATTGACAACAGTGATGTACCTGAGATCCTTGGAACCATTGCGGGAGACGACACCATCTTCATCGTCATCAAGGAAGGTGTCAGTCATCAGCACGTCATCGAGGCTCTCAGTGATGTGGTACCAAATATGAGATAGACTTATGGAATACGAAGAAGAAATAGAAGTGCTAGTCGCAGGGCCGGAGCACGAGAAGTATGTAGATACCATTTTAGACACGATTGCGGAGGCCGCGAAAGTCCGCGGTACCGGTATCGCCAAAAGGACACACGAGTATCTGACCAAGAAGATGTTGGAGGCCAAGGCCGTCATCGCCCTGACCAAGGACGGTACCTTTGCAGGTTTCAGTTATATCGAGACGTGGGAGAACCAGCAGTACGTCACGACCTCCGGACTGATCGTCCACCCCGATTTCCGTGGGAAGCACGTCGCCAAACGCATCAAGGATATGACCTTCACGCTGGCCCGTACCCGTTGGCCGCATGCCAAGATATTCTCCCTGACCAGTGGGGCAGCCGTGATGGCCATGAACACGGCACTGGGCTACCAGCCCGTCACCTTTGCCGACCTGACGGACGACGAGGCCTTCTGGAAAGGTTGTGAGGGTTGTGTCAACGTGGATGTGCTGCATCGCACAGGCAGGAAATACTGTATCTGCACGGCCATGCTCTACGACCCGACGGAGCACCTGCCCGCCAAGATCCCCGATGAGGTGATGAACCGCATTCGTCATTTGGAAGAAATAGAAGAACAATAATATATTAACAACGTATTTAACGAATTACACGAATCATATGGCAAACAAGAAAGTTGTAGTTGCATTTTCCGGAGGTCTTGACACCTCCTACACCGTGATGAAGTTGACCCAGGATGGCTGGGATGTTTATGCTGCCTGTGCCAACACCGGCGGTTTCAGTGAGGAACAGTTAAAGAAGAACGAAGAGAACGCTTATAAGCTGGGGGCTGTACAATATGTGACCCTCGACGTGACCCACGAGTATTACGAGAAATCGCTGAAGTACATGATCTTCGGTAATGTGCTGCGTAACAACTGCTACCCTATCTCTGTGAGCAGCGAGCGTATCTTCCAGGCCATCGCCATCGCCCGCTATGCGAAGGAGATCGGTGCCGATGCCATCGCCCACGGAAGCACAGGTGCCGGTAACGACCAGATCCGTTTCGACATGACTTTCCTCGTGATGGCCCCCGGTGTGGAGATCATCACCCTGACCCGCGACCAGAAGCTGACGCGCAAGGAAGAGGTGGATTACCTGAACGAGCACGGCTTTTTCGCCGACTTCACCAAGTTGAAGTACAGCTATAACGTCGGTATCTGGGGTACCAGTATCTGTGGTGGAGAGTTGCTCGATCCTACTCAGGGTCTGCCCGAGGATGCCTATCTGAAGCACGTCACCGCCAAGGAACAGGAGTCACTGCTGAAGATCACCTTCGAGAAAGGCGAGATCGTGGCCGTCAACGGCGAGCAGTTCGATGACAAGGTAAAGGCTATCCAGAAGATCGAGGAGATCGGTGCCAGCTATGCCATCGGCCGTGACGCCAATGTCGGCGATACCATCATCGGTATCAAGGGTCGTGTCGGCTTCGAGGCTGCCGCCCCGAAGCTGATCATCGAGGCTCACCGTCTGTTGGAGAAATCGACCCTCTCCAAGTGGCAGCAATACTGGAAGGACCAAGTCGCCAACTGGTACGGCATGTTCCTCCACGAGAGCCAATATCTGGAGCCTGTGATGCCCGACATGGAGGCAATGCTGACCTCCAGTCAGCGCAACGTGACCGGTACCTCTATCCTGAAGCTCCGTCCCTACGGTTTTGAGACCGTCGGCATCGACAGTGCCAACGACCTGACGAAGTCGAAGCTCGGTGAGTACGGTGAGACCCAGACAGGATGGACGGCAGACGAGGCCAAGGGCTTCATCAAGGTCAGTTCCACCCCGCTCCGCGTCTATTACGGTGTCCATAAAGACGAGAAGAGATGATCAGAATTGGCATATTAGGTGCGGCAGGCTATACGGGTGGCGAGCTCATCCGTCTGCTACTCAACCATCCCGAGGCAGAGATTGTCTTTGCCAACTCCGAGAGTAATGCGGGTAATCCTGTCGCTGAGGTTCACGAGGGGCTCTATGGGGACACCGATCTGAAGTTCACCGACAAGATGCCATTTGACCAGGTCGATGTGGTGTTCTTCTGCTTCGGCCACGGCAAGAGTGAGGCCTTCCTCAAGGAGCATACGATCCCCGAGAACGTGAAGATCATCGATCTGGCCCAGGATTTCCGTATCCGGGGCAGCCACGACTATGTCTATGGGCTGCCCGAGATCAACAAGGCAGAGATCCAGAAGGCCCGACACGTGGCCAACCCCGGTTGTTTTGCCACCGCCATCCAGCTCGGTCTGCTGCCGGCAGCCAAGATGGGTCTGCTGCAATATGATGTCTCGGTGAATGCCATCACGGGATCAACGGGTGCCGGTCAGAAGCCAGGAGCCACCACGCACTTCTCGTGGCGCAATAACAACCTGAGCATCTACAAGCCCTTCACCCACCAGCATCTGGCAGAGATCCGTCAGAGTCTGAAACAGACGCAGGGTTTTCTGGATATCGACATCGACTTCATCCCCTATCGTGGTGACTTTGCCCGTGGTATCTTTGCCACTGAGGTAATCCGCACCAAGGCCTACGCCGATGAAGTGATTGCCTCCTATAAGGAGTTCTATCAGGATGCGGCCTTCACGCACTATGTCGATCAGCCGCTGGACCTGAAACAGGTGGTGAATACGAACAAGTGTCTCATCCATATCGATGCTTTTGAGAACAAGCTATTGATCACCTCCTGTATCGACAACCTATTGAAAGGTGCCGTCGGTCAGGCCGTACAGAATATGAACCTGATGTTCGGCATTGATGAACGGACGGGTCTGAATCTCAAGGCATCAGCTTTCTAAATAATAATCCCTCGCCACATGGCGAGGGATTACTTTTATCTTTCCTCATGCTCACGCATATAGTCTCGGGGTGACATGCCGTAGAACCGTTTGAAGACCGTTGAGAAGGAAGCGGAGTTGGCAAAGCCACAGGCATACATCACCTCAGTGACGTTCATACCCTGATTAGCCAACAGCTGGGCAGCCTTCTTCAGACGTATGTTACGGATAAAGTCATGCGGTGTCTGTCCCGTGAGTTCCTTCATCTTACGGTGCAGGTGAACACGGCTGATACCAGCCTCATCGGCAATCATATCGACACTGAGGTCGGAGTTGTTCAGGTTCTTGTTGATACAATCCATGATACGCTCCAACAGTTTCTCGTCGGGCGACTTCAGACGGATATCACTGACCTGATCCTCCAGATCATCATTACGTTCGAACTTCAGACGGAGCAGACGGTGCGTATTGATCAGGTTGATGATGGTACGTCGCAGGATATCCATATTAAACGGCTTGACGATATAGGCATCGGCACCGGTCTCCAGTCCTTCCAACTTATCCTCGTCACGACTCTTGGCGGTCAGCAGGATCACGGGGATATAATTGGTATTGGGGTTAGTCTTGAGTTTCGAGCAGAGGGCGTGACCATCCATCTCGGGCATCATGACGTCGCTGATCACCAGATCGGGTACGGTGCGCAACACCTCACCCAGTGCCTCTCGACCATTGACACAGGCATGCACCTCATAATCATTGCCCAGTTCACTCTCCAAGAAGTTTCGAATCTCCTCATCATCCTCAGCGATGACAATCTTCGCACGACCATTATGCTGTCCGTGTAATTCCGGAATCGGCTCCACCTGCATGTCTTCCTCTTCCGTTTCCATCAGATTCAGAACGGTATTCTCCTTCTCTGAGATCATCTCCTCGGGACGCAGATGGGCGTTACCCAAGGGGATTGTAACTGTGAACTCGCACCCTTCTTCAAGATTATGCGCGGAGATGGTACCATGGTGCAGTTCAACCAGCGAGCGCGTGAGGTCCAGTCCGACACCAGTTCCTGCATGACGGTCATTCACACTAGTTGGCGTCTGGTAGAAACGTTCAAAAATCTTATCGAGTTTGTCAGCGGGGATCTGCTCACCATTATCCCGGATGGCGATGGTCGCATTCTGATCATCATGTGTCAACCGGATGCCGATCTGGCCACCTGCAGGCGTGAACTTGAAGGCGTTGGAAAGGATGTTCATGACCACCTTGTCGAAGTTGGCCCTGTCGATCCAAACAGGCAGGGAGTCTGTATCGTGCTCAAAGAGCAGGTCAATATGCTTAGTCTTTGCCTGACTTTCAAACAGGACATAAATATCCTTGATGAAACCGACGAGATTGGTCTCCGACATCCGCATCTGCATCTGTCCTTTATCGATCTTACGAAGATCCATCATCTGGTTGATCAGGCTCAAGATACGTTCGGCATTACGCTTGATCGTCTCATACATACTCTTCCGGGCTGGATCCTTCTCGTTTTTGATGAGTGAGAGCAACGGTGTAACGATCAAAGTCATCGGCGTACGGATCTCATGGCTCATATTGATGAAGAAACGGAGTTTGGCCTCACCCAGTTCCTCGGCATGGAGATGCTCCTGCAGGCGCAAGCGTGACTGTTCCTTATGACGGCGGTAGGAGAAATACTGCCAGAAGAACAGACCAGCAATCAGGGCATAGATGAAATAGGCCCACGCAGAACGGTACCAGGGGCTATGCACCACCACGGTAAACTCACGCACGGGGGTCTCCAGACCATTACGCTCAGCCTTGACACGGAAGCGGTAGGTGCCTTGTGGCAAGTGTGAGAAGGTCAGTTCGTTCATACCCGCCTTCAGACGTGAGAAGGGCTCACCGTTGATGCTATAGAGATATGAGATATGTTCGGGATTCTCGTAGGTCAATGTAGAGAACTGGATGGCAAAGGAATTGTCCTGATAGCTCAACTCAAAGCGGTTACTCTTGATCACGTTTGTTTCCGTCACCCGGTAACCATCTGACATCGTGGCAGCGTTCACCGGTTTACCGTTAACGGAGAAAGAGGTCAACTGTACGTTCGCTTCCCACTCGTTCTGCACGATGTCCTGAGGCTTAAACCATGTGACACCGCCCGTACCACCCATAATAATAGTACCTTTAGGGGTGACGAAGGAGGCGCCATCACTAAACTCATTACTTTGCAGGCCATTGTCTGCGAAATAGTTCTGCCACTTACTCGCTGCAGGATCGAAGGAACTCAGTCCATGGTCTGTGCCTATCCACAAGGCGCCCTGCTGATCACGTTCGATCATAGCCACACCATTATCAGACAGGCCCTCGGCAGTCGTGTAGTGTGTGGTCTTCTTCGATGCCAAGTCATAACAGAAGAGGCCCTCGTTAGTGCCGTACCACAGATGACCGTCATATTCTCTGGCAACTCGGACAGGAACGCTGTAGTTCGGACAGTTGGTGCCGAAGGTATTCGTCCAACTGCCTGTCACGAGATCAAGACAACATATACCCATGGATGTAGCGACATAGAGCCGTTTCCCGTCAGGTGACACGGATAACTGTGAGACGAAGTTATTGACGATACTATTGATCTTCCTGTCCTTATCAGCCCCCGGCATCTGCTCATAGGTTTTAATCTGCTCACCCTGAGACGAGAAGCAGAGTACGCCATGACGCATGGTGGCTGCCCATAGGCGGCCTTGGGGATCCTCGACAATATCCATGATGATCAGATGCTCGTCCTGCGGATAATTCAACTGATGATACCGAAGTGTCATGGGCTCTATCCATCCTCCGCCCTCTCCATAAGAACCGATCCAGATATGTCCGTTACTGTCTTCGGCGATGGTCATGACCGTAGAAGGATAACCGTCCTTCATATGACGGATCAGTTTATCGTTGGCATCAAAGACATAGATTCCATCCTTATCCGTCCCCACCCAGGTACGCTGTTTACTGTCGATCAACACACTGACGACACACGCGGTACCGATCGCGTTGCGGGCACCCAGTTTATAACCCATATATTGGAAACCATTGAAGTCGATGGGCTGTTTATAGATACCTTTCTGAAGGAGTCCCAGCCAGATGTTACCGCTATTATCCTCTATAATGGAATAGACTTTACACTTGGCCAGGTCAACTTCCATACTGAAGAAGGGATTATCCTCGACAATATCTTTCTTGGGATCATAGATGGCGACACCTCTTCCGTCATAACCAACGAGGATACGACCATAATGGTCGCACTGGAGGGCAGATATCCTGGTGTTACCCGTTGCGGCGACATGCACGAATTGCTCTCCTTGCTGACGGAACAGTCCTGCACTGGTACCCACATAGATATTGCCCTCATGGTCCTCACAGACACTCACCATGGCCAGATCACTTCTGTCGGTCAGGTACTGCTTCATCTGACTACCGTCATAACACAACAGGCCTTTCGTCGTGGTCAGCATCCAAAGGCGCTCCTTCTTATCTTCTATCAACGCGTCAACCGTATGGATATCGGCAAAGGGACCACCCAACTGCTGAGCCGTGTTCTGATTAGAGAACTTCATGACACCAAGACCAGAGGTACCAGCTAAAACGTCGCCATTCTTCCTTTCTATGAAACAGGTGGCATAGCCATAGTTCTCATTCCCCTGATAATCCAGCATCTTCACGTTATGGAACTTCTGACCATCCCATGTCTGCAGGGCGCCGTACATTCCGAAGTAGAACAGGCCGTTCCGATCCTGCATCATCGAATTCACATAGTTACTGGCCAACGTCTTGTCCTGTTCGTTTTCTTTCTTAAACACACGGAACTGATATCCGTCGTAGCGGTTGATACCGTTACGAGTCGTTGTCCAGATGTAGCCCTCCTTGTCGAGATACACCTGAGTGACGAAACTGCTGGACAGTTGGTTTTCTGTGCTGAAAAATTTACCCGTCTGAGCAGAAATGCTCATATGGATACCGAGAGTTATTAGCGTTAGTAAGAATTTAGGCCGCATTGTTTTCGTTACTTTACATATTGTTTGCAAAGATAGCCATTTTTTCCATTTGGAACAAATAAATACGACAAAAAACGACAATTTAGGTGTGTTTTTTCCCGAAATAAGGAAAAATAATACTATCTTTGCAGAAAATTGAAGACTAAACAACCTATTTATGATGAATCATCAGCTTTCTTTCATGCAGAAGATGCTACTTGTGGCGCTCTGCTTCCTGTTCTCCCAGACCATGTCGGGTACAGAACCGTTTATCACCTTCCAGGCTGCCGACGGTAGTTGGCGTCTGGATCCCGTCACCATCGGCTACATCCAGACAGAACACAGTTGTGTCCAACTGGCCGCTGCCAATCTGGCCAAAGACTTTGAGCGCGTGACAGGTTCCCGTCCATCTCAACCCACGACCTCGTCCCAGGCCAGGATCATCGTCGGCACTGTGGGTGTCAACCCCGAGATTGATGCCTGGGTCAAGCAGGGCGAGCTGCGCGACCTGAAGGGCAAAACTGAGAAATACATCATCAAGACCATCGACCACCAACTCGTGATTGCCGGTAGTGACAAGCGGGGTACTGTCTATGGTATCTACGAGCTGTCACGCCAGATCGGTGTATCACCATGGTACTATTGGGCTGACGTACCAGTAGAGAAGCATGCCGAGATATATGTCAAGGCGGGCGAATATACCGACGGGGAGCCGGCCGTCAGATATCGCGGTCTTTTCCTCAACGACGAAGCACCCTGTCTGACGACATGGGTGAAGAACACTTTCGGCACCGACTACGGTGGTCACCAGTTCTATGAGAAGGTCTTCGAGCTCATCCTCCGTCTGAAAGGTAACTATCTCTGGCCTGCCATGTGGGGCTGGGCCTTCTATGCCGATGACCCGGAGAACCTGAAGACGGCCGATGCCATGGGTGTGATGATGGGCACGTCGCACCACGAGCCGATGGCCCGCAACCATCAGGAGTATGCCCGTGACCGTAAAGGTTGGGGAGCCTGGAACTACAGCACCAACAAGGAGAACCTCGACCGTTTCTTCCGTGAGGGTATCGAACGTATGAAGGGCACCGACGACATCGTGACCATCGGCATGCGCGGTGACGGTGATGAGGCCATGGGCAACGGTACGGACACCAAACTGCTGGAAAGTATCATCGACAACCAGCGCCGTATCATCAAGGAGGTGACCAAGCGTCCTGCCAAGGAGACACCGCAGATATGGGCCTTATATAAAGAGGTACAGGACTACTATGACGCCGGCCTGCGCGTACCCGACGACGTGACGATATTACTTTGCGATGACAACTGGGGTAACGTACGCCGACTGCCTACCGCCGAGGAGCAGAAGCGGAAAGGTGGCTGGGGCCTCTACTACCACGTCGATTACGTCGGTGCACCGCGCAACTCGAAGTGGATCAACGTCACCCCGATACAGAACATGTGGGAACAGCTGCAGTTGGCCTACAACGGTGGCATCCAGAAATTGTGGATCCTCAACGTCGGTGACTTGAAGCCCATGGAATATCCCATCCAGCTCTTCATGGACATGGCATGGAATCCTACTAAATATCAGGTGGGGAACCTGCTCGACCACACCCGTGATTTCTGTGCCGAGAGCTTCGGTGAGGATCAGGCCTGTGAAGCAGCTTCAATCCTGAACCTCGTCAGTAAGTATAATGGCCGAATCACATCAGAGATGCTCGATGCCACCATCTATACCACCGAGGAGTTCGCACAGGTGGTCAGTGAGTATCAGGCCCTGGAGGCTCGTGCACTGCGACAGTTTATCACGTTGAAACCAGAATACCGCGACGCTTACCGCCAGATCATCCTCTTCCCCGTACAGGCGATGGGTAATATCTATGAGATGTACTATGCCCAGGCGATGAACCACCAGTTGGCAGCCCTGGGTGATCCCGAAGCCAACTGCTGGGCTCAGCGCTGTCGTGAGGCTTTCAAGCGCGACTCTCTGCTGAACCTGCAATACAACAAGGAGATCGCCGGTGGCAAATGGGACGGTATGATGATCCAAAAGCATATCAGCTATAAGATCTGGAACGACAACTATCCGCGTGACGTCTGTCCGGAACTCATCGAGGTGAAAGCACCTGCACACGGTCCTGTGTTCTCGTCAAGCGACGGCTATGTCAGCATGGAGGCCGAGCATACGTGGAGCCGCACAGATGGTCAGGGCGCATCATGGACGGTCATCCCCTACATGGGTCGTACGCTGAGCGGTATTGCCCTCATGCCCTACACCGTGCCGACAGACAATGCTACTTTGGAATACCGCTTCAAGGCTTCCGATGCGAAGAAGGCTACGGTCCACATTGTCACTAAATCCACCCTCGACTTCCTTGACAAGGGTGGACTGGTCTATGACATCGCCATTGATGGAGGCGCACCCATCAGCGTGAACTTCAACAGCGACTTGAACGAAAAGCCCGAAAATATCTACAGCATCTACTATCCCACGGTTGCCAAGCGCGTGGTGGAGAAAGAGGTGGAGCTGACACTTGATCCTGACAAACAGATCCACACGCTGACCATCCATCCACAGGATCCAGGCATCGTGTTCGAAAAGATCGTTTTCGATTTTGGCGGCTATCGCCCGCAGTATCTCTTCGGAAAGGAATCACCCAAAACATATCAGGAGCCGTAAATGTCGGCTCCTGATATGCTGTAACTATTGTTTGTTTAAGAGGAAACGGTCGATGTACGATTGTACGATCGGCCATTGACTCTCTGGCAACTGACAATGGGGGTGATTCGCGACGATGCTCCAGTCCATACGGTCGGCGATGCCGAAACGTTCCCATACCTTCTTTGCGGCCTGGGCAGAGACCAGCATGGCCTCATCGGCCAACCACTTATAATCCGGGTTGCCGAGCAGGAGCAGGGCACGCGGACAAACCATCGCACAGAGTTCGTGCTGGTCATAGGGCAGACGATAGACCTTGTCACCGCCGAAGTTGGTCAACTGACTTTCCAGAAACCAGTGATAATCAGTCTTGTCCAGGTTTTCCACACTATCCTGCGGATGTGAGATGCGCCAGGCTGCGGCACCACCGCCACCAGGTTCCTGAGCAATCGTCAGGGCTACACGCTCGTCGAAGGCACCACAGTAAAGAGCCATCTTCCCAGCATACGAACAGCCTGTCACACCGATATGCTTCAGGTCGATCTTCGTCACTTCGGGACCTAACTGCTGCAGACCGTCGATGAGACGGCTGAAGCCCCATGCCCATTCACTATAGGCGCCATTGTCCTTCAACTGAGGGTAAAGACGGTCGAAGTTATGTTCTCCCCGCTCGTGATGGGGGCCCCACTGACCGTAGTCGTTCACCTGCTTCTCATGAAACACTGTCGTCGCAATGGGACGATCTTCAAACAACTGCTTGGGCAGAGCGATGCCACTACTACCAATCATCAAGGCATAGGGAGGCTGACCGGTCTTGGGATAACGGATCTCCGAACGCAGGGTCAGTGTCTCACCGTTCACCGTCACATCCACGATCAGGGTATCACCATCCATCCGCGCCTTCACCTGTTCTTTGGTGACGGCAGGTTTCTCACCAATGCCATAGTGCTGGATCAGGGCGCCGATCTCATGACGTTTCTGCTGCCAATCGCTGAAATCATTGACGCCTTTCAGCGGATCGGGAAGGTCTTTCTGCTCCGGCAGCTCACTGGCTGCCGGCATCTGAGGGTTTGCTAATCCTGCCCCCGTATGTTCCTGGTCATAGACCAGAGGAACAGCACAAGTCTTCGAAGTTCTCACGGCATTGAGGAAGTTAACCATCTTCTGCAGGTTCTCCTCTGCATACATGCCCATGCCATGACCACCCTCAGGTACGAAAGTGGCCTCAGTCTTCACACCAGCGGCCTTCAACGTCTCGAAGAACTCCTTACCCTGACAGCAGGGTACCACGTTGTCCTTCTCACCGTGGAAGATGATCACTGGCGGGTCGTTCTTATCGATATAGGTGGTCGCACTGAGGCTCAGATACTTGTCAGGCTCCTTCGAGAGTTTCGAGTTGAGCAGCACATCCTCAGGGCTGTTCTCGCCCATCTTCATCGACTCACCGCAGTCCATGTTCGTCAGATCGATGGGACCAGACCAGTCACAGGCAGCATTCACAATGCTGCTCTCGTTAGTAAAGTTACCGACACTGCCTTCGAGGTCGATGGTGACCGTACCGACGGTGGTCTCACGGGTACCACTGGTCGTGGCAGCGGTAGAGGACAGGTGTCCACCGGAAGAGAAGCCCGATGTAGCGACAAACGACGGATCGAACTTATATTTCTTGGCCTCACCACGTACAAAACGGATCACAGCCTTGATGTCGTGAATCTGGGCAGGCCACTTGGCATCCATACTGGAACGGTGGTTGGGGCATACCACGGCATAGCCTGCCTCAAGGAGGGCTTTCACGATGGTACCGAGATCAGCCATGCCCTTGCTGCTGTTCGAGAACCACGCACTGCCGTAGATATGGATCACCACGGGATAGGTCTCTTTCTCCTGTTTCGGCAGATAGATGTCACAGGTATGATAGGCCTGATCGTCGCCTGCATAGTTCACATCTTTCCACTGCTGGGAGGTCTCCAACTTAACTTCTGGCATCTGGAATCCTCCGAACCCGCCTGCCGGCTGTGCCGTAGCCATCATGGTCAGGCACAGCATCGCTGTTGACAATAAGATCTTTTTCATCTTGATATGATTATTGATTACTATTGACTATTTGAACTGCCACCAGTCCAGACGTACATCACCCTGTGTCTTATCGAAGCAGATATAGAGATCATGGACGCCTGTGGCATTCTTCACCTTGGCGGTGAAGGACTTGTATGTCTCTACCGAACCCGTGCTCTTGATAACAGTGGTACCGATCACGTCCCCCTTATTGCTGTCGAGGCGCAGGGTGACGGTGGCGGTGCCCGTAGCGGCAGCCATGATGGCAAACTGCTTGGCACTCTTCTCACCAAAATCGACACCACGCAGACGGATATACTCACCGTCGTTCAGATCGAAGATATACATATTCTTCTTGCCCGTCGATGTGGGCATATCAGCGACGACACCCGTGTTCTCGATACCCATCTTGGCACTCTTCAGACCGTAACCCCAGGCCATGGTCTCAGCCTCCACCCGCTGATAGGGATTCAGCCAGTGCAGCTGTTTCATGGGCTCCTGGTCCAACCAGTAGGGGATCTCCTGAATGGTACCATCGGCATTGTAGGTGATCTCCTGTGCCGAGACACTACGGCGTTCATGGTGCACGAAGGTCTCCAGATGCATCAGGTCGTAGTTCTGTCCGAAGACATAGCTATGACCTTTATAGTCACAGATACCAGGATGGTTGCCGCGGTCGCGCTGGGTGGGTTGCATGATATAGCCCTTCCACTCCCAAGGCCCCGTAGGACTATCGCTCATGGCGTAGCCGAGGGCCTCCGGACAACAGGTAGAGGCAAAGCCGAGGTAGTAGTGTCCATTGCGCTTATAGAACCAAGGTCCCTCCTGATAGTTGGGGATGTGCGGCAACTGCGTCACCTCACTCGCCAGCGACGTCATGTCCTCACCCAACTTCGCCCAGAACGTGTGGGGGTTACCCCAATACATATAGGCCTGGCCGTCATCGTCGGTATAGACGGAGGGATCGATATCGTACCAGTTGCTCTGGTCCCAGACCAGCGGTTTGTCGAGGGGATCCTTGAAGGGTCCATAGGGGGAGTCGGCCACAAGCACACCGATGCCGTGTCCGTGCAACGGGGCATAGAGGTAATACTTGCCATTACGTTCGACAGTCTGGATGGCCCAGGCACCGTTCTCGCGCGAGCGCCAGGGGAAGTCCTTCAACGAAGCCACGGCCCCATGTTCCGTCCAGTTCACCATGTCGGTAGTACTCCACAACAGCCAGTCGTACATGAAGAAGCCGGCCGAGCCCTTCTCGTTCTCGTCGGGGATATCCTCTGGCGAGGCATCGTGAGAGGTGTAAAGGAACAACGTGTCGCCCACCACCAAGGGTGAAGGGTCGGCGGTATATTTCGTCTGGAAGAGCGGCATGTTCACCTGCTCCAGTCCGCGCATCTCCCACCAGTCGAAGTTGAAGAGTTTCGGCCCCTTACGTCCCTTGAAGACCAAGTAGAGGTCAGCAGTGGCAGGCAAGGCAAGACCGGAAATGGTGCGCGAAGGGGCATTCAGGTCAGTAATGGTGGAATAGTCCAAGTCGAGCGTGATGGTCTGCCACTTCTCCCAACCACCTGTACCTGGCACATTCACCGTGCCGAGACATCTTCCGCCGACACTGTCAAGACGTATCTCTATCTGTCCGCCACGCAGACCACTGGCCACACGAGCCTTAAAGACACGTGGGTATTTGTTGTCAAACGCCACGTTCTGCAGTTTGATATAGTCGCCGTTATGGATATCGGTCACATAGACACCCACCTCATCGTTCTGTTCGGTCTTGATGCCCTTCGAGAAGGCCATTGTCTCAGCTTCCACCTTCCGGTAGGGACAGAACCTCCCAACTGGTTTCACGCCCTCGTCGGTCGGCATGATCGTGGGGAAGGAGCCATCGGCATTATACTTGAACTCCTCCACAGCTACACTCCGTCCGAAACCACCGCCATTAGGCAGTTTACCCGTATGGTAGAAGAAGTAGCTGTGCCCCTTATAGTCGGCCACACCACAGTGGTTCGTGAATGACTTCGTCTCACAGAGCGGCATGATCTCGCCAGC
>JAGCPV010000170.1 GCA_017965475.1 Prevotella sp.
CGTGGCATCATGATGCCTGAGGTGAGCACAGAGCTATTTACCGAAATGGTGAAAAAGGTGGTTCGCCTGAACCAGGAGTGGATTCCCACCTACGAGAGCGGTGCCACACTCTATATCCGTCCGCTGCTCATCGGTACCAGTGCCCAGGTAGGTGTTCATCCCGCCAAGGAGTACTGCTTCCTGATTTTCGTCACCCCCGTAGGTCCATACTTCAAGGGTGGTTTCTCCAGCAATCCTTACGTTATCGTTCGCGACTACGACCGTTCGGCTCCCCTCGGCACAGGTAAGTATAAGGTAGGTGGTAACTACGCAGCCTCCCTCTTCGCCAACAACCTGGCTCACGAGAAGGGATATGCTTGTGAGTTCTATCTCGACGCCAAGGAGAAGAAATACATCGACGAGTGCGGTGCCGCCAACTTCTTCGGCATTAAGAACAATACCTATATTACACCAGAGTCAACCTCTATCCTACCCTCCATCACCAACAAGTCGCTGATGCAGGTGGCCGAGGATCTGGGCATGAAGGTGGAGCGCCGTCCTATTCCTGAGGAGGAACTTGAGACCTTCGAGGAGGCAGGTGCCTGCGGAACAGCTGCCGTTATTTCACCTATCTCTTACATCGACGACCTTGATACCGGCAAGCGCTACTCGTTTGGCGAGAAGCCCGGACCTCAGTCAAAGCGTCTCTTCGACACCCTCCGTGGTATCCAGTATGGCGAGATCGAGGACAAGCACGGTTGGACTACCGTCGTGATTGAGTAAAAAGAGGACTATATGAAACAATTACCAACACTTGGCTTTATTCAGGCCGTCAAACTGGCTTCAAGCCGCATCCTGGATTTCAAGGGCCGTAGTCGCCGCTCTGAGTTCTGGTGGTGGATGCTGGTGGTTATCGTTGTGGGATACGCTATCACGCTGTTTGCCCCCAACCTGTTAATCAACGCCATTATCTCCATCATCTACATGTTCTTTGGCCTTGCAGCTACCGCCCGCCGGTTGCAAGACTCTGGAAAGAGTGCCATCTGGGTCTATATCAGTTATGCGTTGGGCTGTGCCCTACAAATTTACATGGGGACATCCACACTCATGAACAAACTGATGGACGAGTTCAGCAGTGGCGTCATCAATGATCGTGTCATAGAGAAGATCGTAGAAAAGAACATGGGAGAGATGGTTACGCTCACTGGTTTGTCATTACTGTCATTCCTCTTTGCGGTCATCGTGATAATCATGTGTCTGCTCGACAGCACACCAGGTCCGAACAAATACGGCGAGTCACCCAAATACGTGAACGAGTAATACATGGGCAAAGGCAAATTGGCGAAGTTCGCCGACATGGCATCTTACGAGAACGTGTTCCAGTACCCCTATTCGGTAGTGGAACACGTACCTTTTGAGATGCAGGGACACTGGCGCGAGCAGTATTTCCATAACGACCATCCCATCGTACTCGAACTGGGTTGCGGCAAAGGTGAATACACCGTGGAACTCGCCAAGCTCTATCCCGACACGAACTTCATCGGCGTCGATATCAAAGGTGCCCGCATGTGGACTGGTGCCACCCAGGCCCTCAACGAAGGACTGAAGAACGTCGCCTTCCTCCGTACGAACATCGAGATCATCGAACGGTTCTTTGCCAAGGACGAGGTACAGGAAATCTGGCTCACCTTCAGCGACCCCCAGATGAAAAACCCGAGGAAACGCCTGACCTCCACTTATTTCATGGAGCGCTACAGGAAATTCCTCGTCAATAATGGTCTCATCCATCTGAAGACCGACTCCAACTTCCTCTTCACCTACACCACCTATATGGTGGAGAAGAATCACCTGCCCATCATCGAGCGCACTGAAGATCTCTATCACAACTCTCAACTCTCCACTATCAACTCTCCACTCTTGAGCATCCAGACCTACTACGAATCCATGTGGATAGCCCGCGGTCTGAATATCAGATACATGAAGTGGCACCTGCCACATGAAGGTGTACTCGAAGAGCCTGATGTGGAAATCGAGCTCGACGACTACCGCAGCTACCACCGTTCTAAAAGAAGTTCACTTGATAAAGCAAAATAAGCATTAAAAACCAATAGTTATGAAGAAACTTATGATGATCCTCATGGCAGCACTCCCCATGCTGGCCATGGCACAAAGCACAGTGAATATCAAAGTCGATTCCGTCGGCAAGTTAGCTACACAGATTGGTGACAATAAGTTCAAGATCTCAGAACTGACGGTCAGTGGCGACGTTAACGGTGCCGACCTCAAACTGCTTCAGGAGATCGTTACCCGCACAAAGACCGACAAGAAGAATCCTGATGAATGTCTCGTGACTGCTGTGGATCTTTCCGGTATCACGATCGTAGAGGGTAAGGAAGGTCTGAAGACACAGGCCAACGAACTCCCGAAAGGACTCTTCTCTGGTGCGAAGAATCTGAAAAAGGTGGTACTTCCCAGCAGTATCAATACGATCAGCAAGGGCTGTTTCAGTGGCTGTACCAATTTGGTTGATGTCACGATCCCCTCCTCCATCACCAACATCGACGTCGAGGCCTTCCAGAATTGTGAGAGTCTGGCAGCCATCAGCCTCCCCTCAGGTCTGAAGACGCTCGGCAACGAGGCGTTTGAGGGTTGTAAGAGCCTTACCTCCATCCAACTCCCCGACGGCATCAAGGAGATTACGCCCCAGGCTTTCAGCAAGTGCAAGAGCCTGAAGACTATCAATATCCCTGAAGGCACGAAGAAGATTGGCGGCTCCGCTTTCAAGAGCTGCGAGAGTCTCACCTCTATGATACTACCCGCTTCCGTGGAAGAGATCGAGTCAGCAGCCTTCGATGACTGCACGAATCTGGAGACGATCCAGATGGCATCCGTTGCCAAGATCGGTGCCTCTGCCTTCTCTGGCTGTAAGAACCTGAAGACCATCACCCTCGACCGTCTCTCCAGCATAGGACAGGCTGCTTTCCTGAACTGCACATCTTTGGAGACCGTCAAGATGGAGGGATCATTGGCCGACGTGAACGTTTCGGCTTTCAAAGGCTGCTCCAGCCTCAAGAATGTCAGTCTGCCCTCCTCAGTGACGGAGATCAGCAGTCACGCCTTCGAGGATTGTAAGTCACTGTCGGAATTCACCTTCCCCGCCTCGCTGGCGAAGATCAAGGACTATGCCTTCCAGAAGTGCAGCAGTCTGAAGTCAGCACAATTCCCCAGTTCCCTGAAGAGCATCGGCGACCACGCCTTTGAGGACTGTTCAAGTCTTGACAGTATCACAGGTTCTACCCTGCTCGACGAGATAGAGACCCACGCCTTCCGCGGCTGTGGCAACCTGAGAAAGATCACGCTGCCCAACACGGTGAAGCGCATCGGACGTAACGCCTTCTGTGGCTGCACCCTGCTGTCCGATATCAGCTGGCCCGCAGAGTTGAAGACCATCGAGGACGCTGCATTTGAGAAGTGTGCCTCACTCCAGTCGCTCAATTTCGCCAATGGTCTGAAGAGCATCGGCGGCGATGCCTTCAAGGGTTGCATCCAGATCCCCAGTGTCGATCTTCCCGCCACAGTGAAGGAGATTGGCGGCAGTGCCTTCCAGGATTGCACTGCACTCACCACCATCATCATCAACAGCGGCACGCCTCCTTCCATCAGCGGCAGCACCTTCAAGGGCACCAATGCAACCATTCTCATCCCCAAAGGATCGAAGGCTATCTACTCTGCCGACAAGAAATGGGCTAAGGTGAAGGGAATGAAGGAGAACAAGTAATATGACCCTATACCCCAAACTGATTATAGACGCGCTGGCAACGGTGACGTATGCCGGCACGAAGAAAAACCTCGTGGAGAGTGAGATGGTTGCCGACACCCCGTCGGTAGCCGCTCCCTCTGCCGAAGGAGAACCCTGGAAAGTAAAGGTTGTGCTCGTGTTCCCGCGCGACACCGACCCGTTCCTGAAATCCACCGTCAAGGCTGCCGAGGCCGCCATCAAATACCACTGCGGCAAGGATGTGGAGGTAGAGATCGTCACGGAGTTCAAGACGGCTCCCCGTCCTGAGGTCGGCCAGATGCTGCCTGGCGTGAAAAATATCATCGCCGTCAGCAGTGGTAAGGGTGGTGTGGGAAAGAGTACCGTCTCTGCCAACCTCGCCATCGCACTCGCACGTCTTGGTTATAAGGTGGGATTACTCGATACCGACATCTTCGGCCCCTCGATGCCTAAGATGTTTCACGTCGAAGACGAGCGTCCATACGCCATCCACAAAGACGGCCGCGACCTCATCGTTCCCGTCGAAAAATATGGTGTCAAACTCCTGAGCATTGGTTTCTTCGTCTCACCCGATACTGCGACGCTCTGGCGCGGTGGTATGGCGACGAGTGCCCTGAAACAGCTCATCGCCGATGCAGACTGGGGCGAACTCGACTACTTCATCCTCGACACCCCGCCAGGCACCAGCGACATACACCTGACTCTATTACAGACGCTCCCCATCACAGGTGCCGTCATCGTCAGCACACCACAGGCAGTGGCCCTTGCCGATGCCCGTAAGGGAATTGACATGTATCGCAACGAGAAGGTGAACGTGCCCATCCTCGGCCTCATCGAGAACATGGCGTGGTTTACTCCCGCCGAATTGCCAGAGAACAAATACTATATCTTCGGTAAGGAAGGCTGTAAGCAACTGTCTCAGGAGATGAACGTCCCCCTACTCGCCCAGATCCCTCTCGTGCAGAGCATCTGCGAGAATGGCGACGCTGGCACGCCCGCTGCCCTCAGCAGCGACACTGCCACAGGTTTGGCCTTCATCAACCTCGCCCAAGCCGTTGTCACGGTCACGAACCGTCGCAACAAAGAACAGCCTGAAACCAAGATCGTTGGGATGAAATAACAAGAATCTCCGCTCAGCCGAGCGGAGATTCTTGTTATTCTGTCGAAGGCGGCACGTTGTCGTCAGGCCCTGGCTCTTGGGCTGTGGCTCTTGCTTGCGTGACTGTAACCGTCCTTGTCAGGTTGCTGTCACCGCCTCTTACCGTCAATATCGCTGTGCGGGTGTTTCCCGTCGTATTCTTGCCAGCAGATACTGTGATGCTCGCATCGTTCTCTCCAGAAGTGGTTGATATTGCCACCCATTCTGCATCACTGCTGATGCTCCAGCTACAACTGGCCTTCACTTCAATCTGGCCTTCTCCGCCGTCGCCAGGAAGATCCAAACCTTGCGAGACACTGATATAGTCCTTGCTCATGGTGATGCCTTCCAGATCGTCTCCGCTACTGCATGCACAGAGGGCAGACATCAGAATCGAAATATACAGATATATCTTCTTCATAGCCTCATCCTCCCTTAAAAATAGATCATTAAGCCGATGTTCAGGTTGAAGCCGTCTGTCCAGCTCTTGAACTTCGAATCATTATCACTCACCAGTTTGCAGACATTATCCTTCGACAGTCCGAAGTCATATTCAGGCGTCACCTGCAATCTGAATTTCTCCCCCAGGGTGACGACAAGTCTCACAGCCACTAAAGCAGAAACAGAGCTTGCACTCTTATAAGTACC
>JAGCPV010000171.1 GCA_017965475.1 Prevotella sp.
CAGAAGTACATGTGATAGTGGCTGTACCGGCCTTGACTGCTGTCACCTTGCCTTTACTTGTCACCGTGGCGACCTTCTTGTCCGAGCTCTTCCAGGTCACGCTCTTGTCTAACAGTTTCTCGGGAGAAACAGTGGCCTTCAGCGTTAAAGTCTTGCCCGCCTCAAGGGTCACCTTGGACTTGCTGAGCTTGACTTTGCCTTCCAGCGGACGGACGCCAATGATGGCACGCTGGTTTTGGTCATAAACACTGCTTTCAGAAGCGTTCATGACAGTCAGCACAAAATAACCGTCACAGGAACCGCCCCAGCCCCAATTCACATGATAAGTCGAATCCTTCTTTTTATAGCCATCAACGACAAAACAATGTCCACCCCCGGCAGTTGTAAAACCTGTATAGATGATGGGGTGCTTCCCTGACAGTTCCTGATAGATGGTATTCTCCCAGTCTTCGTCAGAATAATTTGACCGGTATATGCATTGAGCACAATCGTCATATCCAAAGTATTGTTTAAGAGCTGTTGGTATCGTCCAGTCTTTCCCACCAGAAGAGTAAGGACCATAATTCATTAAAACCGATTGTCCACAATAGCGCATCAGGGTAGCTACAGCCTTCTTCTGGGCATCAGTCCTGTTACCTTCCCATTGGTTATAAGTTGCACACATATTCTTCCAATCCAAAGTCGCACCTGGAAGGGCTGGTATAGTATCAGTACCGTTACGCGTATATTTGTCCATAGCAGCCACCTTATTGGGATATTGATAATAGTTTAGGACTTGTGCAAATGCAGTAGCCACACAACCCGTCACACATGATCCCAGTCCTTCGAACACGCACTGATCATTATAAGGAGTACGCTGGCTCCATTTTGTTGTAATCAGTGGAGAGATATCACTCCTTTTTGCCGAGGTGGCATTTACATATCTCACATTTGGAGAACTGTCCTCAAGAGAAGATATGGCTTCTGCATAATAGTTAAGCCACGACTCTACATTTTCAGGTAAGTCGTTTCCTTTCAGAGACCCACTCTCGGAATAACCGAGAATAGCCTTGGTACGATCATCACCCGAGACGATCACAAAACCGCCGTTGTTCTCCGCATTAAAAATATAATAAGGTACATTGCCGCTTGAATTCATTTTCCCACTTTCAGCAGTCCTTACGAAAACAAATGACTTTCCCGGCATAAACTGACAGGCCTTTGCCAACGCCTGTTTCTCTGTTACAGAACCTGCAAATACGACAAAGGCATAAACCAAACTAAAAACAGTTAGTAGATATCTCTTCATAAGCCAAACACTTAGATATTATTTTACTTTTGTTATATTAACAAATTGTTTTATGGGGCAAATATACGAATTTATCCTGAATTATGCAAGGAAATCAATAAAAAAATGTGAAGACAACGCAATTTTACGCACAAAACATAAAATATGGCGTGAGTGATTAGACTCACGCCATATTAATATGCACAGCATTCGTGTGAATTACTCTTTCTTCAAGATCTTCTTACCATTGACGATGTAAATGCCATTGGGCAGACCGTCAAGTGAGGTCACCTGATTCAATACCTTATGACCACTCAGGTCATAGACGTCGAACGGCTCCACGACGGCAGGATCATCAATGATTTCCTCCTCGATGCCAGTCACCTCGTCGTCATCTCCATCCAACGAACGTGTACTTGAGGATGCCGTTACCTTCACTGTACAAGTTGCACTCAGGCCAGTTGCATTGGAGGTGCAGGTGATGGTCACTGTACCGGCCTTCACACCCTTCACCTTACCGGCACTCGTCACCGTGGCAACTGCCGTGTTAGAACTCTCCCATGTCACACTCTTGTCCTTCAAAGACGTAGGATAGACCGTAGCCTTCAATGTCACCGTCTTGCCTTTCTTGACTGAAGCCTCTGACTTGTCGAGTTTGACATGACCAACGGTTACCTTACAAGTGGTACTCAGACCCGTCGCAACTGAGGTGCAGGTGATGGTGGCTGTGCCATATTTCACGCCTTTTACCTTACCTTTACTCGTCACTGTGGCTACACTCTTGTCTGAGCTCTTCCACTTCACGCTCTTGTCTGCCAAAGACGAAGGAGTTACCGTAGCTTTCAGTGTCACCGTCTTACCCTTCTCGAGACCGACCTTGGACTTATTAAGGGTGATATTACCTACAGTCACTTTGCAGGCAGCCTTCGTACCTGTTGCCTTGGAGGTACAGGTGATGGTTGCCGTACCGGCCTTGATGCCCTTTACCTTACCAGCACTTGTCACAGTAGCGACCTTTGTGTCTGAGCTCTTCCATGTAACGCTCTTATCAGGATATGATATGGGCGAAAATTTTGGAGTCAGCGTCTCAGTCTTACCTATCTGAAGAGACAACTCTGACTTGTTAAGCTTCACCTTTCCTGTGATCTTTACTATATTCATGAATTCACTCCAAGGTTTCTTTGCCTTGTAAGCATCTATACTGCCTGCTGGCACATGGAGGGTCGCATATTCAATATAGGAACCTCTAAAGGCATAAGAATCCGTTATACAGGTTACATCAGCATAGCAATAAACATCCGTCAATTTCTCGCAATTGGCGAAAGCATAATAATTAATTTGTTTCATGCCACTGCCAATTCCAACAACAGTCAGATTCTTACAGCCATCGAAAGCATTAGAAAATATCTTTGTCACGCTGTTAGGGATATTCACGGATGTCAAGCTAGTACATCCAAAGAAAGCCTTTTCACTAATTTTCATCACGCTGTTGCCGATAGTAAGGGAGGCTAAGCTAGTGCATTTATAAAAGGCACCAATGGCAATAAATGTTACGCTGTTGGGAATGATGACGGATTTCAGGCTAAAACATTCCTTAAAAACCCCCATCTCCATTTTTGTCACGCCACTGCCGATGGTAGCATTGATTAAGCTACTGCAACCATGGAAGGCATGCATTCCAAGATAGGTCACACTGTTAGGAATGGTGATGGATTTCAAGCTGGTGCATTCATAGAAAGCATTATCTCCAATAGTAGTCACTTTTTTGCCAATAGTCACGGAGGCCAAGCTATTACATCCAGAGAAAGCCTCTATTCTAATATTGGTCACGCTGTTGGGGATGGTAACGGATTTTAAACTAATACAATCTTGGAAAGCCTTCATTCCTATATCGATCACGCTATTGGGGATGGTAACGGATTTTAAACTAATACAATCTTGGAAAGCCGCCTCTCCAATATTGGTCACACTGTTGGGGATGGTGACAGAGGTTAATCTTTTGCATTTATAAAAAGTCTGATTACCAATAGTTGTTATGCCACTGTTGAAGATTATGGTGGTCAAGCCAGAGCACTCCTTGAAAGCAGCACCTCCCAATGACGTCACGCTGTTAGGAATGGTGACTGTGGTCAATTTATTACAACCATAGAAAGCTGCTGTGCCAATAGATGTCACGCTACTGGGAATGGTCACAGAGGTCATGTTACTACAATCATAGAATGCATTATTAGCAATGGCAGTCACTTTACATGTGACACCATCATAAGTGACACTTTTCGGAATCACGATGTCTCCCGAATAATAAGAACCAGAATTCTGTCTTTTAATTACTTCAGCCATTTTGGCCTTAGGTACAACATTGTACCAAATACCATTTATCTCTACAACTTCTGCACTCGACATTATTGGCATTAACAACATCAAAATCAGTAATAACAATAGTTTATTCTGTTTCATAAACATGATACAATTTCGTTAATAAATTGTCTTAGCTGGTCTATTCGATGGCAAAGATAAGAATTATTTCTACAAAATACAAACATTTAACCATTTTTTATAGTACTTTTCTAAAAATAAGGAGTCCTTTTTGCGCGAAAAGGACTCCTTAATTTTCAAAAAGGGCTCCTTATTGGGAGACCCGTCCCCAACGCCGAAAAACTTAGCGCCGGGGTCAGGCCCCAGTAGGAGGTCAACAAGTCAACCTTTGTCTCATTGGTAATAATTAACACTTAATTTGTCTATCATTTGGGGAAAATTGCTTATCTTTGCAACCTGCATTGATAAACATTACTACATTTTTAACAAATACATTATGAACAACGTACCTAAAATTAAGATCGGAATCGTGGCTGTGAGCCGCGACTGTTTCCCTGAGTCATTGGCTGTTAACCGTCGTAAGGCCGTTATCGCCGAGTATGAAAAGAAGTTTGGTAAGGAAGGCATCTACGAGTGTCCTATCTGTATCGTTGAGAGTGAAATCCACGCTCAGCAGGCTCTTGAGGACGTTCAGAAGGCCGGCTGTAACGCTCTGTGTGTCTATCTGGGCAACTTCGGTCCTGAGATCTCTGAGACCATGATTGCTGACTGGTTCCAGGGTCCCACCATGTTCTGTGCTGCTGCTGAGGAGACTCAGAAGGACCTGATCGACGGTCGTGGCGACGCTTACTGCGGTATGCTCAACGCCAGCCAGGCCCTCTCTCTGCGCAAGACCCGCGCTTACATCCCCGAGGAGCCCGTAGGCGACGCTGCACAGTGCGCTGAGATGATCCACGAGTTCCTGCCCATCGCCCGCGCTATCGTAGGTCTGCAGAACCTGAAGATCATCAGCTTCGGTCCCCGTCCCAACAACTTCCTCGCTTGTAACGCTCCTATCCGTGCCCTCTATGATCTCGACGTAGAGATCGAAGAGAACTCAGAGCTCGACCTGCTCGAGGCCTTCCAGAAGCACCAGGGCGATCCCCGCATCGACGATGTCGTGAAGGATATGGCCGCTGAGCTCGGCACAGGCAACAAGATTCCTTCAGTGCTGCCGAAGCTCGCCCAGTACGAGCTCACGCTCACCGACTGGATCGAGGGTCACAAGGGCAGCCGCCAGTTCGTGGCTATGGCCAACAAGTGCTGGCCTGCATTCCAGACCATGTTCGGCTTCGTTCCCTGCTACGTCAACAGCCGTCTCACTGGCCGTGGCATCCCCGTAGCCTGCGAGGTTGACATCTATGGCGCTCTGTCAGAGTACATCGGTACCTGCATCTCTCAGGACGCCGTTACCCTGCTCGACATCAACAACACCGTTCCTACCGACATGTACGAGGAGAGCATCAAGGGCAAGAAGTTCGCTTGCGACACCTACACCGAGAAGGAGATCTTCATGGGCTTCCACTGCGGTAACACCGCTTCTACGAAAGTCTGCAACTGCCAGATGTGCTTCCAGCGCATCATGGCCCGCGCTCTGCCTGTAGAGGTGACCAACGGTACCCTCGAGGGTGACATCCAGCCCGGTCTCGCTACCGTATATCGTCTGCAGTCTACTGCCGACACCAAGCTCCGCGCTTACATCGCCCAGGGCGAGGTGATCCCCGTAGCAACCCGCTCATTCGGTTCTATCGGTATCTTCGGTATCAAGAACATGAGCCGCTTCTACCGTCACGTCCTCATCGAGAAGCACTATCCTCACCACTGCGCCGTTATGTTCGGCCACCAGGGCAAGTACCTGTGGGAGGTTCTCAAGTACATGGGCATCCCCGTGGACGAGATCGACTACAACTTCCCGAAGGGCAACTTCTATCCCACGGAGAATCCATTCGCATAAGACGCTATAGCAACTTATGAAGAAGATGATCATCACAGCCATCCTGGTACTCCCGTTAGTACTGGGTGGCTGTTTTTCAGGTAATAAGCAGGCTGAAGAGACGATAGCCTGGTATGAGAACGATTCACTGCTGTGGGCTCAGTTGGCTGAGGCCATCGAGGATGCCAAGCAGTTGGACTCTACGAAGATCTCCAATGAGCTGATGCCTGTGAAGAAGGACTATCCCGGACAGGAGTGGGCCAACTTCGACGGTAAGGACATGGTGCTGATGGTGACGCTGGTGGATTCCAGCCGTCTGGCCCGTTTCTTCGGAGGCGAGGGTGTGTATCCGATCGACCGCGAACTGGGCACCTGGGCTTCGCTGCCCCTCGACTGGAAGAACCGCGCCAAGGAATACGAGGGACTGGACAGTGTGGCTGCCCACATGAGAATGGTGCAGATGTACGGTCTGAGTCCTGACTGCGACTATAACATCATGGTGCAGTTCTATGCTGATCCCGCCGGTATCTTCCGTCCTGCCCACGATCCTGAGATCACCACGACGTCCGTAGGTCTGGAATTCCCCGCCTATGCTGATGAGAACTACAAGGTGGGAGAGACCAACTTCCGCGAGTGGTACCGTCTGAGCGTCGCCTCAGCCTACGAGGATGACACGCCATTGCCCTGGACGCAGTTGGGCTATACCTACGACTGGCATAAGGGCACTGCGTCGTATGTGGGTGTCTCGGAATATATCGTGACCCACCACACGCTGATCAAGGTGAAATCGCACGAGAGCGAGTGGGAGTTCATTCAGAATCTCAGTAAGTAAAAAGAAATCCCCGCCGATTGGCGGGGATTCTTTTTTTATTTGAAAATCTTCTGGGCGAACATCGTCAGGTAGATGCGCCAGTTGCGCCAGATATGACCGCCATCGGTCTCGACATACTCGTAGTTATAACCCTTGCTGTCCCAGTAGGCACGCAGATCGACGGTGCTCTGGTAGAGGAAGTCGGTCTTACCCATACCCATCCAGTAGAGCTTGGGCTTGCTGCCGAACAACTTGGCACTCTGCTGTGCGAAGGTGGGGCTGTTTTTGATCTGCTCGGCAAACGAAGCCTGGTAATTACCATTGTCTAGGTGCAGACCTGCGGAGAAAAGACCGAAATAGTCGAACGTGTTTGGATAGAGCAGACTGACGTGGAAGGTGTGACCACCACCCATGGAGAGGCCACAGATAGCACGTCCGGCACGGCTCTTGATAGTGCGGTAGTTGGCATCGACATAGTTCACGATGTCCATGAAACTCTCGGGGATCGTGGCAACGGCAGGAGCGGTAGGACCTGTACCACCATCGCGGAAGCCGGGGGTGTACATACCCCATGACCACTCACCGGGGGCAGCCTGACAGTTGGGGTTGCCATTCGGCATCACGACGATCATGGGCTTCGCCTTACCAGTAGCAATCAGGTTGTCGAGGATCTGGGCAGCACGACCGAGCTCGCTCCAGGCGTTCTCGTCGCCACCAGCACCATGCAACAGATAGAGCACGGGATACTTGCCACCCTTGTCATAACCAGCGGGGGTGTAGATGGTCATACGACGCTGCATCTTCAGTGTGGGACTGTTGTACCATACCTTGGAGAGGTTGCCGTGGGGCACCTCGTTCACACTGTAGAGGTCGCCCTTGTCACCCTTCTCCTCGCTAACGATGAAGATGTTGGTGAAGCTGACGATGTCGCGGTTCACGTAGATGTTGGCAGGATCCTTCACACCCGTCATACCGTCGATGTTGAAGGTGTAGCTATACATCTCAGGGGCCAGTTTGTCGGTGGTGTAGCTCCACACACCGTTCTTGCCCTCTTTCAGCTGGGCCACGCCCGGGGCGTCATACTGTCCGTAGCCTTCGATCTGGATGGGCTGGGTGGGCAGGAAGTCACCTGTCACCTCTACCTTCACGGCCTTAGGGGCAAAGAGGTTGAATGTCACTGTGCCGTCCTTGTTGACGACGGGCGATTGAACACTGGCACTGTTGAAGAGTTTCTCCTGTGCCTGAGCGCCGAGGCAGCATACGGCTGCGAGGGCGAAAGTTAGAATTGTTTTTCTCATACGATTGTTATGTTTAATAAACTATTAATATTCACTTAAACAGTCTCTGTGCGAGCTGGTGGAGGTTGTTGCGCCAGGTGTACCAGGTATGGCCGCCAGGAGCAGAGTAGTACTCGTACTTGATACCCTTGGCATCGAAGAGTTTCAGGGTGGCGAGACCATTCTGGTAGGCGATATCCTCAGGATCACCCTGGGTGAAGACGAGCTGGCGCACGTTCTGTTTGATACCGTCGGCAGCCTTGGCGAGACGCTGACGATAGCCCTCGAACTGTTCTGCCTGAGCAGGGAACCAGCCTGCACTCAGCACCCAGAAATACTCGAACTTATCGTTGTCGTTGAGGATGGTCTCCATCGTCTCCATACCTCCCATTGACAAACCAGCCATCGCACGGTGAGCCTTATCGGCCAGCACACGGTAGTTGTCCTCGATATAGGGGATGATGCTCGTGACGAGATCCTGCTCGAAGAGGGGCACCTCGTCCATCAGGTTCTGTGCGGGGATAGAGCCGTTGGGCATCACGACGATCATCGGCTGCATCTTACCGTCAGCCAACAGGTTGTCGAGGATATTACAGGCACAGCCCACACCCGGCCACGAGGCATCGTTGTCGCCACCACCGTGGATCAGATAGAGCACGGGGAGCTTGTCGGCAGACTTCTCATAACCAGCGGGAGTCCAGACATGCAGACGGCGCAAGGTGTTGAGCGTCGTGCTGAAGTAATAGCGCTGGGCGAGGGCACCGTGGGGGATCTCAGGACGCACATCGTAAAACTGCTTACCGTCGCTGATCACGGCAAGGGCAGAGGTCTCGGCAGAGAGCGGACCCTTGGGATCCTGCACCTTCACACCATCGACGGTGAAGTTATAGCGATAGACACCGTCCTTCAGGTCAGAGATAACAGCCGTCCACACGCCGTTGTCGGCCTTCGTGAACTCCAGAGGTTTGCCCCAAGGCATAGCATCGCCACCAAAGCCAACCTGTTTGGCATTAGGCGCATAAATACTGAAAGCCACCTTTCCATTACCCAGATTGCGAACGGGTTGTAACGTATCATTAGGCGTCGGCTGCATCTGCCACTGAGCCATCATGGGCACAGCGCAACATAGCAACAATATCGTTGATAATATCTGTTTCATTATCGCTTTAATAAGTTAAGTTTTACATTGGGTTTCATCACGTTGTTCACCTTCTTGGTCCAGGCCTTGACGGGGGCTGTAGCCTTAGCCTCGATGTCGTTGGCGGAGGAGCAGATCATG
>JAGCPV010000020.1 GCA_017965475.1 Prevotella sp.
ACGGGGATGCGCACCTTGTCGGGTGTGACACTCTTCAGACAGGAGATCACGACATTGGTGCAGATGAGCACGGCCATCGTGGCCAGACCCATCGACATACCATTGATGGCAGAGGTGGTGGTGGCCAGCGTGGGACACATACCAAGCATCAGGACGAACGTGGGGTTCTCCTTGACGATGCCATTCTTGATAATTCCTATGTAATTCATATAAGGGGCTTACTTTGTAATCACAATTTCTAATTCCTAATTATTATTTTTCTGCTGTGTGGCACCTGTATGGGCATCGGCAGCGGGCGTGGCCTTGTAGGCGTTATAGGCATTGTTCACGGCGAGCAGGAAGGCACGGCTGGTGATGGTAGAGGCCGTGATGGCATTCACCTGACCACCGTCCTTCGAGACGGTCAGGGGCTCCTTGGGATCCATGCCGATGATATCGCCCTTCTCCCCTTTCTGGAACCACTTGTCGGCCTTGGCTCCCAGTCCTGGGGTCTCGGCATGTTCAAGCAGCGTATAGCCGAGAATCTTACCGTCGGTATCGAAGCCCACGAGCACCTTCAGATCGCCGCCAAAACCACCTGTCGTGCTCTCGACGGCTGCCCCGAGGTCTTTGCCCTGAGCATCCTGCGTATTATAGATAATGTAGGTCAGTTCCTTGCCGGAGACGTTCTGACGTACAGTATCCGTTTTGGAGACATTGATGTCGGCAGCACACATCACCGTCTTGATGCCATCGGACAGGGCTTTGACCTTCTGCTCGGCAATGGGGCCTTCTGTCAAGTGGTTCACATAGGCGAGGATGCCGCCCATGATGACGGCGACGCCTGTGAGCACCAGCACCATATTAGTCAATGTAGATTCGAGTTTCTTCATTTTGTAACCTCCCCAAATCGTTTTGGTTTCACATAATTATTGATGAGCGGCGTGAACGCGTTCATGATCAGGATGGCGAACGACATACCCTCAGGATAGGATCCCCAGTTGCGGATGAGGATGGTGAGGAATCCGATGGCCACACCATAGATGATCTGTCCCTTGGGCGTCATCGGCGAGGTGACATAGTCCGTCGCCATGAAGATGGCACCCAGCATGATACCACCCGTGAGGAGCACTGAGAAGGGATCGGGATAGATGGGAGAAGCCAGATGGAGCAGACCAGAGAATACAAACGCGATTCCAAGGATGGAGACGGGAATGTGCCAGGTGATGATCTTCTCGTAGAGCATGAAGGCCAGACCAAACAACAGGGCTAAGGCACAGATCTCACCCATTGCTCCAGCACCTCCGGAATGAGTACCCAGGAAGAGATCGAATGATGAAGGCAGCTGTTCCAATACAGAGGGATCACCACTCCTGATGGCCCAATTGATGATAGAGAGCGGTGTGGCACCTGTCTCTGCATCGAGGTAGGTATCCCACTGTCCGATCTTCGGCCAGGTGGTCATCTGGGCGGGGAAGGCCACCAACAGGGCGGCACGACCCACGAGAGCTGGATTGAAGAGGTTATTGCCGAGACCTCCGAAGGTCATCTTGGCGACACCAATGGCGAAGAGTGCACCAATGAGGATGATCCAGATGGGGAGGTTGGATGGCAGGTTAAATGCCAGCAGCAGACCCGTGATCACGGCTGATCCGTCTAACAAGGTGTTCTTCTTCTTCAGGATATATTTGCAGATCGCCCACTCAAAGAAACAGCAGGCAGCCACACTCGTTGCCGTCACGATAACGGAACCCAGACCGAAGAAGTAGAACGAAGCGAGCATGGCTGGCATCAGGGCGATGATCACACCATACATGTTGCGCTCTACAGACTGCCGTCCGTGGGCATGTGGCGAAAGTGAAACGATTAATTTACTCATTGTTTTATTTCACAATTTGACTATTTCACAATTAGACTATTTCTTAGCCGCACGAGCGCGGATGATTCCCATGACGGTGGCTTTGCCCTGACGGATATTGTCGAGGAGCGGACGATAGGCGGGACAGGTAAACTGGCACGAGCCGCACTCGATACAGTTGACGATGTCCTCATGCTCACAACGCTCCCAGTTCTGCACCTCAGAGAGTTTGGCGAGCAGATAAGGCTCCAATCCCATCGGACAGACCAAGACACACTTGGCACAGCGGATGCAGGGCTCCGGCTCCTTACGACGGGCTTCATCGCCAGAGAGGATCGTCACGGAGTTTGTGCCCTTGCAGATAGGAACTTCTGTACTGGTGAGGGCCTTTCCCATCATCGGACCACCAGCCAACAGTTTGTTGTCTCCTTCAGGCATGCCACCACAGGCATCAATCAGATCCTGCATCGGCGTTCCCATACGAACGAGGAAGTTACCCGGGTTCTCCAGATGCTTACCAGTGACGGTGGTGTAGCGTTCAAAGAGTGGCTTACGCTTCATAACTGCCTGATATACAGCAAAGGCAGTACCTACATTCTGAACAATTGCTCCAACATTGACAGGAATGGCTGGAGGGGCAGGCACCTGACGGTGGATGACGGCATCGACGAGCTGTTTCTCACCACCTTGCGGATAGCGCTGAGCCAGAGGCACCACTTCGACAGTATAAGACGAAACTGAGAATTTCTCTGCACACTTCTGCGTGAGCAGTTCGATGGCGGCGGGCTTGTTGGTCTCGATGCCGATATAACCCTTGGTGACCTTCGCAGCCTTCATCAGCAGTTCCAGACCAACGAGTATCTCGTCTGGATGTTCCATCATCAGACGGTAGTCGGCTGTGATATAGGGTTCGCACTCGACGGCGTTGATGATCACGCATTCGGCCTTCGCCGTAGGTGGTGGCGTCAGTTTGATAAAGGTGGGGAAACAAGCACCTCCCATACCCACGACACCAGCATCCTTGATACGGGTGACGATCTCCTCAGGGGTAAGTTCGGGATGCGTCTCGACGGTCTCCAGTTTGTCGGAACGGTCGATCCTATGTTCCCATTCGTCACCATTCACTGTGATATAGATGGCAGGCTTGCGATAGCCTGTGGCATCAATGGCGGTATCGATCTTGGCGACCGTGCCACTGACGGACGAGAAGATGGGGGCAGACACGAAACCTCCTGCCTCGGCAATCATCGTACCAACCTTCACCCTGTCGCCCTTCTGAACGACGGGCTTGGCAGGGGCACCGATATGCTGACTCAAGGGGAAGATGGCCTGCTTGGGCAGGGCTGCCACCTTCGTAGCCACCTCGTGGGTCAGTTTGTTCTCATCAGGGTGGATTCCACCAATACTAAATGTTTTTATCTTCATATTCACCTTTCTTATTTGATGGAAATACTGGATTCTGTATCAAGGAAAGCACCACGAGAAGGTTTCTTGGGCTTTGGGGGCTCGGGCTTCTCGACGGGTTTTTCGACAGGTTTCTCAACGGGCTTTGGAACTTCTGCCTTCGGAATCTCTGCTTTAAGGGCAACAGGCTCTTTGGGCTTCGGAGTCGGAGCGGGCGTGGGGAAGTTGACATCGCAGATGGCATGCTTCGGACATACGGTGACGCACTTACGACACAGACGGCACTTCTCGAAGTCGATATATGCCAGATTGTTTTCAACGGTGATGGCTCCGAAGTTACACTCCTTCTCGCATTTGCCGCATCCGATACAACTCACGGCACAGGCTTTCATGGCGACGGGACCTTTGTCCTTGTTGACGCATGAGACGAGCACTCTCCTTCCCTTCGGACCTTTCTTGCGGAGTTCGATGACACCTCTCGGACAAGCCTTGACACAGGCACCACAGGAGGTACACTTGTCGTCATCGACCTCAGGGATGCCCGTCTCCGAGTTCACGCAGATGGCACCAAACTGACAGGCTGTCTCACAGTCGCCACCACCCAGACAGCCGAAGCCGCAGGCCGTCTCTCCAGCGCCACAGGCATGTATGGCAGCACAGGTACGCAACCCGGCATACTCGACGATCTTCGAACGATTCTCACAGGTTCCGTTACATCTCACGACGGCCACCATCGGCTCGGAGTTGGCTATTGCCATTCCCAGCAGATCGGCCACTTTTCCCATTACCTCAGCGCCGCCGACAGGACAAGAGAGTCCGTCGAGACTTCCAGCATCAGCCCCTTTGACAAGGGCATCCGCCATACCGCTGCATCCAGGGAATCCACATCCGCCACAGTTCGCACCAGGCAGCACCTCGCTGACCTGTGCGATGCGCGGATCTTCATACACAGCAAACTTCTTGGAAGCGGCATACAGCACCACAGCGGCTATCAGACCTATGGCCCCCAAGACAAGAACTGCAATCCAGATGAAATCCATAATGCTTTGTATTTGTTAGTTTTAACTATTCCAGATAGAAAGAGAGTTGCTGTCTGATCCTGTCACGATACAGATACAGTACGCCGTAATAGGGCACCAAGGCCAGGATGGCTGCTATTGCCGCGATCCCCTCTTCCGACGTGAGGCGCAGCACGATCAGAAGGACACAGACCAGAATCAGGAAAGGAATGCCGAATGCTAAGAGCAGGGCTCTGTTGGCCATCTTCGTCGAAGCACAGACGACCACACTGTCGCCCACCTTCAGATGAGACGTGTCACCTGTATTCAGCACATCGACGATCTTCTCTTTCGACTTCGAGGCATGACAGTGGCTTGCCACCTGACAGGCAGCACAGGCGGAAGTCTGGAGGATGCGCACGCGCACGCTGTCCGTACCGATGGATTCCACCACACCTGCGTGAGTAATTTTAGTCTGCACTTTGCAAAGATACAATAATCTTGTGAATTAACAAGCAAAATAACGCTTTTTCTTAAAAAATAGTCGTAATCGTTTGCGATTCCCAAAGTTTTTTTATACTTTTGTCGCGGTTTAAGCAAAAGAGACATGAACACCAGCGAACAGACCCTCCAACAGATCGACCGTGCCATCCGTAAGATAGCGGAGAAATTCCCTGCTGAGGAAGAGGCCACCCAGATGACGGATATCCATATCCGCGTGGCTCAGGAAATGGGCGAACTGACCGTGTTTAATGACGATGACGAAGAGATCACCCGTTGTATTGTTGAGCAATGGATCAACAACGGCGACGATGATTTCTACGAGGAGATCACACCCGTCCTGCGGAAATGCATCGAGAAGAACAAGACCATCGTGGAGGGCATGTCGATCCTGAAACCCTTCTCCTTCGTCCTGGAGAACGATGACAAGGAATCTGTAGCGGAACTCTATCTAGTGGATGACGAACTGGTCATCATCGATCCGGACATCATGTCGGATCTCGACGAAGACCTGAACGCTTTCCTTGAGAACCTGCTGAAGGAATAGTCTATTCTGAGGAGCTCTCCCTCAACAAAAACTTTCGCGAATCATCGATATAATAGACTTCTTCGGAGTTCACCTTGTTTCTGGTCTTCGAATAGTCTATCAGGTGTATTTCAAAGTCGCTGGTAATGGAGAAATACTCGATGAATTCCTCCGGGTCAATATCGTCTTCCTGATCTTCTATGGCATACAGACAGAGCTTGTCAACGGGGAGATAATCGTTATCCAGGGAGTACAGCCATAGAGAATAATAGCCAGCCGATTCCTCTACAGCCAGAATCATCAGTCGTGCGCCGATAGACTCAGGAAGACTGACGGCCTTGGGACGTTCCCCGCCATCCAACTCCATATATGACAGGATCTCCGCAGGAACATCCTGGAAGCCAGGCAGGAATCTCACATAGTCCTCCGTGTAGCTGAGGGGAAGCGTCTGCATTGACAGACTATCGAAGAACACCTTGAAGGGATTATCCGCACTTTCCAGATTGACCCCTTGTAATTGGAGTTTCTCCTTGATCTCCAAAGCCTTTACACTATCGAGCTTATGTGCCAGTTCCTCTGGCGACATCTGCCTACGACCACCACAGGAGACGATCAAAACAGCAATAGCCAACAAAGCAACAATCTTCCTCATATCCTTATAACTTGATTTTCTTCTTCACGATCTTACTCTCGTTCTGCAAACGGTCGAGAGCCGTGACGACATACACCCATTTCTCTTTGCCATTCTGATAAGGGAGTTTGATAAAGGTCTGGTCAGTAATGGCAAAGATCTTCGAGGGATCCTCCGTATCAATGGATTCTCCCTTGGCAAAGCGATAGACTACATACTTGACAGCCTCGTCGTCCCAACCCTTTGGCTTGGGTGCCGTCCAGAACAAGACATAATCCTCGCCCATCCACATCGGTTTCAACTTCTTGACCTTCTGGGGGGCCTTCCCGTCGATGAAGGGCATTGCAGGCTGTAAGGCGGGGTACTTCCAATAGACATGACGCAGATTGGTGCCATAGTTACCGACATTATCGACGGCAGCCTTGGCATACCACAGGACGGTTCCCTGAACATTGGGCAACTGACGGTGGAGGGCCATCTTCGCAGACATCTGATGGATATTGGGGTTCTTGAGGTCAGCATGCTTCACAGTACGCTCCACATCCTCACCAATGATCAGTGGACGGGCGCCAGCATGCTGGTTCCACCATTTGATCAGCGTCTCATAGTCTGCGGCCTTGTTGCCGATCTCCCAATAGATCTGAGGCACGCAGTAGTCGAGCCAGCCATTGTTGATCCAGAGCAGCACGTCGGCATACAGGTCGTCATAGTTCTGTAAACCATTGGTGTCGCTGCCTGTTGGCGAGTTCTTCTTGTTGCGATAGATGCCAAAGGGTGAGATACCGACTTTCACCCAGGGTTTCGTCTGATGG
>JAGCPV010000172.1 GCA_017965475.1 Prevotella sp.
AAAAAAATGTTTCGGATGTATTAAAAAACGCTAAATGCAGTTTTTAAGGAAGTCTGCGACTACATAACTGCTACCTCCGATGAACACAAAGTCTTTCTCGTCTGCAGCATCCTGAGCAGCCTGATAGGCACTGACGACATCTGGATAACATTCTCCTGTAAGTCCCAGTCCTTGGGCATAAATCATCAGAACATTCTCAGAAAGGGCTCGCTTATTATTGGCTTTTGTAAAATAATAGGTGGCTGTCTTCGGTAGTAAGGCCATCACTCCTTCGAAGTCCTTGTCATCGACCATGCCAAATACAATGTGCATGTGCTGACATGATACCGACATCAACTGTTTACTCAGGTATTTCCATCCATCCAAATTGTGACCCGTATCACAGATTGTCAACGGTGACTCCTTGACAGTCTGCCAACGTCCTTGTAATCCTGTCAGTTCGCAAACACGCTTAAATGCTTCCCGAACCTCCTTATTCTGACAAATATAGCCAGGTCGGCTATAAACAGGAAACAGATACCCCATCTTCTCCAGTTCCCTCACAGCACAGAGAACGGTATTCGTATTCTTTTCCTGATAGTTGCCAGACAGTTCGCCTTCCAGTATGCCATAATTCTCCGTCTGGTATGTGATGCCTTTGTCTGTATGCGCACAGGATTTCACCTCTGGTTGTTCTTCAGCCAGAATCAGCGGCGCTTTGGCCTCTGCCGCTACAGCCTCGAACACCATACGTGTTTCCGGGGTGGTCTCACCAATGATAACGGGTACATTTTTCTTGATAATACCGGCTTTCTCCATCGCTATCTGTTCCAAGGATGTACCCAGGAACTGTGTATGGTCAAAACCAATGTTCGTGATGATGGATAGGATAGGGGAGATGATGTTGGTACAGTCCAGTCGTCCTCCCAGTCCCACCTCAATGACGGCAATATCGACCTCCATGTCTGCAAAAAACTTGAAGGCCATAGCCGTAACGACCTCAAAGAAAGATGGTTGTAGTGGCTCGAGGAAAGCTTTTTCGTTTTCTACGAAGTCAATGACATATTCCTCAGGGATGGGGGCTCCATTGAAACGGATGCGCTCACTGAAATCCACCAGGTGTGGAGACGTATAGAGTCCAACCTTATAGCCGCATGACTGCAGGATCGCAGAGAGAGTATGCACACAGGAACCTTTGCCGTTTGTACCTGCCACATGGATCGTGCGGTACTTACGGTGGGGATGTTTGAAATGTTCGTCAAGTGCCAGACTATTGTCAAGTCCTTCCTTGTAACCACTGGCTCCCTGCCGCTCAAACATCGGCATCTGGTTGTACAGATATTCACACGTTTCCTGATAGGTCATGCTATTGCGATTGACGATGAGTTAATTGAAATAGTTTTTAAAGCGCTGAAAAATAGAGTCTTTCGTCTGTTTATCTCCCTTGAAGTTGTCGCTCTCGCGGAATTGTTCGATGGCTGTTTTCTCCTCACGACTGAGCGTTCTCGGTACATAGACACTGATATTCACCACGAGATCACCCTTCCCATTGCCATAACCCTGTACGGCGGGCAGTCCTTTACCACGTAAACGGATGGTCTTGCCAGGTTGGGTACCGTTCTCCATCTTGACCTTCAACTTGGTACCTTCGATGGTCGGTATCTCTACTTCACCACCGAGTGCAGCCGTGGGGAAGTCAAGGAGTAGGTTGTATATCAAATCATTGCCATCACGGACAAACATATCATGTTCTTCCTCCTCGATGAACACCTGAATATCTCCGTTGATACCGTTATGCTTACCAGCGTTTCCTTTGCCAGGTACGTTGACAACCATACCTTCCGCTACGCCTGCAGGGATGGTAATTTCCACAACTTCTTCACCTTTCTTGATACCCGTACCACCACATTCGTGACATTTATTTTTGATAACCTGACCCTCACCACCACAGACAGGACAGACACTCTGCTGCTGCATCATTCCAAAGATGCTCTGTGTCGTGTGGGTAATGACACCTGTACCATGACAGGTCTCACAGGTCTCCTTGCCGCTGCCAGCCTCGGCACCACTTCCGTGACAGTGCTCACAGGGGATATCCTTTCTCACCTTGAACTTCTTCGTCACTCCAGTGTTGATCTCCTCAAGGGAGAGTTTTACCTTCAATCTGAGATCACTGCCTCTGTGCTGCTGCGGACGACGGGAACCACCCCCGAAGCCACCAAATCCATGTCCACCAAAGATATCGCCGAACATCGAGAAGATGTCGTCCATGTTCATGCTGGCACCACCGAAGCCACTGAAACCTCCGAAACCACCCATTCCAGGACCCTCGAAACCAAACTGGTCATATTGTTGACGGGTCTTCGGATCGTGGAGTACATTATAGGCCTCCGCGGCCTCCTTGAACTTTTCCTCAGCCTCTTTGTCACCAGGGTTGCGGTCCGGATGATACTTAATAGCTATTTTTCGATAAGCTTTCTTGATCTCGTCTTCCGAGGCGGTCTTCTCGACCCCAAGCACCTCGTAGTAATCGCGTTTCTGTGCCATATTATTGTCCTACTGCCACCTTAGCGTGGCGGATTACTTTATCATTCAGTTTATATCCTTTCTGCAGACAGTCTATCACCTTGCCTTTTTTGTCATCGCCCATACCAGGTACCATAGCCACGGCCTCGTGCAGGTCTGTATCAAAATCAGCATCCGCTGTGTCAATCTTGCTAACCCCCTGAGACTCAAGCGTCTTCAGGAACTTCTGATAAATGAGTGACATACCCTCACGCAGTACTTCTGGATCATCGGTCTTGGCACCGTTCTCGATAGCCCTTTCCATATCATCTAAGACGGGTAGGATAGCGGTTATGAATTTCTCACCACCATTCAGGATCAACTCTGCACGCTCTTTGAGAGTACGTTTACGGTAGTTCTCAAACTCTGCCACAGAGCGTAACCATTTATCCTTCAGTTCGGCTATCTCGTCCTGGGCTTTCTCCAGCGGATCTTTCTCTTCCACATCCTCAAGTTCACCTTGACTTTCTGCCTCTTCTGAGGTTTCTTTCTCTGCACCTACCTCTGTCTCTTTGGCAGTATCTTCCTCAACGGGCTGCTCTTCCTGTAGCTCTTCGTCTTTGATCTCAATATCTTTTTCTGTCATAATAGCGTTGTTTAAAGTCTTTTCTAACTTTTCAGCAAAATCCGTGCCGAATTAAGCATACAATTTCGCTTTCTGCTCTTTGATGGTTTCGTCGTAGATGTAATCGTCGTAGGTCATCAACTTATCGATGGTACCTTTCGGGGTCAGTTCGATGATTCGATCTGCAACTGTGTTGATGAACTCATGGTCGTGTGAAGCAAAGAGGATATTGCCCTTGAACTGGATCAGGTTGTTGTTGAAAGCCTGAATAGATTCAAGGTCAAGATGGTTTGTCGGCGTGTCGAGAATCAGACAGTTGGCGTTTTTCAGCTGCATACGGGCGATCATACAACGCATCTTCTCACCGCCGGAAAGTACATTGACATGCTTCAACACATCTTCCTCACGGAAAAGCATACGACCAAGATATGACTTCATCACGACTTCATTACCAGGTCCCCACTGTGACAACCAATCCACAAGGTTCATCTCACTCTGGAAAAACTCCGTATTGTCGAGTGGGAGATAGGCTGTGGTGATCGTAACGCCCCACTTAAATGTACCAGCCTGTGCCTCACGATTGCCGTTGATAATCTCGAAGAGGGCAGTCATAGCCTTCGGATTATGGGAGAGGAAAACTGTCTTCTGACCTTTCTCTATGGTGAAGTTCACGTTATCAAAGAGTACCGTTCCATCGGCATCTACAGCCTTCAGACCTTCCACTTCGAGAATCTGGGTACCCGGTTCACGCTCCATAGAGAAGATAATACCAGGATATTTACGTGTCGAGGGTGTGATTTCCTCCACATTCAACTTCTCCAACATCTTCTTGCGCGAGGTGGTCTGCTTGGACTTGGCGACATTAGCTGAGAAACGGCGGATGAACTCTTCCAGCTGTTTTTTCTTTTCCTCGGCCTTCAGTTTCTGGTTCTGTGCCTGACGGAGTGCCAACTGACTAGATTCGTACCAGAAAGAGTAGTTACCCGAGAAGAGTGTCACCTTACCGAAGTCGATATCTACGGTCTGTGTTGAGACGGCATCAAGGAAGTGACGGTCGTGTGATACCACGAGTACGCACTGTTCCAGATTCGACAAATACTCTTCCAACCACTGCACGGTGTCGAGGTCGAGGTCGTTGGTGGGCTCATCGAGCAACAGGTTGTCGGGATGTCCGAACAGTGCCTTGGCCAACATCACACGCACTTTCTCATTGTTCGAGATCTCGGCCATCTGCTTGTAATGTTGTCCTTCGGTTACACCAAGATTCTGTAGCAATTGGGCGGCTTCACTTTCGGCCTCGTAGCCGTTCATCTCTGCAAAGGCCATCTCCAACTCTGCGGCACGGTTGCCATCTTCCTCCGTCATCTCAGGCTTGGAGTAGAGTGCCTCACGCTCCTTCATATTGTCCCACATGGGCTTATGACCCATGAGTACCGTATCCATTACAGAGAACTCATCATATTTAAAGTGGTCCTGTTCCAACACGCTCAGGCGTTCGCCAGGCTGCATCTCAACAGTTCCTTTATTGGGTTCAAGTTCACCGCTAATGGCACGTAATAGTGTTGATTTACCAGCACCGTTAGCACCAATAATACCATATATGTTTCCACTTGTAAACTTCAGATTGACGTCCTTGTAGAGCGTCTTCTTTCCAAATTGTATAGCCAGATTTGTGACAGTTATCATTGTTCCTTATACCTTATATATTATTTCGGGGTGCAAAGGTAGTGTTTTTTTTTCAATTACTCTTCGTTTTTCCTTATTTTCTTCAGAATTCTCTTCGTGAGGGGAGATAACGAAGATATTATTTATCATAATGACGATTCTAGAAAATATCACGATCGTCTAAAACTCTGAATTTATGACGCTGATGTTCAAGCATCTCCAGATTCAGAGAAACAGTAGCTGTGTCCTCTATATCAGGATGACAACAGACAAGTGTTTTGCCAATAGGACTAATCATAGCACTTAGTCCTTTGTAATGCGAATAATCATCATTACCAACACGATTACAGCCAATCAAGAATGCCTGATTCTCAATAGCACGGGCCCGAGTAAGAATCTGCCAGGCATTCTGGCGACTCTCCGGCCAGTTGGCCACAACTATAATGGCATGGTAATCCAAAGTGTCCTTATATCGGCTCCACATCGGGAAACGTAAGTCGTAACAGGTAAGCAGCAGAAAACGAACACCCATATATTCTACAACCGTTTGCTCCTCTCCTGGCTGGTAATATTGGTCTTCTCCACCATAACGGAAAAGATGGTGTTTATCATAATATGACACTATCCCAGTTTGACCATTCACAAAATAATGGCGATTTCGATAATTACCATCAACATAGATAGCCAAACTTCCACAAATCGCACAACGACGATCATGGGCCGTCTTTTTCATCCATTTCAACGAGATACTGGTAGCTTCGTCCTCAGCAATCCCAGCAGGTTCTGTCACGAATCCTGTACTCCACATCTCAGGCAAAACATAAAGGTTACTGTCTGGTTCTTTCGACATCAGTCGTTCTACACGTTTGATGTTTTCTGCGGGACTCCCCCACTCAATGTCTAATTGTATAATTGTTACCTTCATTTGATATAAAATGCTTCTGTTAGTTGTCGATACCAAGGATTTTTTACGTTGGGTGAATCTTCGATGATACCTTCTTGTATATTTATTTCATACACAGGAAATTTCCTGAATTCAATCAACTGACGCTTTGGCTGTTTTTGAGGCGTTGTTTTTATCAGGCAAATACGACTAATGAAGAATCCCTCCATACGGGAAGCAGCCTCCAGATTGGGACGGTTCTCAGTTGGAATCACCACTGAAAAAATACCATCGGGTTTGAGTAGTCTGAAGGCAGCATGTGCAAGATTTTCAAAGGAGAGACTGACCGTATGACGGGCAGCTGTACGTTGTTCATCTGGACATGTCAATGAGTTCACGAAAAAAGGCGGGTTGCAGATAATAGCATCGAATCCATCGGTATCTTCCAACTGTAGTATATCACATTTCAGAATAGTGACCCGATTGGAAAATGGCGATTCCATCACATTTTCCTTTGCCTGTGAGACGGCAGCGTCGTCAATATCAACACCCGTCACCGTTGCCTGAGGAAAACGCTGTGCCATCATGAGGGCAATCAGTCCTGTGCCCGTTCCGATATCAAGGATTCGACATGGATCATCCGGAGCCTGAGCCCATGCACCCAGTAACGTCCCATCGGTTCCCACCTTCATGCCACAGTGTTGCTGACGGACGATGAATTGCTTGAATTGGAAGTAGTCATTTGCCATTTCGAGGGCAAAGATACTAATTATTTGTTAATTCTTACACACTTCATTCTTCATTCTTAATTATTATTAGTAACTTTGCAGCCAATTTTAAAGAAAGAAACGAAAACATGAGTAATCCGAATAAGAATTCAGCATTTCAGATGATAGCCGATATTGACGGGGATTTCCATGATATCCTCAATATCAATACGCCGCCAAATGTGCCTATTCTGCCTGTACGAAATCTCGTACTGTTTCCTGGTGTGGTCTCCCCTATCCTCATAGGACGGGACTCCAGCAAGATCGTTATTCAGAAGGCCGAGAAAAAAGGTGAATTAATCGGTATTGTATGCCAGCGTGACCCAGAGGTTGATGTGCCTCTACAGGATGACCTGTATGAGACAGGTGTCTTCGCCAAAGTGATGAAGTTGTTGACGCTTCCTAATGGAAACATCACGGCTATCGTTCAGTGTTACAGCCGTCTGCGACTGATAAAGATATCCCAGAGTCTTCCCCATCTGGAAGGAGAGGTGGAACCCCTGATGGATATTGAACCGGAGAAGAGAGACAGGGAGTTCAAGACCGCCATGGATGATCTGCGCAACATGGTGAATGAGTATATCAGCGTCACAGAGGAGATCCCTGACGAGGCCACCTTTGCCATTAAGAACATTTCGAACAGCATGATGGCACTCAACTTCGTCTGCTCGAACCTGCCGTTCTCTATCAAGGAGAAGATCAGACTGCTTGAGATGGAATCAGTGAAGGAGCGGCTCTTCAACGTGATGAAAATCATCAACCGTGAGATCAACCTGCAGAACCTAAAGGCCGACATCCGTAACAAGACCCGTGAAGATATTGACGAACAGCAACGCAATTACTTCCTGCAGCAGCAAATCAAGAACATGCAGGCAGAGATGGGCAATGGTGAGACGTCCCCTGAAAAATATGAGTTGTTGAAAAAAGCCGAAGGCAAGAACTGGTCTGCCGAAGTCAATAAGACCTTCCACAAAGAGGCTGACAAACTGGACAACTTGAACCCACAAAGTCCTGAATTCAACGTGCAACTCACCTATCTGCAGACCCTCGTGAGTCTGCCTTGGGGCGAATATACAGAAGACGATCTGGACCTGAAGCGTGCACAGAAAATTCTGGACCACGACCATTATGGCATGGAGAAGGTCAAGGAGCGTATCCTCGAATATATGGCCGTGCTGGCCCTGAGAGGTGACCTGAAGAGTCCGATTATCTGTCTCTACGGTCCTCCGGGAGTTGGTAAGACCTCTCTGGGTAAGTCGATTGCCGAAGCCATGAAACGTAAGTATGTACGCATGTCGCTGGGTGGCCTGCACGACGAGGCAGAAATTCGTGGTCATCGACGTACCTATATCGGAGCCATGCCAGGACGTATCATCAAGAGCATACAGAAGGCAGGCAGTTCCAATCCTGTGTTCATCCTCGATGAAATCGACAAGGTGACACAGATGACCCATAACGGTGACCCTGCCTCTGCCCTACTCGAGGTTCTCGACCCTGAGCAGAACAATGCCTTCCACGATAACTACCTCGACGTGGATTA
>JAGCPV010000173.1 GCA_017965475.1 Prevotella sp.
CGTACGAAGGACGACATTCCTGAGGGCGTGATCGTCTATTCCATGTCGGGGCGTCCTATCAAACCCCGTTCCGAGAACCAGCAGCGGCAGGTACAGGCATACAACAGTCACGACATGGTGTTTGCCGTGGGTCCCGCTGGTACGGGAAAGACCTACCTGAGCATCGCCCTCGCCGTGAAGGCCCTGAAGGAGAAGACGGCCAAGAAGATCATCCTGAGTCGTCCTGCCGTAGAGGCCGGCGAGAAACTGGGTTTTCTGCCCGGTGACATGAAGGATAAGATCGACCCCTACCTGCAGCCGCTCTACGATGCCCTGGAGGATATGATACCACAGGTGAAGTTGCAGGACATGATGGAGAAACACGTCATTCAGATCGCACCACTGGCCTTTATGAGAGGTAGGACGCTGAACGATGCCGTCGTGATCCTCGACGAGGCGCAGAACACCACACCCGCACAGATCCGCATGTTCCTGACACGTATGGGATGGAACACGAAGATGATCATCACGGGCGACATGACGCAGATCGACCTGCCGCACTCGCAGAAGAGCGGACTGATCGAGGCCCTGCATATATTAAATAATGTAGAAGGAATCGGGGTGGTGAACCTGGACAGCCGGGACATCGTGCGTCATAAGCTGGTGACCCGCATCGTCAACGCCTACGAAGAGTTTGATAAGGAAATGAAAGGTGAAATCGTAAAATAGTCAAATATAAGATGAAAGCATTAACAAGAACTGATTTCAATTTTGAAGGACAGAAGAGTGTCTATCACGGTAAGGTACGTGATGTGTATAACATCAAGGATGATCTGATGGTCATGGTGGCCACGGACCGTATCTCGGCCTTCGACGTCGTATTACCGAAGGGTATCCCCTTCAAGGGACAAGTGCTGAACCAGATCGCCGCCAAGTTCCTGGACGCCACGACAGACATCTGCCCGAACTGGAAACTCGCCACCCCGGATCCCATGGTCACCATCGGACTGAAGTGCGAGGGCTTCCGTGTGGAGATGATCATCCGTTCTATCCTGACAGGCTCTGCCTGGCGCGAGTACAAGAACGGCTGTCGGGAACTCTGTGGCGTGAAACTGCCTGACGGCATGAAGGAGAACGAGCGTTTCCCCGAGCCCATCATCACCCCGACGACCAAGGCCGACGAGGGACACGACATGAACATCTCCAAGGAAGAGATCATTGCCCAGGGTATCGTCTCGGCAGAGGACTACGCCGTGATGGAGGACTACACCCGCAGGATCTTTGCCCGTGGACAGGAGATTGCCGCCAAACGTGGACTGATCCTCGTGGATACGAAATATGAGTTCGGCAAGCGCGACGGTAAGGTGTATCTCATCGACGAGATCCACACCCCCGACTCCAGCCGTTATTTCTATGCCGAAGGCTATGAGGAGAAGCTGGCCAAGGGAGAACCGCAGCGTCAGCTCTCGAAGGAGTTCGTGCGTCAGTGGCTTATCGAGCACAACTTCATGAACGAGCCCGGACAGGTGATGCCGGAGATTACCGACGAATACGCCGAGAGCGTCAGCGAACGCTATATCGAACTGTATGAGCATATCGTCGGCGAACGTTTTGAGCGTGAGACCAGCGACGAGGATATCGCCACGAGAATCGAGAAAAACGTCAGCAGTTGGCTGAAGGCGTTTGAGAAAAAATAAGGGATGTACGAGCAGGAGACGATCAAGCCCTATGAGGCAGAAGGTGGGAAGGCGGCGCAGGTGGAACAGATGTTCGATCACATCGCACCGACCTACGACAAACTGAACCACCGTCTCTCCTGGGATATTGACAAAGGCTGGCGACAGAAGGCGATCCGACAACTGGAGCCCCACAAGCCGAAGACCCTGCTCGACATTGCCACCGGTACAGGTGACTTCGCCATCCTCGCGGCAGAGATGCTGAAACCTGAGAAGCTCGTCGGAGCCGATATCAGCGAGGGTATGATGGAGATCGGACGACGGAAAGTACAGGAAAAGGGACTACAGGACATCATCACTTTTGAAAAGGAGGATTGTCTGGCCCTCTCCTATCCCGACGGATCCTTCGACGCTGTGACAGCGGCTTTCGGCATCCGTAACTTCGCCGACCTGGACAAGGGACTGGAGGAGATGTGTCGTGTGTTGAAAGATGGAGGACATCTGAGCATCGTGGAACTGACAACACCTGTCAGTTTTCCCATGAAACAGCTCTTCCATGTCTATTCCCACACGGTACTGCCGATCTACGGACGGCTGATCTCGAAGGACACCAGCGCCTATGGTTATCTGACGAAGACCATCGAGGCCTTTCCACAGGGAGAGCGCATGGTGGAGATCCTCAGGAAGGCCGGTTTCAGGGAAGCGTCGTTCAAACGACTCACGTTCGGCATCTGCACGATGTATTTTGCAACTAAATAATACACGAGATATATGGATAAGTACGGATTAATAGGCTACCCACTGGGACATTCGTTCTCCATCAGCTATTTCAACCAGAGATTTGCTGACGAGAAGATCAATGCCAAATATGAGAATTATGAGATTCCCAGTATTGACATCCTGCCAGAGATTCTTGACAAGAATCCCGAGCTGAAGGGACTGAATGTGACGATCCCCTACAAGGAGAAGGTCCTTCCTTTTCTGGACTCGATCTCGCCTGAGGCACGGGCCATCGGTGCCGTCAATGTGATCCGTATCACCCATGAGAAGGACAAGACCGTCCTGAAGGGCTATAATAGTGATGTGATCGGGTTTACCCAGAGTATCGAGCCGATGCTTGACAGGAAATGGCACAAGAAAGCACTGGTCCTCGGCACAGGTGGTGCTTCGAAGGCTATCCGCTTCGGTCTGAAGTCGCTGGGTCTGGAACCGGTCTTGGTCAGTCGCTACGAACGTCCGGAGACCATCCAGTATAAGAACATCACACCAGATATCATCAAGGAGTACAATGTGATCGTGAACTGCACACCGTTAGGTATGTATCCCCGCACGGAAGAATGTCCTGACCTGCCGTACGAGGCCATGGACAGTCACACCATCCTCTACGACCTGATCTACAACCCGGATCAGACGCTCTTCATGCGCAAGGGAGCCGAACGAGGTGCTGATGTCAAGAATGGACTGGAGATGCTGCTCCTACAGGCGTTTGCCTCGTGGGAGTTCTGGAACGGAAGAGAGAAATAAGTAATTATGGATAATAGATATATGATGCGTGGCGTGAGTGCCGCCAAAGAAGACGTTCATAACGCCATTAAGAACATTGACAAGGGTATTTTCCCACAGGCTTTTTGCAAGATTATCCCTGATATCCTGGGAGGCGATCCTGAGTATTGTAACATCATGCATGCTGACGGTGCCGGCACGAAGTCGGCACTGGCCTATATGTATTGGAAGGAGACGGGCGATCTCTCCGTCTGGAAAGGTATCGCACAGGATGCCATCGTGATGAACACCGACGACCTGCTCTGTGTGGGTGCCGTGGATAATATCCTGGTCTCATCGACGATAGGCCGTAATAAGATGCTCATACCTGGTGAGGTGATCTCGGCCATCATCAATGGTACCGACGAACTCCTGGCAGAACTGCGGGAGATGGGTATCGGCATCTATCCGACAGGTGGAGAGACAGCAGACGTGGGCGACCTGGTGCGTACGATCATCGTGGATTCCACCGTCACCTGCCGTATGAAGCGCAGTGACGTGATCGACAATGCCCATATCCGTCCCGGAGATGTGATCGTCGGATTGTCATCCACAGGACAGGCCACCTACGAGAAACGCTATAACGGCGGTATGGGTTCCAACGGTCTGACTTCGGCCCGTCACGATGTCTTCGCCAAGTATCTGGCAGAGAACTATCCCGAGAGCTACGACCACGCCGTACCCGACGAACTCGTTTATAGTGGCAAATACCAATTGACGGATGCCGTCGAAGGGTCGCCTGTGGATGCAGGACAACTGGTACTCTCTCCTACCCGTACCTATGCCCCCGTCATCAAGAAACTGCTCGACGAACTGCGTCCTGAGATCCACGGTATGGTACACTGCACAGGTGGTGCCCAGACCAAGGTGCTGCACTTCGTGAACGACAACTGCAAGGTCATTAAGGATAACATGTTCCCCGTTCCCCCACTGTTCAAGGCCATCCACGAGTGCTCCGGCACCGACTGGAAGGAGATGTACCAGGTATTCAACATGGGTCACCGCATGGAGATCTACGTGCGTCCCGAGATCGCCGAGCAGGTCATCGCGATCTCGAAGAGCTTCAATATCGACGCCCAGGTGGTGGGTCACATCGAGGAAGGGAAGAAGAGTCTGACCATCAAGAGTGAATTCGGAACATTTGAATATTAATATGGATAATAACAGTATATTACAGAAACTAGACGGACTGGAGGCACGCTTCGAGGAGGTATCGACCCTGATCACCGACCCCGATGTGATCGCAGACCAGAACCGTTTCGTGAAGCTGACGAAAGAGTATAAGGACCTGGGCGACATTATGGATGCCCGCAAACGCTATATCGCCTGTCTGAATGGTATCAAGGAAGCCAAGGATATTCTCGCCAACGAGACCGACCCCGAGATGAAGGAGATGGCTCGTGAGGAACTGGCTGCCAATGAGGAACTCCAACCCAAACTGGAAGAGGAGATCAAGATTGCCCTGATACCCAAGGATCCTGAGGATGCCAAGAACGTACAGATGGAGATCCGCGCAGGCACGGGCGGCGATGAGGCCTGTCTGTTTGCCGGCGACCTGTTCAAAATGTATAAGAGTTACTGCGACTCAAAAGGCTGGCAACTCTCCATCACCAGTGTCTCCGAAGGTGCTGTGGGTGGCTATAAGGAGATCGACTTTGCCGTTTCGGGTGCCGATGTCTATGGCACCCTGAAATACGAGTCAGGTGTCCACCGTGTGCAGCGCGTGCCGGCTACGGAGACCCAGGGACGTATGCATACCTCGGCAGCCACGGTGGCCGTACTGCCTGAGGCAGATAAGTTTGAGGTACATGTGAACGAAGGTGAGATCAAGTGGGATACCTTCCGTAGCTCCGGTGCCGGTGGTCAGAACGTGAACAAGGTGGAATCCGGTGTCCGTCTGCGTTATATGTGGAAGAATCCAAATACGGGTGAGACAGAGGAGATTCTGATAGAATGTACGGAGACACGCGACCAGCCCAAGAACAAGGAACGCGCCCTCTCACGCCTCTATACTTTTATCTATGATAAGGAGCACCAGAAGTATATGGACGACATCGCCAGTCGTCGTAAGAGTCTGGTGAGCACGGGTGACCGCAGTGCCAAGATCCGTACCTACAATTTCCCACAGGGACGAGTGACGGACCACCGTATCGGCTATACCACCCACGACCTGCAGGGTTTTCTCGGGGGCGATATCCAGGCTATGATCGATGCACTGACCGTAGCCGAGAATGCAGAGAGAATGAAAGAAACAGAATTATAAGTCACAGATTTGACAGATATGACTAGACAAGAGTTAATTAAGCAGATACGTGAGAAGCAGAGTTTCCTGTGTGTGGGTCTTGATACCGACCTTGACAAGATCCCCCAGTGTATCATCGACGAGGCCAAGGCCAAGGACGGGGAAGATTATATCTTCAGGGCCCTCTGTGAGTTCAATGCCCTCATCATAGATGCCACAGCCCCCTATTGTGTGGCATACAAACCCAACCTGGCCTTCTACGAGGCATACGGTGTGGATGGCATGCTGGCTTTTGAAGCCACTATCGACTATCTCAAAGAGGAATACCCCAACCACTTCATCATCGCTGATGCCAAACGTGGTGATATCGGCAACACGTCGAAGATGTATGCCAAGACCTTCTTCGAGGAATATGATGTCGATGCACTGACGGTAGCCCCCTATATGGGCGAGGATTCCGTGACCCCGTTCCTGGGTTATAAGGACAAGTGGGTCATCCTGCTCGCACTGACCAGTAACAAAGGGTCGCACGACTTCCAGTTGACGGAAGATACACAAGGTGAACGGCTCTTTGAAAAGGTGCTGAAAACCTCTCAGCAATGGGGCAACGAAGAGAATATGATGTACGTCGTTGGTGCCACACAGGGACAGATGTTCGAGGATATCCGTAAGGTGGCGCCCAACCACTTCCTGTTGGTTCCTGGTGTCGGGGCACAGGGTGGTTCGCTACAGGAGGTCTGCAAATACGGTATGACCAAGGACTGTGGTCTGTTGGTCAACTCCAGCCGTGGCATCATCTACGCCTCCAACGGCGAGGACTTCGCAGAAGCCGCTGCCGACGCCGCCAAGAAACTGCAGCAGGAAATGGCAGCAATTCTTAAATGAAGGAAGCAAAGATCATCAACGACCCGGTCTTCGGGTTTATCAAGATACCTCGTGGACTGCTCTACGGCATCGTGGAACACCCTTTGTTTCAGCGTTTGAACCGCATCAACCAACTGGGACTGGCCTCCGTGGTCTATCCTGGAGCCCGTCATACCCGGTTCCAACATTCCTTAGGTGCCTTCCATCTGATGAGTGAGGCCGTACTCTCACTCCAACAGAAGGGCATCTTTATCTTCGATACGGAGGCTGAGGCGGTTCAGGCCGCCATCCTGATGCACGACATCGGACATGGTCCTTTCTCACATGTGCTGGAGGATACGCTGATACACGGCATCTCACACGAGGACATCTCCCTGCTGATGATGGAGGAGATCAACCGCCATTTCAACGGTCAGCTGAACCTCGCCATCTCCATCTTTAAAGGCGAATACCCCAAGAACTTCCTACATCAGCTGATATCCAGTCAACTGGATATGGACCGTCTTGACTACCTGCGGCGCGACTCGTTCTATACAGGTGTGACGGAAGGCAATATCGGTTCTGCACGTATCATCAAGATGCTGAACGTGGTCGATGACTCCCTCGTGGTGGATCACAAGGGTATCTACTCTCTGGAAAACTACCTGACGACCCGCAGACTGATGTACTGGCAGGTC
>JAGCPV010000174.1 GCA_017965475.1 Prevotella sp.
ATCTTTGCCCCCGATAACATAATTGTAGAACCTAAAAAGATGTAAGTTATGACTGGATTATTTCTGATTTTTGTAATGGCGATTGCCCTCGGCAGTCTGATGAATGGTTATATTGTTTCACTTAATGATTAGTAAAGTTATGGTTACAAAGAAAGTGTTTTTTATGGATTGTCACCTCGCAGGTCGTAAGTATCACGATGCAGACGAGGTGTGGGATGAACTCAAAGTGGGTACCATTGTGGAACTTCGTCGTGATTTGGAAAACAGGTTTGATGGTTATGCTGTTCAGGTAGTTTATACTGATGCCGATGGAGAGGAGTTTTGTCTTGGTTACGTGCCAAGTGGCGAGAACGAAGATCTGGCCAATTTCCTCGAAATGGGATGGGGTAAAATCTTTGAAGCACGTATCAGCAGGATCATCCCAGAGGCTCACCCAGAGCAACAGATCCAACTCACCATCAAGATCAGACGAAATGAAAAGTTGTCTTGAAAAGATGATCGATCATTCTCTGTCTGCTCTCTTCCGGATTGCAGACCTTGTCACCAGCAGGAATTCACATTCTTTAGGCGAGTCTGCTGGTGATAATCTCTCAACGAAAACAATCAGATTCTCTAAAGAAGATGTGCTGATGGATTAAAATAAATATGGTATTATTTGGCAGATACGAATTATTTGACTATCTTTGCACAAACTTAAAACAAATGAGGATATTAACCTATAACATCAATCGCTCTTCGCAAGAGAAGATAGATAAGATTATGCAATTTGATGCAGATGTCTATATCTTGCCAGAAGTTGCCTCTCCTGCTCAGGTAAAGTTGTCTGAGGGGTATAGGATGGAATGGATGGGCAATTACGACTTCAAAGGGCTTGGTGTTATCTGGAAATCAGAGTTGAAGGCGATTGTACCTCAATGGCTCAACCCTAACCATCAGTATATGCTTCCTTTGATGATGGAGGGAGTTTTGATAATGGCAGCGTGGCCTACAAGGTCTGATAGTAATGCCCCTAAAGACTATCCTCAGATTGCGATGGAAGCTTTGCAAGAGTATGCTCCATATCTCAAAGAATATTCCGCGATTATCTCTGGAGACATGAACTGCTATAAAGGCCAGTCTGGCGAAACGAAGCAATTTAGTATTGAGGCCATCTTTGATTTCCTTGGAAGCATGGGCTATGTCAGTGCTTATCATCAGCAGACGGGTGAGGTGCTGGGTAAGGAAACCACAGCAACCTATTTCCATAGGTTTGATGAGAAGTCGCCTTTCTTTTTAGACTACACTTTCTCAAATATACCTATCAAGTCCTATACTCTTTGCAATTGGGAAAAAGAGATGAGTGACCATGTAGCACAAGTGGTAGAGATATAATACAGTATTCTATGGAAACGAAGAGTATTATTAGACAGAAACTTGTTGTATTCACAGGAGCAGGGATTAGCAAAGAAAGTGGCATCCCGACTTTCCGTGATGCTGATGGATTGTGGAAAAAATATGATGCGAAGGAACTGGCAAGTGTTGCTGGCTTCGAAGAAAAGCCTCAGGCCGTACTTGATTTCTATAATGCCCGTCGTAAGAATCTGCTTGAGGTTGAGCCAAATCATGCTCATATAGTATTGGCAGAGTTGGAACAAATGCATGATGTGACAATAATAACTCAGAATGTTGATAATCTACATGAACGAGCAGGTAGTAGTCGTGTTATCCATCTGCATGGTGAATTGACAAAGGTAACTTCTTCACGTAATCGCCTTGATCCTGATAATATTCAGGAGTATCCACTAGAGAAGCCAATCCTTTTAGGAGATAAAGCTGCAGATGGTTCGCAACTTCGTCCATATATTGTGTGGTTTGGTGAATATCTTGGACCAGAAATACAGGAGGCCATTCATCTGATAGAATATGCAGATATATTTGTGGTGATAGGTACGTCGCTTGTTGTATATCCTGCAGCTGGCTTGGTAGATTATGTACACCCAGAAATACCAAAATTTATAGTTGATCCAGGTGTTATGGATGGAAAACTACCACATGGTTTTATGCATATAAGAGCAGGTGCAGTTGATGGAATAGATATTTTAGTTGAGGAATTGAAGAAACTATAGATAATTAAAAACAAGGATTATGCGTGACGCGACAAGAATTTGTGATTACTTTTATGGGGCAATGACATTATTCATTATTCCATTATATCAGCGTAAGTATGCTTGGCAGCAAAAGCATTGTGTGAGGCTGTTTGAAGACCTGAAGAAGATTCATCGACAGGGAATATATAGTCATTTCTTTGGTAGTATTGTAGCCTCTAGAGTTAATGAAGTGGATGATGATCTACTTATCATTGATGGCCAGCAACGTATTACAACCTTATCTCTACTGATTCTTGCTGGTCTTAATGCTGTTGCAAATAATGACATGGAAAAAGGTGACGAGGATATAGAGGAAGTGCGAAAGAACTATCTTTATGCTGTGCGTAGAAGAGTGGAGCGAAAGATAAAGTTGAAGCCTATTGAGGGAGACCTGGAAGCTTATGATGCTCTATTTAGTAATAACCTAGATGAGTTTATTAAGAACTCTGGCATCACATCAAATTATCTGTTATTCTATCAGATGATCAAAGCTAGTGATTTGAGTTTCAAAGACTTGATTGGTGCTATTGAAAAACTGACGGTAATAGATATCCGACTGGATTCCAAGGATAATCCCCAACTTATATTTGAATCGTTGAACTCATGTGGTAAAGATCTAGAAGAGGCAGACAAGGTAAGAAACTATCTTTTGATGTCGCTATCACCATCTGAACAAGAAGAATACTATCGTTCTTATTGGAGCAAAATTGAAAAAATGACAGATGGAGAACCCACAATGTTTATTCGTGACTACCTGACTATTGAAGAAGGTATCATTAGCAATATTGAGGATTTGTATTTCGATTTTAAGAAGTATGACGAAGAGCGTCAAATAGAAAGAAGAAAACTTCTGGAAATGATGTTGAAGTATGCCCGTTATTATAGACAAATAACAAAAGGTGAAACAGGTAATAAGCGTATAGACAGGAAGTTGAAGCAGATAGCCAACATCGGAACTACTGTGCACTTGCCTTTCTTTATGTCATTCTTTGATTATGCAGAAAATAATGCATTAAGCGAGGATGAGATATACGAAGTACTTGATGTAATAGAGAACTTTTGGGCTAGACGTATTATTTGTAACTATCCAGCCAATGCGCTTCAGAAGATGTTCGCCATTTTGCATAATGATATTCTGAAGATATATAAACGCCATGAGAAGAGGGGTATAGAATTAACGTTGCCTTATTCACAGATATTAAAGCATGTACTTCTGAGAAAACAAGGTACGGCAGCTTTCCCTGAGAACGAAGAGATAATAAAAGAGTTTCCTATTAGACAAATATACAGAATACCAAGTAGTTATCGTTGTTTCTTGTTTGAGAGAATGGAAAATGAAAACAGTCCTGAAGCCAACGATACAATTGTGGCGAAGATGCAGTCTGGCGAATTCACCATTGAACATATCATGCCTCAGACATTGACTCCTCAGTGGAAACTGGAACTTGGTGAAAACTGGGAGGATATATATAATGCTTATTTACATACATTTGGCAATCTCACGTTGACAGGATTTAATGTATCCTACAGCAACCATTCTTTCATGGAAAAGAAAGAAGGCTATATAGATCGTAAGGGTAATAAAATAGATGGTTTTGATAACTCTGCTTTCCGTTTGTCGAACTATTTGAAACATTGCTCAAAATGGACTCTGGATGAGATCCTGGAAAGGCAGAATAACCTGCTCAACAATTTCCTACATCTATGGCCCATGATAAAGTCTGATTATATACCTTTAGAGAAAGAGTATGAGCTTGTTTCATTCGATGATGATGAATATGAACTGACTGGCAGAACGATTCAAGGATTCAGATATCGTGATGAGCGGCACTCTGTAATAACTTGGAAGGATATGTTGGTTATGGTTTGTAAACTCATGTATAATGAGAATCCCTCAACCATGACTTATCTCGCCACTAAGAACTACTGGATACACGAGACAGATGGCAAAGATAAGACAAAGATAGCGGATCAATGCTACGTGTATTCTTCGTGTAGTACAAATACAAAACGGAGCATATTAAATTATCTTTTTATGGAATTAGGTATTCCTTCGAGTGTATTGGAATTTGAATTGGCTCCACTTGCGGATAAAGTATTTGATTCAGAAGGTGAATAAAGAAGAAATATTAGCTATGTGCAGGTTCTACAAAGGTGAAAAAAGATGTCCTAAGGATATATCCTTTGTAGGATGGGAGTGTGAGGAGATGTATGTGAAGGAAAAACTGGCTGGTAATGAGGATTCCTTCATGGAGGATGTGAACTTATTCTGTAAATTAGGGCTTGATAAGATTCCTGAACTAAAAGATGGTACCCCCATTGAGATACAAGCAACCATGTTTGAACGATTCTGTCATAATAGTGACACTGATCCTGTTATATTAGCTAACTATTTCCCCCAGTTTTATGCAAGGGAAGTGAATAAGTCAGATGAATTGGACTCTGATATTATCTGCCTTAAGTTATGGAAAGGTGATCGAGTGCCCCAGAATGAGTGGGAGAGAAAGCAGAAAGAAGAGTTCGATGAAATGAAAAAACAAGGGGAGGTACCTGATATATCTTGGTTTGAGTAGGATAAAAAGCAATAATGAAATATCTCAAATCCAATAAATAGGGAAATCATCTCGCAGAAATAGGGTTTTCCCCATAGGAATATTAGATATTTTTCTCACCTTTGCAACGTCAAATCTTTTAAAAATGATGCTTATGAAAGAAAATCGTATTATTGCATCGGCCCTCATTGCGGTGGGCGTTGCGGTTATGGGCTTGTTTATCAAGGCTGGCATCGACAACTTTGCCAACAAGGATCGTAAGGTTACCGTCAAGGGACTTGCTGAGCGCGAGGTGCCTGCTGATAAGGTGACGTGGAGCATTGGCACCAAGGTGACGGGTAACGACCTGCCGCTGCTCTATGAGAACATCAACATCCAGACGGACAAGATCAAGAGGTTCCTGAAACAGAATGGTCTCGACGAGAAGGAAATCACGGTGAATCCTCCCACCATCAGCGACCTAGAGGCCCGCGAATGGGGCGACAACCAGAAGAACTTCCGTTACATCGTCAACACGACGATTACCGTGGCGACGAATAAGGTGACAGAGGTCAATAAGGCCATCTTCAAACAGGGTGAACTGCTGAAACAAGGTGTCGCCATCGAGAACAGCTCCCCTGACTATGAGTATGCCTCGTTCCAGCAGATGAAGCCGGAGATGATGGCGGAGGCGATCAAGAATGCACAGAAGACGGCAGAACAGTTTGCCGAGGCCAGCAAGAGTGAACTGGGCCAGATCCTGACGGCAGGGCAGGGGCAGTTCGAGATCGAGGATCGCGACCAGAACACACCCTACATCAAAAAACTGCGCGTCGTGACCACCATCACTTATTCGTTGAAAGACTAAAATGGCAATGAATATGCAGAAATAAGTGGATATTTATGCGTAATAAGGAGTCCTTTAGCGAAAATAAGGACTCCTTTTGCCAAAATAAGGAACCCTTAATTCGTGAAAAGTACCTTTTTATGGCATAAATTTGGATTTCTGCGGGATTTTGCTTAATTTTGCCACAAATTCTAAATGATGAATGATGGATTTAAAGCATCGCGAAATATACAGTTGCGCCCAAATCATGGAGCTGATCCAGGAAATTGGTTTTCTGCCGTTGCTGGATAGTGGCATCCGTGGCTATTCAGCGGAGGAGATGGTGGCTGACGACTGCCGTTACGTGGTGCTGCCTGACGGTGGCTGGGACTGGCCGTTGTGGAAGTGGAAGGGCCCGATCATCACGGAGGGCAACTGCGTCTATGGCAAGTTCTTCGCGGGTAAGGCAGGCTTTATCAGTAAGGCATGGTGGCCTGATTTCTGCAACTACCGCCGTCATCTGCATCCTGTGCCATCGGAGGGTTCCATCGAGGAGACCATCCTCTTCACGCTGCAGGAACAGGGGCCGCTGATCACCCGTGAACTGCGGGCGGCCTGTGGCTTCACAGGCCCCAAAATGCGCAGTCGTTTTGATGGCTATGTCACCCGTCTGCAGATGGCCTGTCGCGTCATCACGGAGGATTTCGTCTATCCCATGGACAAGCATGGGCGCGAATACGGCTGGGGATGGTCGCTGCTCACGACACCAGAACAACTCCTTGGGCGGGAGGCATGTCAGTGTCCGCGTTTGCCAGAGGCCTCTTTCGACCGTCTCTTCGACCATTTCAAGACCCTCCTTCCCGATGCTTCGGAGAAGCAGATCCTGAAACTCATCAAAGGCTGAGACAATACAGTAAATACACAGATATGGAACAGAAAAGGACAACACCAGAGCAGATCACGCAGTTAGGGCCGAATGAGATCTTCGTCTTCGGCAGTAACCTTGCAGGCATGCATGGCGGTGGGGCGGCCTGGGTCGCCTACAGAAAGTTTGGTGCCATCATGGGACAGGGCGTCGGCTTGCAGGGGCGCAGCTACGGCATTCCCACGATGCAGGGTGGGGTGGAGACCATCAAGCCCTATGTGGATGAGTTTATCGCCTTTGCCAAGAGCCGTCCGGATCTGACGTTCCTCGTCACCCGTATCGGCTGTGGCATCGCTGGCTTCACGGATGCGGAGATCGCGCCTCTGTTCGTGAGGGCCCATGAGGTGGAGAATATCGTGCTGCCTCCGGATTGGTGATGGACAAATAAAAAACAAGAAGATGAAAGCAATCGTGATTGGTGCCTCTTCAGGCATCGGCAAAGAGGTGGCGCAGCTCTTCATCGACGAGGGTTGGACAGTCGGACTGGCAGCCCGTCGTGACGGTATGCTGCTGCCGATGATGCATGCCCATGAGGACAGGGTGAAAGTGGCGAAGATCGATGTGACAGCCAGTGATGCTGGAGAGAAACTGATGACGCTGATCAAGCGGATCGGTGGTATGGACCTGTTCTTCTATGCCGCTGGTATCGGAAGGCAGAACCGTGAGTTGGAGGAGACGATCGAACTCTCCACCGTGCGTACCAACGCTTTGGGCTTTACGCGGATGATCGGCGAGGCCTACCGCTACTTTGCTGCCAATGGTGGGGGACATATCGCCGCCATCACGTCGATCGCTGGTACGAAGGGTCTGGGACCCGCTCCTTCCTATTCCGCCACGAAGGCCATGCAGGCCACCTATCTGCAGGCACTGGAACAGTTGGCTCATGCCAAGGAACTGAAGATCAGCCTTACGGATATCCGTCCCGGTTTTGTGGATACCGACCTGTTGTCGGGCACCCATCATTATCCGATGCTGATGCAGCCGGCGCCTGTGGCCAAGGCCATCGTGAAGGCCGTCAAGCAGAAGAAGCACGTCTGCGTCATCGACTGGAAATGGCGCCTGCTGACAGCCCTCTGGCGCAGGATCCCACTCTGGTTCTGGCGCAGGATGAAGCTGTAATCCTGATCTCCCTTTTGGGATGAAAATGCAGTTTTTTGGTCTTTTTGCTTGCGCAAGTCAATAATTATATGTACCTTTGCACGCCAAATACGCGTGCATACGGATAATTAAGCAAAAAAAGACAATAAAATGAATCTATCTCCTGCATTAGAGAAGGCTTATACGAAAGAGCACTTGTCGGCCCGTGAGGCTCAGGCAAGGGCGGAGTGGATTGCCTGGGGACCCATCGTGTTTCAGGCATCAAGACTGATGCTGAAGTTCGGCATCCTCGACTTGCTCCGCGACAGTGACAAGGGTATGACGATTGCCGAGGTGGCTGAGAAGACGGGCCTGTCGGTCTATGCCGTCAAGGTGCTGATGGAAGCCTCACTCTGTATTGGAACCGTGATCGTCGATAAGGACAGTGAACGGTTCGAGTTGGCTAAGACAGGCTGGTTCCTGATCAACGATCCGGCCACCCGTGTGAACATTGATTTCAACCACGATGTGAACTACGAAGGGTGGTTCCATCTGGAAGAGGCCCTGAAGGAGGGCAAACCCGCCGGACTGAAGCATTTCGGTGACTGGCCCACGATCTACGAAGGACTCTCCTCACTGCCCGAACAGGTGCAGAAGAGTTGGTTTGGCTTCGATCATTTCTATTCCGACAGCTCTTTCCAGCAGGCGCTGGAGGTGGTGTTCGGCAACAAGCCCAAGACACTGCTCGACGTGGGTGGCAACACGGGCCGTTGGGCACTGCAGTGCGTCGGCTATGACCAGGATGTGGTCGTGACGGTGATGGATCTGCCCCAGCAGGTGGAGATGATGAAACAGCAGACGGCGGGCAAGCCTGGTGCAGAGCGCATCGATGCCTATCCTACCGACCTGTTGAACCGCTCGAACGCGTTCCCCACGAACAAGCACTACGATGCAATCTGGATGAGCCAGTTCCTCGACTGCTTCGGTGAGGATGAGATCCAGAGCATCCTGGAGCGTGCCGCCAAGATCATGGACAAGGATAGCCGCGTCTATATCATGGAGACCCTCTGGGATCGTCAGCGCTTCGAGCCCGCTGCCTTCTGTCTGACGATGACCAGCCTGTATTTCACGGCACTGGCCAACGGAAATAGTAAGATGTATAATACTGACGACATGACGCGTATCATCCGTCAGGCCGGTATGGAGGTGGAGACTATCCACGACAACCTCGGACAGGGCCACTCCATCATGGTATGTAAAGTAAAAGACTAAACGATTCAACAAAGTGAGCAGACAAGAAATAGAAGAGAAGGTCAGGGCAATCCTCATCGACGATCTGGAGATCGACGAGGAGAAGATCGCGCCTGAGGCCTTGTTGAAAGAGGAACTGGGTATCGACAGTCTCGACTTTGTCGATATCCCTGTGATCGTCAAGCGTGAATTCGGCTTTAAGATCAAGTCGGAGGAAATGGCTGGGGTGAAGACTTTCAGCCAGTTCTGTGATTATATAGAGAGCAAGATCAGTTAAGGAGATGTCAGAACAGCTGGGACACGAGGAATGGCGCGGCAATACCGGCGGGATGACCTGGATGCACAGGGTGCTGATATGGGCGTTCCGTTATATGAACATCCGGATTTTCTACGGGTGCATGGCCGTGTTCTTCGTACCGTTCTATATGCTGTTCGCCCACAAGGGGTATATCTCGATGTACCACTATTTCCGTCAGCGACAGGGCTATGGCGTGTGGAAGTCGTTCCGCTATGTCTATCTCAACCACTACCGCTTCGGACAGATCATCCTGGACCGTTTCGCCGTCTTTGCAGGACGGCAGTTCCAGTTTGAACTCGATGGCTACGACAAATACCTGGAGTTGTGCAAGGGGGAGTCGGGATTTATGATCCTGAGCTGTCATGTGGGCAACTACGAGGTGGCCGGCTATACCTTCAAGGCGACGGAGAAGCGCTATAATGCACTGGTGTTCCCTGGAGAGGCCAAGGCCGTGATGGAGAACCGCCACAGGGTGCTCACGGAGAACAATATCCACATGATCCCCGTCAGTGAGGATATGTCGCATATCTTCCTGATGAACGACGCGCTGGCCAGTGGTGAGATCGTGAGTATCCCGGGTGACCGTATCTTCGGATCGCCCCGTTATGTAGAGTGTGATTTCATGGGCAGTCGTGCCCGCTTCCCCCTCGGGCCGTATATGCTGGCCCTGCAAAGGGAGGTGCCGACCATCGCCACTTTCGTGATGAAGGTGTCGGCCTATCGTTATCAGGTGTATATCAGGCGTATACAGACAGACGATCGTCCGTTTGCCAATCGTCATGAGCAGGCCGCCAATCTCGCCCAGCATTTCGCCAGTGAGATAGAGACCATCCTGAAACAGTACCCTGAACAGTGGTTTAACTATTATGAATTCTGGAATCATGACGCGGGGCAGTGATGTGGAGAAGATCGACGTGCTGACGTTGCTGCCGCAGCGTCCTCCGTTTGTGATGATAGACCGTCTGATCCATTTCGACGAGGTGGTGACGACGACGAGTTTCGCCGTGCGCGAGGATAACCTCTTCATGGAGGAGGACGGCATGCTGAACTCCTGTGCACTGATGGAGAACATCGCACAGACCTGTGCCGCCCGCATGGGATACATCAACCTCTTTGTCCATGAGGAGCATGTGAAACTGGGATTCATCGGCAGTGTGAAGGGTTTCAAGGTGATACGTCCTGCCCGGAAGGGTGAGGTGTTGACCACCAGCATCGAGGTGATTCAGGAAGTGATGCAGCTGACACAGGTGCTTGCGGAGGTGAAGGTCGGTGATGAGACCATCGCCATGGCAGAGATGAGAATAGCAGAGACAGATATAGACGCCATCAGTTGATATGATACGTAGGATTGCAGATAATATCTATTCGCCCCTAGGCTTGACGACGGCAGAGAACTATGCCAACGTCAAGGCTGGCAGGAGTTGTCTGCATCGTTATGAAGGTGCGATGGGACTGCCCGAGCCCTTCACGGCCTCGTTGTTCGACTGGGATCAGGTGGAGCGTCTTGACGGCTATACGCGTTTTGAGACCATCGCCATCCAGTCCGCCCGTCGTGCGTTGGCACAGGCGGATATCGACCCGGCATCGCCCAGGGTACTGTTCGTGGTATCGACGACGAAGGGAAACGTGGAGTTGCTACCCCATGAAGATCGGATTCATCTCGGGGCTGCGGCAAAGATGATCGCTGCGTATTTCGGAAATCCAAACCAGCCTCTGGTGGTTTCCAACGCCTGTATCTCTGGTCTGAGTGCGCAGATCATCGCCATGCGGCTGTTGGAGAATGGCGTCTGCGACACGGCTGTGGTCATTGGGGCCGACGTGCAGTCGCATTTCATCATCAGCGGTTTCCAGTGTCTGATGGCGTTGTCGCCCATGGAATGTCGTCCGTTTGATATCGAGCGGGTAGGGCTGAACCTCGGTGAGGCCGCTGCCACGATCATATATGATAAAGTGGACCAGCTGGGGGCTGACGAGTGGCAGGCTGTGAGTGGTGCTGTCCGTAATGATGCCCATCATATCTCCAACCCGTCGCGGACGGGGGAGGGTAGCTACAGGGCTATCTGTGCAGCGATGGGGGACATGTCCGCAGAACGGTTGGCTTTCGTCAATGTGCATGGCACCTCCACACTCTATAACGATGAGATGGAGGCTGTGGCCGTGAATAGGGCAGGGTTGAAGGACGTGCCCGTCAACTCCCTGAAAGGCTATTATGGTCATACGATGGGAGCCGCTGGTGTGCTGGAGACGATCCTCTCGATGCAGGCTGTCGATGATGGCTGTGTCTTGGGTACCCGTGGGTTCGAGGAACTGGGTGTCTCCAAAGCTGTCCGTGTATCTGCCCAGAACGGGCAGACGGATAAGCGGGCTTTCCTGAAGCTCCTCTCGGGCTTCGGAGGATGCAATGCCGCCATGCTGTTTGGGAAAGGAGGTGAGCGATGACGACCAGACAATGGGTGAAGATCACGCCAGAGCGTGTGGAACTGAACGGTGAGATGCTGGCCACGACGGCGCAGGGTGCTGCCCTGCTAACGGAAATATACAGAGCCCGTATCAACGACTATCCGAAGTTCTTCAAGATGGACGAGCTCAGTAAGTTGGGTTTCATCGCCTCCGAGTTGCTCCTGCAGGCAGAGGGCGATCGTCATCAGGACTCGGAAGACCGTGCCGTCATCCTGTTCAATCGCAGCGGTTCGGTGACGAACGACCGTAAATATCAGGACACGATCCAGCGGCCTGACGACTATTTCCCCAGTCCCGCTCTGTTCGTCTATACCCTGCCAAACATCGTGACGGGTGAGATTGCCATCCGTAACGGCTATTATGGTGAGACCTCCTTCTATGTGCTCGACGCCTATGATGAGGCTGCCATCCGTGCCACTGTCGAGGCCTCCTTCCTGGACGGCACGACGCAGAGTGCCATCTGCGGGTGGCTCGACTGCGATGATCCGGACCATTTTGAGGCATCCGTCTATCTGATTGAGAAATAACCAAATAAAAACAAGAAATATGGAAGATTTAGTATTAGAACTGAAAAAGCAAATCATTGAAGTGTTGAATCTTGAGGATGTTCAGCCCGAGGAAATCGAGGACGATGCCCCCCTGTTTGGCTCAGGTCTCGGTTTGGACTCTATCGATGCTCTGGAACTCATCGTTATGATGGAGAAGAACTATGGCATCAAGATCAAGGACCCCTCAGCCGGCAAGGAGATCTTCAAGTCCATCAAATCGATGGCTGAGTTCGTTCAGGCCAACCGCAAGAAGTAATTTCCTGCACACGATGACAGCCCCCGACAGAAAGCATCCTTTCGTCGGGGGCTGTCTTTATATGAAGTTTTTTGCGAATAGCGTCTTTTATTTCATAAAAAACTTCTTTTATTTCATAAAAAAGTAGTACTTTTGCAGCCGAATTTGGGAAAATCCATTCATGGGCACATTGTCTAATGTAAAAACTCGCGGAGGCGAGGCCAATCCTCCAAGCGTTGGACTTACCTCTGACGCCCTCCCCGAAGCAACAAGCTCAATAACCGGGGTGTCGGTAAGATATGTGCCGGATCCAAACAAGAAGTGGTTTGTGTTTCGCGCTTCCTATGGCAGAGTGGAGAAAGCAATGGATTATCTCGTCGAGAACGGGACCTATACGTATGTGGCTCAGCATTATGTGCAGAAATACGTAAATGGCAGGCGGAAGAAAGTCCTGGAGAATCTGATTCCCAATTTACTTTTTGCCTATACGACAGAAGAAAAGGCAGAGGAGTATGTGAAGCGGACTCCTGTCATGTCTTTCCTGTCCTACTACTATAATCATTTCGAATTGATTGGTGATAACCAGAATCCTCCGCTTATCATATCCAATTCTGAGATGATTAACTTCATTAGGGCAACGGTCAGCAAGAACGAGCATATTTTATTTGTGAAACCCTCTCAGTGTCATTACAAGGATGGTGACAGGGTCAGGGTGATAGATGGTCTGTTCCGTGGTGTCGAAGGAAAGGTCGCCAGGGTCTCAGGTCAACAGAGAGTGATTGTCTCCTTGTCGAAGGTCGGACTGGTTTCTACAGCCTATATTCCGACGGCTTTTATCGAGAAGTATGACACACTTTCTGATCAGGTGTATTAATGATTAATCAGGTTGTTGAAAAGCAATGAGAAGAGTTGTTATAACGGGCATGGGCATCTGGTCCTGTCTTGGAACTAACTTGGAAGAGGTCAAGGATTCCCTTTATAACGGGAAATCCGGAATAGGCTTGGATGAGGAGCGTCTGACTTATGGCTATAGGTCTGGTCTGACAGGATTCGTCGAGCGTCCTCAGTTGAAGTCCCTTCTTGAGCGCCGGTTGCGCATGGGGTTGTCGGAGGAGGCTGAGTATGCCTATATGGCCAGTAGGGAAGCCTTTGAGATGGCCCGTGTTGATGAGGAATATTTATTGAGTCATGAGGTGGGTGGAATCTTCGGAAATGATTCTTCTGCAAAGGCTGTCGTCAGTACGAACCAGATTATGGAGGAGAAGCACGATTCAGCCTTGGTGGGTTCAGGATTGGTGTTCCAGGAGCTGAACTCGACAGTCAATATGAACATGAGCACGATCTTCCATCTGCGCGGGGTTAACTTCACCGTAAGTTCGGCCTGTGCAAGTGGGTCTCACTCCATCGGTCTGGCTTATCTGCTGATCAAGCAGGGCATGCAGGACATGGTGCTTTGTGGCGGTGCTCAGGAGGTGAACAAGTATTCGATGTCATCGTTCGATGCCCTCAACACCTTCTCCGTCCGTATGGATGCCCCTACGAAGGCATCAAGACCCTTCGACAAGAACCGCGACGGTCTGGTTCCCAGTGGTGGTGCTGCTGCCCTGGTGCTGGAGGATTATGATCATGCTGTCAAGCGTGGTGCGACCATTCTTGCCGAGGTCTGTGGTTATGGCTTCTCCAGTAATGGTGGTGGTATCAGTCAGCCGAGTGATGATGGGTGTGTGATCGCCATCACCCGTGCGATGCAGGATGCCGGTGTCAAGGCCGATGATATAGACTATATCAATGCGCATGCCACATCAACGCCACAGGGTGATATGTATGAGGCTATTGCCCTGAACCGTCTTTTCAATGGGGAACGGGCCCTCATCTCCAGCACCAAGTCCATGACGGGGCATGAGTGCTGGATGGCTGGCGCCAGCGAGATCGTCTATTCCACCCTGATGATGCGTAACAACTTTGTGGCGCCGAATATCAATTTCGAGGAGCCGGATCAGTATTCAGAGCCTCTGAATATCGCCACGAAAACGGTTGACACGGAGATTAACTATGTACTCAGCAACTCTTTCGGCTTCGGAGGCACGAACTCCGCATTGGTGATCAAGAAGTGTTAAACGAGCGAAATAATCACAGATACTTAAAAAATGGGCTTAGGCAGAAAGAGAAAAGAGGGAACCACATACGGCAATGCTAAGATGTTTAGCATGCTGATCAGTCTGCTGAAACATGTGAATATCAAGATCATCTACGGTTTCATGTCGGTCTGTGTCATTCCTGTGACATTGGTCTTGAGCCCTGGTGCCCGTATTGCCTATCGCTATTTCCACGAAAAAAGGGGCTATAGCCGCTGGAAGTCTCTGAAGGCGACCTACAGGAACCACTGTATCTTTGGTCAGACGGTCATTGACAAGTTCGCCATGTATGCTGGCCGTAAACTCCGGATCACCTATCACGGGGATGACTTGTTGATGGAGATGACGTCAAAGCCAGAGCCGATGCTGATGTTGAATGCACATATCGGATGCAGTGAGATCGTCGGCTATTCCATTCATCTGACGAAACCTTGTAATATCCTTGTGTATGGTGGAGAGAAACAGTCACTGATGAGTTATCGTCAGGCTTCGTTCCGCGATATGAATATGAAGATGATCCCCGTTGGCATAGAGACCTCCCACAGTGAAGAGATCGTAGAGGCCCTGGATAACGGTGAGGCAGTCAGCGCCTTCGTGGATCGTGTCATGAACAAGAACAAGGTCGTGACATCATCCATCCATGGTCATCAGGTCAACTTGGCAAAGGGTCCGCTTTCACTTGCGACGACGAGAGGACTGAATGCCCTGATGGTGAGTGCGATGAAAGAGAAAGACGGTTCCTATACAGCCTATATGACACCGTTGTATTACGATAAGACATTACCCAAGGGTGAACAGAGACAGCAGTTGGCCGATGCTTATACCGCTGAGATAGAGAGACTGCTTGAGGCCTATCCTCTGCAGTGGTTCAACTATTCAGACATCTGGGTAGATTAGTTGCGAATCAATATCATAACAATCAAAAATAAAAGAAATGACAAGAGTAGAAATTGAAGAAAAGGTAAAGAATTTCCTTATTGATGACCTGGAGATTGACGAGGCAAACATTTTCCCTGAGGCAAAGCTGAAGGAGGACATGGGTATTGACAGCCTTGACTATGTGGATATCGTCGTCATCGTGGACAAGAACTTCGGCTTTAAGATCAAGCCCCAGGAGATGACCGATGTGAAGACACTTTCACAGTTCTATGATTATATAGAGTCCAAGGTCGGATAAAGTTTCGTCATGAATCTGAAAGACATTCCCATTATTAGTCTCATCCCCCAGCGTCCTCCCTTTGTGATGGTGGATAGGGTGCTGACATGTGAAGCAGCAGATGCTGTTACGGAACTGGTGGTGCGCGAGGATAATATCTTTTTGGATGACAATGAGTTGTCGCCGGCAGGTATCATGGAGAACATGACTCAGTCGTGTGCCGCCAGAATGGGCTGTATCAACAGGGAACAGAAAGAATCCATCAAGATCGGCTTCATAGGCAATGTCCGGAACTGTACCATTATCAGACAACCCCGCTGTCATGAAGTACTGCATACCTATATCGAGATCGTGGAGGAGGTGTTCAACCTGACACTGGCCAATGTCACGACGAAGGTAGGTGATGAGGTCATTGCCACTGCCAGTATGAAGATTGCATTGACAGATATCCAGGCGGCAGATCATGAATAATTCTCAAACAATGACAGAGACATTCTTGAAATCCACTTTCCGCTTCAAGATCAGGTTTAGCGAGGTAGATGCCATGAGGGTCGTCTGGCATGGGGCATACGTGAAGTATCTGGAGGATGCCCGGGAATATTTCGGACAGGAGTATGGTCTGGACTACAACCTGATCGTGGATAATGGCTATTATGCGCCGATCGTTGACATGTCTATTCAATACAAACAGCCGTTGAAATATGGGATGCAGCCGGAGATGACGATCAGCTATTGTCCGTCAGAGGCCGCGAAGATTGTGTTCGAATATGAGATTCGTCATCCCGAGGACGGCAGTATCATGGCAACAGGCCGGACCGTGCAGGTCTTTATGGATCCAAATTATCAATTAGTATGGGACATGCCCGCCTTCTACACGGAATGGATGAAACGATGGGATGTCTATAGTAAAGAGGTGTAAGGAATCATGGAATCGATATATGTAACAGGTGCAGGCGTTGTATCGGCTATTGGCATCGGTAAGAACGAGACACTGACATCCCTGTTGGAAGGTGCGAGTGGTATTCGACAGATGAAATATCTACCGTCCATTCACAAAGATCTCCCTGTGGGAGAAGTCCAGTTCAGCAATGAGGAGATGATGCAGATGCTTGGTGTGGAATACAATCCTTTCCTGACGCGTTCCGCTCTGATGGGCAGGCTCGCCTTACGGGAGGCTCTGGAACAGGCAGGTCTTGCGGGTGAGCAGTTAAATGATATCCCCTTCATATCGGCAACGACTGTGGGCGGTATGGATCGGAGAGAGTTGTTCTTCGCTAAAGAGAAGGAGTGTGACAGTGCTCATGCACATGCGCTTATCTCCACCCATAATTGCGCAGACAGCACAGAGATGATTGCCGATTATTTCGGTCAGTTCGCCTCTTTGTCAACCGTCTCAACGGCCTGCTCTTCTGCAACGAATGCCATCATCACAGGTGCAAACATGTTGCGCTGTGGCATGGCGGAGAAGGTGGTCGTTGGTGGTGCCGAGTGCCTGACCATGTTCCACCTGAATGGATTCAATACGTTGATGATCCTGGATCACCAGCCTTGCAGACCTTTCGACAAGGATCGGGCAGGCTTGAACCTGGGTGAAGGTGCTGCCTATCTGGTGCTGGAGACAGCTGCATCTGTTGAGAAACGTGGTGTGCAGCCTCTGTGTCTGCTCAGTGGCTATGGGAATGCCTGTGATGCTTTCCACCAGACCGCTTCGTCTCCTGAGGGAGAAGGTGCTGTCCTGGCTATGGAGAAAGCCCTGCAATTGGCAGGATTACAGCCTTCGGATATCCAGTATATCAATGCCCATGGTACAGGAACACCTAATAATGATGAGAGTGAGAGTCACGCCATCAGTCGTGTTTTCGGCAACCATCTACCTCCTGTATCTTCCACCAAGTCGTTTACTGGTCATACAACCAGTGCATCCGGCAGTATTGAGGCTGTCTTCTGTATATTGGCTCTCAAGCATCAGTTCCTGCCAGTGAATATCAACTGGCACACGCCGATGGAGGATGGGATTATCCCCGTGATGGATCCTCATCCCCAGACAGAGATCAAGCATATCCTGAGTAACGCCTTTGGATTCGGTGGCAATGATTCCTCTCTGATATTGTCTAAATATGATGCCTGACATGAAACGAAATAGAATATACGTACAAGCAGCTGAGCAGATCTCAATCCAACAACCCTTGTCGGAGCAGTGGATGGAGGAACCCCTCTATTACCATGATATTCTGGTGAAAGCGATAGACCCCTCTTTCAAGGATTATCTGTCGCCTGGTGAGGTGAGAAGGATGGGTGGTCTGATGAAACGTGCGCTTGTCACCGCTTTGAAAGTCCTGAAGGATACGGGAATTGAGCATCCCGACGCCATCATCACCGGTACCAGTATCGGTAGTCTCGATTACACGGAGAAATTCCTGGAAGCAATGGTGGAGAACGGCGAGGAGACGCTTAGTCCTACCTATTTTATGCAGTCAACCCATAACACGGTGGGCGCCACATTAGGTATTTACACCAAGACACATAAGTATAATACGACTTATTCGCATGGTGGCTTCAGTTTTGACCTCGCGCTGTTGGATGCCTGGATGCAGATGCAGTTAGGTGAGATCTCCACAGCTTTGGTGGGAGGACATGATGAGATGGTGGAGTCGTATTTCAAGCTGCTTCAGAAGGCCGGATACGTGGGTGTGGAAGGTATGGACCCCTGTGGGGAAATAGCCATGTCAATGATGCTCAATAGGAGCGAAAGTTCGGAGGATCTTTGTGAATTGGCTGGTATTAGCATCTTCCAGCTGTCATCCGAGGCTATGCTGAAGACGAGCCTGGATAAGATGTTGGATGAGGCTGGGATGACGATGGATGATATCAGTGCCGTGATGACAGGTATCAATGGTAATTCTGTGAATGATGAGCCTTATCAGAAATGTTTCGGGCTTTTCTCCCGGGATATACCCTTCCTGCACTATAAGCATCTCTTCGGAGAGAATTACACATCTTCGGCGTTAGGGGCATATGTAGCAGCCAGTTGCCTGAAGAAGGGACTCCTGCCGTCATTCCTCTTTGATGATCCACGTCAGGCCTCTTCATCAGCGCCCAAGGCTATCCTTCTGCTGAACCAGATGAACGGAAAGGAGTTCTCATTCATTCTGTTGAAGAAGAAATGATACTGAAATTGTTGCCCATATCATTGTTACAGTGCATGCTCCTGTCTGGAGGACAGGTTCTCATGAAGTACGGGCTTACCAAGGCTGGTGACTTCTCCATGTCGCTGTCATACTTCCAAAGACTGCTGATCAATTGGCAGTTCATCTGTTGTGGGCTGTGCTATGGTGCCGGTTCCATCCTGTGGATGTATATCATCAAGCATTTCCCCTTCAGTATGGCATACCCGATGGTCAGTCTCAGTTATGTCATGGGCATCTTTGCTGCCATCATCTTCTTCCACGAACAGATTCCCATGACCAGGTGGATTGGGGTATTTATGATATTAACAGGTTGTGTTCTTATAGCAAAATAGAATATGAAAAGAATAACGTTTATCATGCTGACTTTTGTCATGGCGCTTCAGATGTCTGGACAGACCAAACTGACAGCTGAGCAGCAGAAGCAGATTATTGAGAAGATCGACAAGGGGGCCTCGGCCACGAAGACGCTGCAGTGTGACTTCACCCAGACGAAGACCATGAAATTATTGAAGAAGGAGATGCAGTCGAAAGGTGTGATGTATTTCAAGCAGCCGAATAAGCTGAGGTGGCAATATACCGCCCCGTATGACTATGTCTTTATCATGAATAATGATAAGGTCCGCATCAAATCTACGAAATCCACTCAGGATATCAGTGTTCAGGGAAATAAGATGTTCCGTCAGATTACCAGCATCATCCTCAACAGCATCACGGGAGGAGGTCTGAAGAGTACATCTGATTTTGATGTGGAGATCTACAAATCGGATCAGGGCTATTTCGCCCGCTTATATCCCAAGAAGAAGGAAGTGAAGCAGATCTACAATACCATTGAGATCTATTTCAATCCTGCCCTGACTTTGGTCAGCAGTGTGAAGATGATCGAGAAATCTGGAGATGTCACGGTTGTCAAGATGAGCAACATGAAAGCGAATGTTTCCATTGATGAGAAAGTGTTTAGCATTGATTAGTCTTTTGTGGCTGACAGGACTGGGTTCTGTTCATGCCATGCAGGAAGTGCCGGATTCCGTGACGTGTCTGGAGTACAACCTGTTGATGCAGGCACGAGGGAACGAGGTGACTGGCATCTGCATCATGAACAAAGAATCTGAAGACCAGATCGTTGGCACGGTCGTCAATGGGTTTGGTATCAAGGCATTTGATTTTTCCTATACCAATGGCAAGGCCCGTATATTCAATGTGATAGGTCCTCTTAACAAGTGGTATATCAAGAAGGTGCTAAAGGGTGATTTCACTTTCATCCTGTCGAACATCTTCCGTGGTGAGGATGCCGTCAAGAAGAAGAGGCGCATCTCATTCCTGCCAAATGGTGATATCAGTGTCAATAACGCGAGATACAAAATTAACTATCTATTTACTCCCATAACAGACTGACTATGAAATTGTTGAATGACTTCTATAGTATTGTTGACGAGACATCTTCTGACGGCATATATAATTGTAAGGTGAAGATGAATCCCCAGCATGGTCTTTATAAGGTCCACTTCCCAGGTAATCCTGTGACCCCTGGTGTTTGTCTTGTCCAGATGGCGACGGAGATTCTTGAACACAAATACGACAAGAAGTTCCTGTTAAGTGAGGCTGTAAACATCAAGTTCCGTAAGACGGTAGGTCCCCATGATGAACCTTCCTTTGTCTTTAATAAGGTGGTCTTTGAGGATGATCAGCTGAAAACGAGTTTGAATATCGAAGACAGCGAGAATCAGTTCGTTAAGATGTCGCTGGTATATCAGGTTGCTGATTGATAGCTATTGGTTCGATGGATAAGAAACTGTGTGTCATCATTCCGACGTATAACAACGTCCAGACCATTGGAAAAGTGGTACAGGACGTGCTGTTATTCTGTCCTCAGGTAATTGTCGTCGATGATGGTTGCACAGACGGAACACTTGATGTTCTCAACACTTTATCCCAGAACATTCAGATCATATCTTACCAGCCGAATAGGGGAAAGGGCCATGCCTTGGTGGCTGGCTTCAGAAAGGCCAAGGAACTGGGATTCACCCATGCCATTACGATAGATGCAGATGGTCAGCACTTTGCCGACGACATCCCCCAGCTGATTGGGGAGATGGAAAAGAATCCGCAGGCGATCATCGTTGGCTGCCGTAATCTCACGGAAAAGAACATGCCTCGTCAGAATACGTTTGCCAATCGTTTCTCAAACTTCTGGTTTCGTTTACAGACAGGTATTAACCTCTCAGATACCCAGAGTGGTTACAGGCTCTATACGTTGTCCTCACTTCGGGGACTGAATCTGATCACTTCCCGATATGAAGCAGAATTGGAACTGTTGGTCTTTGCCGCATGGGCTGGTGTTCAGATGATCTCTGTGCCCGTGAAGGTGTATTATCCCCCCGTGGAGGAAAGGGTTAGCCATTTCCGTCCTGTGTATGATTTCGTGCGCATCAGCATCCTCAATACCATCTTGTGTGTGGCTGCATTTTTCTATGGTTTTCCCAGACGTCTCGCACGGCGTATAAAAAGATTGTTCAAATGAAAAGATCCATGTATATTATCAGGCAGACAGCCTACACGTTTTTTTCATTCTGCTACTTCTTAGGCTTTGCCATCGATATGACGGTGCGGGGCTTCTTTCTGATTACGTTGGGAGGAGCTACTGAAGAGCATAAAAGAAAGTATCATGCGGTCCTTCAGCGTAAGTCACGTTTTGTGATCAATCATGTGCCAGGTACGACGTTCTCCTACAGCAACCCTGAGGATGAGACCTTTGAGAAGCCGTCTGTCATTATCAGCAACCATCAGTCTCACCTGGATCTGATGGCGATCATGATGCTGACCCCCAATCTGATCATCTTGACCAAGAAGTGGGTGTGGCATAATCCGTTCTATGGCATTGTCATCCGCTATGCGGATTATTTCCCTATCACAGATACGGATCAGATGACGCAGGATATCGAGAGAAAGGTTAAGGAGGGCTATTCGGTGGTGATCTTCCCAGAAGGTACCCGTTCTCCGGATAGTAAGATCATGCGTTTCCATCGGGGTGCCTTTTATCTGGCAGAGAACCTCGATCTGGATATCGTACCGGTATATATCAATGGATTTGGTCAGGTATTGCCCAAGGAGTCGTTTCATCTCCATCCTGGTCATATGTCTGTAGAAGTGATGAAAAGGGTTCGCCGTGATGATCCGCAGGAAGCATGTGGATATCGGGAGATGACCAAGAGGTTGCACGGCGTATATTTGAGAAAACATGAAGAAATGCGTCATCATAGGTAGTGGCTTAGGAGGCTTGTCCTGTGGCTGTGTCCTTGCGAAGAATGGCTACGATGTAACCATCTTGGAGCAGGGAACACAGATCGGAGGCTGTCTTCAGTGTTTCCGACGTGGTGATACCGTCTTTGAGACGGGCATGCACTATATCGGAAGTGCCGACCCTGGTCAGACGCTCCACACGATATGGCATTATCTGGGTATCGATGATATTCCTCTGGAGAGGCTTAACTCTGATGGGTATGATGTGATCTCGTTCCAAGGAGAGCATTTCAGATTTGCCAATGGGAAGGAGAACTTTGTCAACACGCTGGCGGAACAATTCCCCCAAAGCAAGGATGAACTGGCGAAATTCCATGATCTGATTCATGTCGTGACCTCAGCAGCAGCGATGCACTCCCTGAATAGTGATGTGGATCTGGACGTCAATGCGAATTACCAGATTGTCAGTGTCAACAAAGTGATAGACAGTGTCATCAGTGATCCTGTGCTACGGCAGGTGCTTGCAGGGATTCAGCCCCTTTATGCAGGAGAAAAGGACCACACACCGTTCTTTACACATGCTTTGATCTTTGACTTCTATAATCAGAGTGCCTTCCGCATCGTGGGAGGTAGTAGTCTGGTCGCAGAGTCGCTTCAGAAGTCGCTTCAGAGAAACGGAGGACGGGTATTGGTACGTCATAAGGCAGAGAAGATAGAATGTGATGAGACACACGCCACGGCCGTGATCACTGCTGATGGTGAACGTTTTTCTGCTGATCTGGTGATCAGTGCCATCCATCCGGCACGTACGATGCCGCTTATCGATAGTCACTTGATCCGGCCTGTCTATAGAAGACGAGTAGGGAATGCAAGGAACACCACGTCGGCATTCACGGTATATCTGAAGTTCAAGAAGAATACCGTGAAGTATCTGGACAGTAACCTCTATTATTACCGTTCTGATACTACCTGGGGATGTAAAGACTACGACGAACGTTCATGGCCCAAGTGTCTGCTCTATATGCATTCCTGTCATGAGAAGAATCCGGTATATGCCGAAGCCGGTGAAATTCTTACCTATATGAGTATCGACGAGGTGCAGCAGTGGCTTGGTACGCATGTCGGACGCCGTGGTGAGGATTATGAAGCTTTCAAAAGAAGGAAGGCGGAGACCGTGATCGCTGCATTGGAACAGGAAATACCAGGGATCAGTGGTCAGATAGAGCAATATTACACTTCGACGCCTTTGACTTATCTGGATTATACAGATGTCCCTGATGGTGCGATGTATGGCATTGCCAAAGACGTGATGGAGTTAGGACAAATCGGAATTACCAGTAAGACGAGAATCCCTAATCTCTTACTGACAGGACAGAGTATTACCTGTCACGGGATGATGGGTGTCTTAGCAGGTAGTCTGATTACCTGTTCTGAAGTCCTGACGAGAGAAACTCTCTTTTCTCAATTAAAACAGACCAGTTGAGATGAAGATAGCAGTATTCTATTATACCCAGAGCGGACAAGCACTCGACGCTGTCAAGCATATCTGTAGCGAGGTGACAGGTTCTGTCATCTATAAGCAGATCGTGCCTCAGCAGACATATCCTTTCCCATGGAGCAAAGACGAGTTCTTTGGTGTTTTCCCGGAGACGCGTCTTGGAATGCCGCCCTCAGGGATTGAACCCCTGGATTTCTCGGATATAGAGGATGCTGATCTGGTGATGGTGGTTGGACAATCATGGTTCCTGTCTCCCTCACTTCCTCTTCAGTCCTTCTTCGAGGATCTGGATGTGAAAGCCTATCTGACAGGAAGGGATGTTGTCTTCGTTAATGCCTGTCGTAATATGTGGCTGATGACAAGTCGGAAGGTTAAAGTGTATTTGGAAACTGCTAACGCCAACTTGTTGGGACACATTGTTTTACAGGACAGGGTACCAAACCTGATAAGTGCTGCTACAGTCGTCCGTTGGCTGATGTATGGAAAGAAAGAGGCCGCATGGCTATTGCCCAGTGCTGGCATCTCTCAGGAAGACTTATCCTCAGCCTCCCGCTTCGGCAAGATCATGGCAAGTTCATGGGAGAAGGGAGATCTGGCTCATCTGCAGACAGACCTCTTATCGGCAGGTGCCATTCAGTATAAGCCCTCGGTGTTGTTTTTGGAGAAGGTGGGGCATCGTATGTTTGGCATCTGGGCCAAATTCATCCGACGGAAGGGAGGCTTTGGAGACGAGAGACGTCGTTTCCGGATCAATCTCTTCTTCTATTACCTCCTGACGGTCCTGTTCTTGGTATCCCCCTTTGCGCAGATCGTATTTTACCTGACATACCCCCTACACAGGGTTCATCATCATAAGCAGATAGATTGTAATCTCTAAAATATAAACATATTATATGGAAGTATTCATAACAAAAGCAGCTAAGTTTTTCCCGAATGAGCCCGTATCGAATGATGATATGGAGAGTTATTTGGGAATGGTTGATGGAAAACCGTCAAAGGCACGAAGGGTAGTGCTTAGGCGTAATGGCATCAAGCAGAGGTATTATGCATTGGACAAGGAGGGCAACGTGACCCATACCAATGCTCAGATGTGTGCCAATGCGGTTCGTGGGCTTCTGGACGATCACTTCACCGTTGACGATATAGACGTGCTGGCATGTGGCACGTCATCGCCGGAACAGATCCTGCCATCTCATGGTGTCATGGTACATGGTGAACTGGGTGGCACCAAGAATACGGAGGTCGTCTCGTTTGCAGGTTCCTGCTGTACTGGTGTCGATGCCCTGAAATATGCCTATATGTCCGTCAAACTCGGAATGTCGAAGAACGCTGTGGCAGCAGCTTCGGAACGTACCTCTGCCTGGATGAGAGCCTCCTATTTCCAGAAGGAGTCGGAGAAACTGGCCCAGTTGGAGAACCAGCCCATGCTGGCTTTCGAGAAGGAGTTTCTGCGCTGGATGCTATCCGATGGTGCTATGGCCCTGTTGCTTCAGGGTAAGCCAAATGACTCGGATATCTCCCTGCGAATCGACTGGATTGATATCACGTCGTTTGCCAATACCAGGGAGACCTGCATGTATTGTGGAGGCGAAAAGGGGGAAGATGGAAAACTGAAGGGTTGGGCAGAGTTCCCTGGGGAGGAATGGCTCACGGAGTCGCTCTTCGCCCTCAAGCAGGACACCCGTATGCTCGCAGAGAATGTGGTTCCCTTAGGCGTTGACTTCCTTCTGCAGTTGGGAGAGAAATATCACTTCACACCAGATGATGTGGATTGGTTCCTGCCGCATCTCTCTTCGATGTTCTTCAAGGATAAGATTTTAGAGGAGACTAAGAATAGAGGGTTCTTCTTCCCTGAGGAGAGGTGGTTCCTGAACCTTCCCAAAGTTGGAAATGTCGGTTCTGCCTCGGCCTTCGCCATGGTGGAGGAACTGATGTATTCAGGAAAGTTGAAGAAGGGTCAGAAGATCCTGTTGATGATTCCTGAAAGTGCTCGGTTCTCATACTGTTACTGTATGCTGACCGTGTGCTAAACACTCGTATTACTTTATAACATCGTAGCATCGTGAAAGTAAAAGACGTTCCTCAGGATCTGAAATACTATGAAGGGAGTCATGTCCGCGACGTCAACTATGCCGTTGACGACGATGGCAAGTACCAGGTGGTGCTGAGTGACGGATGGTCACCTAAGACGGAAGCCTTGGAACTGGCCTTAGAGGAGGATGTTGACAAGGAAGAAAGAAGTAAGATGAAGATGCAGATCCAGAATGATTTCAAGGGGTTTGAACTTCCCTTGGAACATCGGCCTGCGGCCCATTGTGAGAATGGCACCATCTCCTCACTGCTTCGCTATCATGGTATCGACTTGTCGGAACCAATGATCTTCGGCCTGGCCAGCGGACTGTTCTTTACCCACATCACGTTCATCAAGATGGGGGGCTTACCTGTGACCTCGTTCCGCACGTTCCCGGGTGTCCTGTTCAAGCGTATCACGAAACTGTTGGGCATCAAGACGACAACACATCGTTTTTTCAGTCCAGAGAAGGCGATGCAGACATTAGATAAGCTTCTGTTGGAGCAGAAGACTCCCGTAGGCTGTGTGGTGGGCATGTATGAACTGCCCTATGTCCCTGTCGAGTACCGCTTCCGTTTCAATGGTCATAATATCTGCGTCATCGGCAAGGATGAGGAGAAGGGACAATATAGTGTGTTGGATTCGAACGTCACCCAGAAGGAGACCATCAGCTATGAGGATCTCGCCAAGGTACGTTTCCCCAAGGGAGGTGTCTATCCCCTGATGGGACAGATGTATTGGATCAAGTCGGTTCCCAAACAGTTGCCAGACCTGAATCCCCTGATTCTGAAAGCCATCCATAAGACCTGTTGGTATATGACGTCGCAGCCCAAGTTCATCCGTTATGTGGGAGCTAACGGCATCCTGTATCTGTCGGAATGTATCCGCACTTGGGAGGAGAAGAAGGGCCGTCGTAAGGCTGCACTCAATCTGGCACAGGTGATCCGTATGCTGGAAGAGATAGGTACTGGCGGAGCCGGTTTCCGTTTTGTCTATGGCGCTTTCCTCCAGGAGGCTGCCGAGCGTACTGGTATCCAAGAGTTGAATGAATACTCCAAGCGTATCACGGAGATCGGTGATATGTGGCGCGAGTTTGCCTATAAGGCATCCAGGATGTTCAAGAAACGGGCAGGGGAGACCTTTACCTATGATGATCTGGGTGACCTGCTCCAAAAGATCGGTGAGAAAGAGAGAAAATTCTTTGAGGACCTCGATGTAGAGGTAAAAAAACATATAGATAGATGAAAGTTGAAGAAGTACCACAGGATTTGAAATATTACAAGGGCTCTGTTGTCCGTGATGCCAACTATGCGCTTGATGAAGAGAACCATTTCCAGTTAGTACAGAGTGATGGTTGGGCACCCAAGAACGATGCCCTCGACTTGGTGCTCGAGGAGTATAACGACAAGGAGGTGCGTAGTAAGATGAAGCTGCAGGTGCCCGAGGCGTATCATGGCTTTGAACTTGACCTGAGCCTCCGGCCTTCGGCCCATTGTGAGAACGGTACCACTTCGATGCTGTTGCGCTATTACGGCATCGATCTTTCCGAACCGATGATCTTCGGTCTGGCCAGTGGCTTGTTTTTTGCCCACATCCCCTTCGTCAAGATGACGGGCATGCCCATGACGACCTTCCGCTCCTTCCCTGGCGTGCTGTTCAAACGGGTCACGAAACAGTTGGGCATCGAAACGGGATCAAGTCGCTTCCTCATCAAGGATCATGCCATGCAGCAGCTCGACAAGTTGTTGCTTGAAGAGAAACGTCCCGTGGGTGTCGTTGTAGGCATCTATTATCTGCCTTATTATCCCCCTGAGTACCGCTTCCCATTTAATGGTCATAATATCTGTGTCATTGGCAAGAATGACCAGACGAACGAGTACAGTGTGCTCGACCCCAACACAACGCAGAAGATCACGATCAGCTACGATGATCTGCGCAAGGTTCGTTTCTCACCAGGCACATACCCCCTGATGGGACAGATGTATTGGATCAAGTCGGTGCCCGAGAAGATTCCGGATCTCAAACCCATCGTCCTGAAGGCAATCCATAAGACGTGTTGGCTGATGGTGAAGGAACCCTCGTGGGTCATCTTCGCAGGTACGAGGGGTATCGACTACCTCTCGAACCGTATGCGCAAGTGGGAAAAGAAAAAGGGAGCCCATGGCGCCCAGATGAATCTGGTGCATGTCATCCGTATGCTTGAGGAGGTGGGGACAGGCGGAGCAGGTTACCGCTTTATCTATAGTGCCTTCCTCCAGGAAGCAGCTGAGAAGACAGGTTTAACCGTGCTCAATGACTATTCCATGCGACTCTCTGAGATTGGTGACCAGTGGCGTGACTTCGCCTTCAAGGCCTCACGGGTCTATAAGAAGCGTAGTAACGAGACCTATACATACGACTATCTCGCCGACCTTCTGCATGCCATCGGAGAGAAGGAAAAACAATTCTTTATTGACCTCGATAATGAGGTACAAAATCTATGAGATTAGTATTATCACTGATATTCAGTTGCTTGTCGGTATCGTTGTGTGCCTATAAGTTGACCCCGTATATCCCTCAGGAGAATCCCACGGGTACGGGGATTATTGTCTGTCCTGGTGGCAGTTATTTCTGGCTCGACAAAGCGACGGAAGGAAGAGGTGTCGCAGAGTGGTTGTGTCAGAACGGTATTGCGGCCTTTGTCCTGGAATATAGTCATGGGGGCTGGGGCGCTTTCGCCTTCCACATGCGTACGAAGGGACGCAGTTTCCCTGCTGGCTTCAATGATCTGTGTGAGGCTCTCGACAGTGTCAGACGTCATGCAGAGGAATATGGTGTCAGGGCAGACCGCATCGGGTGTATGGGCTTCTCCGCAGGAGGACATCTCGTGATGCATGCCGCTGAGCAACTGGCTGGTACCCCGTCTAGCCTGTTTTTCGTGGCACCGATGTATCCCGTCGTTTCCATGACCCATCCCTGTACCCATAAGCGATCGCGTAGGGGATTGTTGGGTGAGACATCCTCACAGGCGCTGAGGGATTCGTTGTCACTGGAGAACCACGTGCCCGCCAATTGTCCGCCAGTGTTCCTGATGAACTGCAACGACGATCCGATTGTTCATTATCACAATGCCGAACTCTTGGATTCTGCTTTAACCGTACATAAGATCCCTCATCACTATGAGCACTACCAGACAGGTGGACATGGTTTCGGGGCCACAGCCGCGAAGACTACTGCGGAGGCGATCCAGTGGAAGGACCGCTTCCTGGCCTGGTTGAAGGACTTACTTAAATAATAGAGAAATGGTAAAGTTTTTCCTGAACATATACGATTATCTTCAGCAGCGGCGTAGGCTGTGCATGGGGCTGATGTTCGCCTGCATCGCCATCCTGCTGGCCATGATGGCCTCGCTGAGGTATAATGAGAATATCTTCGATTTCCTCCCTGTCAGCGGTAATGAGCAGAAGGCCATTACCCTGTATCAGGATATCTCGGGCGGTCAGCGCGTCTTCGCCATGATCAAGCATAAAGATGGCGATACGGATAACTCCGACCGTCTGACAGAGGCTGTCGATTCCTTTGCTCAGGGCCTGAACCCAATACTCGAGCGGGGACATATTACAGATGTAACCTCACAGGTTGATTTCGAGAAGGTGATGGGTATCACCAGTTTCGTCTATGAGAATATGCCGCTGATGCTGCGTGATTCCGACTATGTGCGCATGGAACGTCTGCTTTCTACGCCAGGATATGTCGAGAATCAGTTGGCCAATGACGTACAAAGCATCATGATGCCCGCAACGGGCTTTTTTACGTCGAACATCAGCAACGATCCGTTAGGACTCTTCTCGCCGATCATCAGCAGGTTGCAGTCCCGCCAGTCGTCCATGCCTGTTGATATTGACAATGGTTATATCTTCTCATCAGGGAAGAAGTTTGCCATTGTGATCATGGACTCGCCATTCGGGGCCATGGAGTCAGCCAACAACAGCATGCTTGCTGGTGAGGTTGACAGCGTGGCCCAGCAGACCATGCGCTCCTTGTCCGATGTCGATATCGCCATCACTGGTGCACCCATCATTGCTGTAGGAAATGCCACCCAGATCAAGAACGACAGTTATTGGGCGATCTCCATCTCCGTCACACTGATCATCCTCTTGCTGGTGTTCTCTTTCCGCAAGGTCAAGCACCTGCTACTGATTGGTGTGGCCATCATCTTCGGATGGCTATTTGCCATGGGCTTCATCGCCGTGATGAGGAGCGATGTGTCACTGATCGTCTTGGGAATAGGCTCTATCATCATCGGTATAGCTGTCAACTATCCACTTCATTTCGTTTTGCACACGGATCATGGTGGTACTGTGCGAGAGGTGCTGAAGGAGATGGTCTCGCCGTTGTTGATAGGTAATATCACCACTGTTGGTGCCTTCGCCAGCTTGATGCCGCTCGATGCGCCAGCCTTGCGCGACCTTGGTTTCTTTGCAGCCTTTATGCTGATAGGTACCATCCTCTTCGTGCTGGTCTTCCTGCCTCACTTGGTGAAGCAGAGGGTTCGGGCAGAGGAGGAGCATCTGTCCTTCGGCAAGATCTCATCCATGTCGCCCGACCGTCACCGTTGGTTGCTGTGGGTATTACTGATATTGACAGTCGTTTTCGGCTATTTCAGTCTGGGAACCTCTTTCGATACGAACATGCACCACATCAACTACATGACCAAGGAGCAACAGGCTTTGTTGGATGATATGAAGGCCTCGGCAGGTATCAGTGATACCTCCAATGTCTATGTGGTGACAGAGGGTGAGACATGGGATCAGGCTCTGAGCCGGAGGTCCCGTATCGCCCCGTTGCTGGATAGTCTGAAAGCCTCAGGTACCTTGAAAACATGTTCTGATGTGACGACGTTCATCTGTTCGAAGGAAGAACAGCAGCAACGTATCGCCAGATGGAACACCTTCTGGGAGCAGCATCGTGAGAAGTTGTTGTCAGAACTGAAGCAGAAGGCTCCCCAGTATGATTTCAGTACGGATGCATTCGAAGGTTTTGAAGAGATTATCAACCGTTCTTATACCCCTCAGCCGTTTGAATATTTTGAGCCCATCCAGTCTGTATTGCTTGACAACTCTTTCAGCACCAGCACAGGCATTCGCTCCGTAGTCGATGTGCTTGATGTGAGCAGTGAGGATATGGACCAGGTGGAGACTGCTCTGAATGAGAGTTTAGGAACGGATGGTTATGCTTTTGACTTCGTGGGCATGAACAGTGCCATTGCCGATTCGCTTTCCGATGATTTCAACTATATCGGTTTTGCCTGCGGATTCATTGTGTTTATCTTCCTGTGGCTCTCGTTTGGCAGACTGGAACTCAGTCTGTTGGCTTTCCTGCCGATGGCGATGGGATGGTTATGGATCCTGGGTATTATGTACCTCTTCAACATGCAGTTCAATATCGTCAACGTGATCCTGGCCACCTTTATCTTCGGGCAGGGTGATGACTATACCATCTTCATCACTGACGGTTTGATCAACGAGTTCGCCTACCATAAGAAACTCCTGCCTTCCTATAAGAACAGCATCGTGATCTCAGCCCTGATCATGTTTATCGGCATGGGATCGCTCATTGTGGCCAAGCATCCTGCTCTTCACTCACTGGCAGAGGTGACCATCGTTGGTATGTTCACAGTCGTTCTGATGGCATGGGTCGTACCGCCCTTAGTATTTGGGTGGTTGGTGAAGAATGATAACGAGGTGCGCCGTGTTCCCGTGACCATCGGACAGTTCGTCCGTACCACTTATTGTGCGTGCGTCTATCTGTTTGAACTGTGCTATGGTTGTGTGCTGGGTCTCATCATCCGTCTGATCCCAGGGAACAAGAGTAGCCGTGAGGCATGGCTCCATCGGGTTATCTGCAAGTCGATGCGTGCAGACATCAATCATATCTGGGGCGTCAGCAATTTTGTCCGCAACGAGCATGGAGAGGATTTCAGTCGTGGTAGTATTATCATCTGCAACCATCAGTCGATTCTTGACCCAGTGTATCTGTTGGCATTGGATCCGCATATTCTCGTGATGGTTGGTGGTAAGGTGTGGAAGAACCCCATTGTACATTGGATGTTCAAGTTCTCGCGCTTCTTCAATGCCAATGAGCCCTTGGAATCCTTGAAAGACGATATTGCCAAGGCAGTAGCCGATGGCTATAGTGTCGTGGTATTCCCTGAAGGCCAAAGAAATGAGGAAGAGATAACGCGATTCCATCAAGGTGCCTTCTATCTCGCTCAGGAAATAGGCGCAGACATCCTGCCGATGTATATACACGGTACCAGTCATGTGATGCCAAAGAGCAGTGGGTTTGCTACCCGTGGACGTGTGGATGTCGAGATAGGGGAACGAATCCCTGTCGGACAACTGGCATCCTTTGGAGATACGAACCTGGCTGTAGCCCGTTCCTTCCGTCAGATGTTTAAGAGTCACTTTGATCAACTCAAGCGTGATATAGAGACAACTCATTATTTCCATCATTATATAATAGGTAAATATACCTATAAGGGTTATGGCATAGAGCGCGAGACAAGACAGCTACTGAAGCGGCATGATGACTTCAGCCAGTGGATTGATGGCTATCAGCCTACGAATCCGTCATCTAATATTGTGTCCGTGATAGATGCTGGCCATGGACAGTTCTCCTTACTCTTTGCCCTTGTTCATCCAGAACTTGAAATCCACTCTTATGCCTTTGATGGGGATGATGCGGCATTACTTGCTGCCTGTGAGCCGAAGCCATCGAACCTCCATGCTCATTATTCTGAGAATGAACAGGTTGCACTGGAAACGGCAGGCGACAGTAACATAATCCTGTTGCCCAGTCTGCTGGGAAATCTCAAATAGAATAGCATATAATTAACCAAAAAAGAATGAATAAGTATAATCCTTCACAGTTCGACGATATCCGTCCCTATTACGACAGTGAGATACCAGCAGCGATGCAGCGTATTGTCGAAAGCGATTTCTTCGGACTGTTGTGTACCTATGTTTATCCTGGTCGCAGTCAGGAAGATGTCAGGAAGATGATGCTCTCTTTCAAGACGATCCGTGACTTCCAACTGGAGGTGATGTTTCGTGTCAACGAACAGGTGATTGCCCGTTCCACCACGGCATTTACCTATAGTGGTATTGAAAAACTGGATCCCAAGAAGCAGTATCTCTTTGTCAGCAACCATCGCGATATCATGCTCGACGCCTGTCTGCTGGAGTATTTATTAGCCAAGAACGGGCTCGACACGACGGAGATCACCTTTGGGGCCAACCTGATGTCGTCGCCACTGGTGATTGATATTGGCAAGGCCAATAAGATGTTCCGTGTGGAGCGTGGGGGAAACATGAAGGACTTCTATCTTTCCTCCAAGCACCTGAGTGATTATATCCGTTACGTGCTGACGGAGAAGGGACAGGGCATGTGGATAGCCCAGCGCAACGGACGTACGAAGGATGGTAAGGACCAGACGGATCAGGGCATCATCAAGATGTTCTGCATGAGTGAGCCCGAGGATAAGATCAAGGCCCTCTCGGAGTTGAACATCATCCCCGTGTCTGTCAGCTATGAGTGGGAGTCCTGCGACGTGCTGAAGGCGCTCGAACTCTATGCCTCCCGTTTCAGCAAGTATATCAAGAAACCCGGCGAGGATCTGAACAGCATCCTCACGGGTATCGTCCAGCCAAAGGGTAGGGTGAACTTCACCTTCTGTGACCAGATCACGGAGGAGGACCTGCACCAGTTTGATGGTTACACGAATAACGAGTACCACCGTGCTGTGGCCCAGTTGCTCGACAAGCGTATCAATGCCGCCTATCAGCTGACGCCCAACAACTACATCGCCCATGATCTGCGCTATGGACAGCAGATCTACAGGAACCGTTATACGGATGCAGAGCGCGATGCCTTCCTCGCTCACATGGAGAAACTGAACACCTTCGATATCTCCGAACCGGATGTGCTGAAGGATATCTTCCTGGGCATCTACTCGAATCCCATTGAGGCGAAGGAATAGAAAAATGTAAGCGGAATCGCAAATTTTCTTGCAAAATATTTGTTCAATTCACGGAAAAGTAATAATTTTGCAGCCGAAAACGATAAAAACGAGAAAGATGTCAAAGTTGAACGCTTACTTTTACGGCTATTACTTTTACTTTGCAAGCAATTGTGAAGCGGATAGTCGTAAGTAAGATTGAACAATTGAAAGATTGAGAAAATGAAATAAGGCTCCGCTTCACAACCCAGTGAAAGCGGAGTTTCTTTTTAAGTGAATAGTGAAATAGTAAATAGTCAAATGGTCAAATAGAAAGATGAAGAGAATTGCCATACAGGGAATTGAGGGTTCGTTCCACGATATCGCGGCACACCTGTATTTTGAGGGTGAACAGATCCAGCTGATCTGCTGCTCTACTTTCGAACAGGTGTTTCAGAACCTCAAGCAGGATCCTACGGCCATCGGGATGCTCGCCATCGAGAATACGATTGCTGGCTCGCTGTTGCATAACTACGAGCTCTTGCGCGACAGCGGCACGACGGTGGTAGGGGAGCATAAGTTGCACATCTCGCACTGCATCTGTTGTCTGCCTGAGGACGACTGGGACACGATCACGGAGGTGCACTCCCATCCTGTGGCCCTGATGCAGTGCCGTCAGTTCCTCGCCCAGCACCCGCAACTGAAAAACGTGGAGGCTGAGGATACGGCAGGCTCTGCCCAGATGATTGCTGAAGGCCAGAAGAAAGGGTGGGCTGCCATCTGTCATGCTGAGGCAGCCAGACTTTATGGTCTGAAGGTGCTTGAGGATCATATTGAGGACAACAAGCACAATTTCACCCGTTTCCTGGTGGTGTCGAATCCCAACAAGGCCGACATGCTGCGTCCCCTGCTGGAGACCAACAAGTCGAGCATCGTCTTCTCACTGCCCCACGAGGAGGGCTCGCTCTCGCACGTGCTCGCGATCCTTTCATTCTATAAGATCAACCTGACGAAGATTCAGTCGCTGCCCATCATCGGCAAAGAGTGGGAATACCTGTTCTATGTCGATGTGATGTACGACGACCTCACGCGATACCGTCAGAGCATTGATGCGATTATCCCTTTAACAAAAGATTTAAAGATATTAGGAGAATATAAAGATGGCAAACAAACCAATTGAACCCGCAGATAGATTAAGTTTAGTACAGGAGTACTACTTCAGCCGTAAACTGAAGGAAGTGGCCCAACTCAATGCTGAAGGCAAGGACATTATCAGTCTCGCCATTGGCAGTCCTGATATGCCCCCGTCAAAGCAGACCATCGAGAAACTCTGTGAGGTAGCGCATAATCCCAATGCCCATGGTTACCAGCCCACGGGGGGGACGCCTGAACTGCGCGAGGCGATGGCCGGTTTCTACAAGCGTTGGTACGATGTTGATCTTGACCCCAAGACGGAGATCTTGCCGCTCATCGGCTCGAAGGAGGGTATCCTGCACGTCACATTGGCCTTCGTGAACCCTGGGGATGAGGTGCTCGTGCCCAATCCCGGCTATCCAACCTACACCTCACTGTCGAAGATCCTCGGTGCGAAGATCGTGAACTACAACCTGCGCGAGGATAATGGCTGGCAGCCTGATTTCGACGAACTGGAGAAGATGGATCTCTCGAAGGTGAAGCTCATGTGGACGAACTATCCCAATATGCCGACGGGTGGTAATGCCCGCCGTGAGACCTACGAGCGACTGGTGCAGTTTGCGAAGGCACATGGCATCGTGGTTGTCAATGATAATCCTTATAGTTTTATCCTGAGTGAGGAACATCTCTCGATTCTCCAGGTGCCAGGTGCCAAGGAGTGCTGTATCGAGTTTAACTCGATGTCGAAGAGTCATAACATGCCAGGTTGGCGTGTGGGTATGTGTCTTACCAACGCTACGTTTATCTCCTGGATCATGAAGATCAAGTCGAACATCGACTCAGGTACCTTCCGAGGCATCCAACTTGCTGCTGCTGAGGCGCTGAGGAACGATGCCGCCTGGCATCATGAGGCGAATATCGAGACCTATGGTCGTCGCCGCCAGTATGCCGAGCAGATCATGGACGTCTTGGGCTGCACCTACGACAAAAATCAGGTGGGTATGTTCCTCTGGGGTAAGATCCCTGAGAAGTATGCCGACGTCGAGGATCTGACTGAAAAAGTTTTACACGAAGCACGTGTCTTTATCACCCCTGGCTTCATCTTCGGCTCCAATGGCAAGCGTTACATCCGCATCTCCCTCTGTGCTAAGGAAGACAAAATCAAGCAAGCCTTGGAGCGCATCGAGAAAATAGTAAAATAGTGAAATTGTAAAATAGCAAAATATAATTATGGAACTGGATTTAGCCCCACTGAATTTACCAAGTGACAATGAACGTCCCTTCGTGATTGCAGGCCCTTGCTCTGCAGAGACAGAGGAACAAGTGATGACTACGGCCAAGGAACTGGCGATGAAAGGTTGCCACAACTTCCGTGCCGGTGTGTGGAAACCCCGTACGAAACCAGGTGGCTTTGAGGGTCACGGAGAACCTGCCCTGAAATGGATGAAGCAGGTGAAGGACGAGACCAAGATGCTCGTCTCTACGGAGGTGGCTACGCCTGAGCATGTCGAACTGGCTCTGAAATACGGCATCGACATCCTCTGGATTGGTGCCCGCACGTCAGCCAACCCCTTCGCCATGCAGGCCATTGCCGATGCCCTTCAGGGTGTCGATGTGCCCGTATTCGTGAAGAACCCCGTGAACCCTGACCTCGAACTTTGGATAGGTGCTCTGGAGCGTCTGAACCAGGCAGGTGTGAAGCGTCTGGGTGCTATCCATCGTGGCTTCTCCAGCTACGAGCAGAAGATCTATCGTAATGCCCCGATGTGGCAGATTCCCATCGAGCTGCGTCGCCGCATCCCGTCATTGCCGCTGATCAGTGACCCCTCACATATCGGAGGTCGTCGCGAACTGGTGGCCCCTCTCTGTCAGCAGGCAATGGACCTTGGCTTCGACGGTCTGATCGTCGAGAGCCACTGTGATCCTGACAAGGCGTGGAGTGATGCCAAGCAGCAGGTGACACCTGATGTGCTCGACTATATCCTCTCGCTGTTGGTGATTCGTGACGAGAAGCAATCGACGGAGGGTATCACCCAGTTGCGTAAGCAGATCGACGAGCTCGATAACCAGCTGATGGAACTGCTCTCGAAGCGCATGAAGGTTTGCCGCGAGATCGGCCAGTATAAGAAGGAGCACAATATGACCGTTCTTCAGGCCAATCGTTACAATGAGATCCTGAACAAGCGTGGTGCCCAGGGTTCGCTCTGTGGCATGGATCCCGAGTTTGTGGCCCACGTCTTCGAGAACATCCACGAAGAGTCCGTCCGTCAGCAGATAGAAATTATCAATAAGTAGGAGTATGAAAATTCTTGTCATGGGTGCAGGTAAGATGGGAAGCTTCTTCATCGACCTGCTGAGTTTTGAACATGAGGTGGCGGTCTTTGAGCGCGACCCCAAACGCATGCGTTTTACATACAACTGTCAGCGCTTCACCACCTTCGACGAGATCCGCGAGTTCAAACCTGAACTGCTGATCAACGCCGTTACATTGAAATACACGATCCCCGTGTTCCGCGAGGTGATCCCCTTCTTGCCGAAGGAGTGTATCATCAGCGATATCGCTTCAGTGAAGACCGACCTGAAGGAGTTCTACGAGAGCACGGGCATGCGCTACGTCTCAACACACCCGATGTTCGGCCCGACATTCGCCAACCTCCAGCAGCTCTCTGAGGAGAACGCCATTATCATCAGTGAGGGCGACTACATGGGGCGTATCTTCTTCAAGGACTTATACCAAAAATTAGGACTAAATATCTACGAGTATTCGTTCGAGGAGCACGATAAGACGGTGGCTTACTCGTTGTCGATCCCGTTTGTGAGCACCTTCGTGTTCGCTGCCGTGATGAAGCATCAGGACGCGCCAGGTACCACCTTCAAGCGCCACATGCGCATTGCTAAAGGTGTTCTCAACGAGGACGACTATCTGTTGCAGGAGATCCTCTTCAACCCCTATACCCATGATCAGGTCTCTCAGATCCGTACGGAGCTGAAGGAACTGTTGGAGATCATCGACACCAAGGATGCTGAGGGCATGAAGGGCTACCTGACGAAAATTCGCAACAATGTAAAGCGGGATATTGAAATCAAGAAGTAAGCGCTTTGGGCACAGGTTCGTCGCATAGACTGTTGTTATATCATCTCGTCGCCTTTGTGACGGTGGCCATCTGGGGTAGCACCTTTGTCTTTACGAAGTTGCTGCTCCAGAGTGGTTTGTCCCCTGCGCAGATCTTCACCCTTCGCTTTATCATTGCCTACGTGCTCCTGCTGGGCTATTCCATGATTATAGAATTCCCCGCCCCTTTAAGAGGAGGGGTTAGGGGTGGGGTAACCTCTTTCCACTGGTTCTGCACTTCCTGGAAAGACGAACTCCTGATGGTTGTTCTCGGCCTTGCGGGCGGCTCCGTCTATTTCCTCACGGAAAACGCGGCGATGCTCTACACCACGGCCACGAACACCTCCCTGATCGTCTGTTCCTGTCCGCTGTTCGCGATGCTGCTCTATGCACTGATCTATCGCTACTCGGAGTCGATCTCGAAGATCCAGGCTCTGGGTTCCGTCATCGCCTGTATAGGTATGGCCGTCGTGGTGCTCAATGGTCATTTCGTGCTTCATCTTTCCCCCTTGGGCGATACACTCGCCTTTGGCGCTTGTCTCTGTTGGGCGGTGTATAGTCTGTTAATGAAGCCTGCCACTGAACGTTATTCCTCCCTGTTCATCACACGCAAGGTGTTCTTCTATGGTCTCCTCACCATCGTCCCGTATTTTATCCTTAGGCCTGAGGAAGCCTGGATCTTTACACCTTCCATTCTCCAATTCTTCAATCTTTCCATTCTCCTGAATCTGCTGTTTCTGGGTGTCGTTGCCTCGATGATCTGTTATGTCACCTGGAATTGGGTCATCAGCAAACTCGGTGCCGTCATCGCCACCAACTGGGTGTATTTCAATCCCATCACCACCATTCTCTTCGCCTGGTGGCTCCTCCACGAACAGATCACCGTCTGGTTCCTTCTCGGCACCGCCCTCATCCTCACAGGCATGATCCTCGCCGAAAAACCTCGTACTGGGGTCAGGCCCCGACACTAAGTTTTTCCGCACAAGGGACAGGTTTCACCTCCTACTGGTGCCAGGCTCCAGTCCTAATTATGTTAATGCATGAATGCAAAAAAGACATAAAAACAACATAAAAACTACTATATATGAAGATTATTTCCTATCTTTGCACGTAAATGAAAACATAATTATCATAGAGGTTAAGTTATATATGGAAGAATATAAGGATGTAATAAGTAGTCTTTGTAATAACATACATACAGGGCTAATTGACTTCTCGGAACCGCGTAGTTTGGCATCTATGCCAACATTAGCGTCATCAGAATTCATTACGAACAAGCAACAGGGAGATTGGGCCGAGGATGTTATTTTCAGGGCTATTAATGATAACTCTAATAATATCGTTGCCGTCAGATATGGTAAATCTGATGATCTGGTAGCTGGCGATGAAGGTTTTGAAGAGTTTTTCAATAACTATCAAAAAGAATTGGATACGATAGGGAAGAGACCCGACATCCTTTTGTATAAAAAAGAAGACTTTAATGAAGCTATGGGCTATGATATTAGTTCGCTGAATAGTGATGATATTGGAGAATATGTAAAAAAAGCCGTAGCTGGAATAGAAGTACGTTCAAGTGCATTCCTTATCAATAAATATACAGAGGAAACGAATAAAGTTGTACGTGAGAATACACAGAAAGTAATAGAGTTAAGAAATACAATCCTTTCAAATTATGCTGATTTGTTAGAGCAGAAACGTCCAGAAATGATTAGAATACTTCAACAACTTGATGAAACATCTGTAAGAACTCTTGATTATCGGGTGACATCATGGCGTTCATCCCAGCGTCTTCAGGAACTCTCTTCGCTATTGTCAGATATCAAGAAATGTCTGAAAATAATTCAGAAAAGAAATGCTCTTTCTATTACTCCGAAAGTTGAGGATCTTAAGGTTGTGTATAAATGGATTATGACCTATAATGTTCCTCATTTCTACGTGCAGGTATTTTTCGATAAGATTTATGGCGTGTCTTTTCAGCAGATACTTGAATTAGTGTCAAATCCTGATTTGGAAGATGACAAATATTATGTTGAGCAGGATACTAAGAATCAGAATAAGACCACTATTAAAATCCCTTCTCAAAATGGTATTTGTTTAGCCCAAACAGTATCAGAGCCAAACCATCACAGTGTTAGAAAAGAACTTAACAAAGGTCGTTTGCTGTTTTATGTAAAATTTGATGGTGGTGAGGCATTCCTTGATAAGGAGAACTTTGATACATTGTTCAATTGCAGTTTATGATAACAGAGAAGGAATATATTAGAAGAACAAGCATTGAACATAGAAAAAGATTTGCACAGTTCTTTACGCCCGAACAGATTGCAGATTATATGGCAGAATGGGTTATGGAAGACATCCATGACCATGCAGATATACTTGAACCTGCATATGGTCTGGGCATTTTTAGCAGATCTATGTTCAAATCTCATCAGGACATTAAGGTTAATGGCTATGATGTTGATGAGACGATATTCCAATACGCTCTGTCGAATGCATCAGAAACTCAATGTGAGATATCCCTTAGTAATGAGAATTACCTGACGTCTTCTTGGGATAAGAAGTATGACGGCATTATATGTAATCCCCCATACATGAAATTTCATGATTATGATAATTCTACCCTTGTTCCATTGGTGAATAGTAAACTTCATATAAAACTTAACGGTTTTACTAATATATATACCTTATTTCTCCTAAAGTCAATCTATCAGTTAAAACAAGGTGGAAGGCTCGCCTACATCATCCCATCGGAATTCCTTAATGCAGATTATGGAGTTGAGGTGAAACGAGCATTACTAGACAGTGGAACACTCCGTCACGTTATTATTGTCGATTTCAATCAGTGTGCATTTGACGATGCCTTGACCACAGCCTGTATTTTGTTCTGCCAAAATACGACGGACCCTGGAATTGTGAAATTCTCGAATGTGAAGAATGTGACAGATCTTTCAACAGCATTGACTGATTATACTGATGTCGCCACAGGTCTGCTCGATCCAGAACAGAAGTGGAAGTCATATTACGAAGAAACGCAGGCTTCACAATATAATCACCTGGTTCCCTTCTCAACATTTGCAAAGGTTTCAAGGGGAATCGCAACTGGAGCCAACGACTATTTTACATTTAAACAGTCAAAGAAAGATTTCTATAATATACCGGACTCATGTTTCTTGCCTTGTATTTGTCACTCTACAGATGTGAAAAGCTTGATATTTACAGACGAAGATTTTGAGCAATTGACTCATCAAGACAAAACGGTCTTTCTGTTTAATGGTAGTGCTGGTGAATCAAATAGCCATGTGAAGGACTACCTTCGCATGGGCGTGGAAAATGAAATCAACAAGAGGTATCTTACTGCTAACCGTTATCCATGGTATGCACTTGAGAACCAGCGACCTGCTCCTATATGGGTTTCTGTTTTTAGCAGAAGCGGCCTTCGATTTGTAAGGAATAAAGCAAATGTCTATAATCTAACCACTTTCCATTGTGTATATAATATAAGTGAGATTGATACCAATATTTTATTTGCTTACCTCATTACAAACGTAGCAAAGGAGATTTTCCTTGACAATTCGCGACAATATGGCAATGGGTTGGTTAAGTTTGAACCTAATGATTTAAACAAGGGGAAAGCAGTGGATCTACGTCTGCTAACAAACGAAGAAAGTGATTTCGTTTCTCAGGTTTATAAGAAACTTCGTCATTACGGTGCGATCAGTCAGCAATATATTGACCTGCTTAATGATTTTTTTGTGACGAAATACACAGTAGGTCAGGTCCGTATGAGTAGTTTTGAAGAAAGGTTAGATAGTATCAAAGATTATACGTCTGTAAGGATACGTAAGAGGGTGAAAACAGAGCGTGTCAAACAACTTAATTTTTTTGACATTTTTGATCGCTATTCAAACAGTCCTATCGTTGAGAACTATCTGGTAAGTGATGACCCTGATTTAAACAGAAAGAGAAAGGGAATGCCTCAGATAGACCTGACAAGGAATTGCCTTATCAGTTTTATCAAGAAGGATAACATGAGCCAATTTGAAGATCAGACTGCTAAAATATATTACACAGGAAAGAAATTCCCTGCTACAGTCCAACTAAACAATTTATATTACTTCATGCCATACCTGAAAGGTAAAGGAATCCGTGACTTGTATTTAATCAAGGTTGCACGTGTTGGTATGCGTAAGGAGGGGCAGGTAGATGAAGATCCCAAAGATATTCGTCTTGTATTTGAGATTGAGTATGTGGAACAGCTTTTCGAGGACTATAAGCCAATCGAACTCAAAATATGGAGAACATTTACAGATACAACCTTACAGGATATAATCGTTTAATTTAAAAAGTGAATTTTGCCTACATCGCCTACATTTGTGTATAATCTTTTGAATTATAGCTAGTTAGAACGTGTAAGGAGGGAATAATCATCCTACATTTACCTACATTATCCTACATTCGTCTGAGAACAGCACCTAAATTTATGAAGGTGAGAGTACAACATTACCATCGTATATTTTCATAAAGTAAAACAAGTTGTTTTACTGTGGTATAGATCGGTCAAAACCTTCGTAAAGGGCTCCTTTAGAAAGTAAAACAACTTGTTTTACATCTGTGTAGGATAATGTAGGTAAATGTAGGATGTTTTTTTCTCCTACACAGTTCGTAATGCGCAGAAAATCAGTAATTTAGTTGTTGAAATGTAGGCAATGTAGGTAAAAATCGTATTATTAAAAACAAAAAAAATATCATCGGATATTTGTCATCGAAAAATATTTCGTACCTTTGCAGGCAACAATGAAAGAGCAGATCGATTTAGAGAAATGTACGTTGGCTGTGTGCGGGATCGCACGCAGGGCGGGCGAGTATATCAGGGAGGAGCGCAAGAAGTTCTCCCTCGACAGTGTGGAACGTAAGCACGCCCATGACTATGTGTCGTATGTGGATAAAGGATCGGAGCGCCTGATTGTCAGTGCGTTGCGCGAGTTATTGCCAGAGGCTGGATTTATTACGGAGGAGGGCACGGCACAAGGGGACAGTCCCTCTGTGCAGCATAAACTTCGCACAGAAGGAACAGTCCCCTTGTGCTGGGTGGTGGATCCTCTCGATGGTACGACGAACTTCATCCATCAGTATGCGCCGTATGCCGTGAGCATCGCTCTCTTGCAGGGCAGGACGATTCTCCTCGGCGTGGTCTATGAGATCTGCGCCGACGAGTGTTTCTACGCCTGGCAGGGTGGGGGTGCGTATCTTCATCATTGTTCAATGGATCATACTGTGCGTCTCCACGTTAGCAACCAGCCGCTTCAGGATGCGCTGCTCTGTTTCCAGTTGCCTTACAACAGCGACGCCTATAAACCTGTCATCCAGCGACTTATCAATACGTTCTATGGTCGTGTTGGTAGCATCCGCGCCTGTGGCTCTGCAGCGATGGCGCTTTGCAACGTCGCCGCAGGACGTCTCGATGGTTATGCCGAGCAGTACATTGGCCAGTGGGATTACATGGCGGGTGCCCTGATCGTGATGGAGGCAGATGGCACAGTGACAGACTACGCTGGCTCTCCTGACTTCACTCAGGGGAATAGTGTCGTTGCCACGAATGGCATCATCCAGCAGGATCTGTTGGAAGCGGTTTCTTAGGAAACAGTTTTGGCTGATATTTGGCGTGTTTTGGGGGGTTATATTACCCTTTATAGGGTAAAAGTGAAAAAAAGTCTTAATTTTGTCTTTATTTCAGACTTTTTTTCTACCTTTGTCCCCAAATACGCCATAAAAATGAGACTGAAAACTCATACGATCATCCGGATTCTGACCGTCATCCTCCTCTTGTCGGGATTGTTGGGCAGGGGGAATATGTCGTATGCGTGGAGTGGTAGTGGAGATTCTTCCGATCCTTATACAATAAGTAGTAAAACAGATTGGGAATTTTTTGTTAATAATATATCTTCTACTAGTTCTTATGTTCATTTCGAAGGCAAATATATTAAGTTAACTGCAGATATTTCTGTAGGTAATGTTATGACACCTGATAGTTATTCCTTCCGGGGCACGTTTGATGGAAATGGCCATACGATAAAAATAGACGTCAATTCCTATGGCAAATATTTGGCTCTTTTTCGATTTACTTATGGGGCAACGATTAAAAACTTGAGGGTGGTTGGCTCAATTAAAAATGGAGCGACTGGTAGTAATGCTGACGGAGCTAATAAATATTCAGCAGGACTTGTAGGCGATTGTAGGTATGGTACAACTATCAAGAACTGTGTGATCAGTGTTACCATTAGTTCTTCTATAGATGGAGACGGTTCTCATGGGGGTATAGTAGGTCGTTTGTATGAAACCGATAATACTGGTTGTCAAGTTAAAATTGAAAATTGTTTGTTTAACGGAAAGTTACTCGGTGATAAGACTCATTCTTGTGGTGGTTTTGTGGGGGCAGGATATAATAATTCCCAAAAATGTGAAATCCGTAACTGTCTATTCTCACCGTCAGAGATAACGATGATATCTGATGGTCGTAGTTCTACGTTTTCACGTTGTTCAAATAATACTTTTAGTTATAATTACTATACAAAAGCCTTAGGAACAACTCAGGGGGGTGATGTTTCTGAAACTATGGCTTCAAATATTCCAAGCCTTTTGAATACGTCGAATTCTGGGGTGGATGGAAATTCCAATCCTTGGGTGTTAAACGAGGGTGGAAACATTGCCTATCTGAAGACTTTCAACACTCCTGTTGACATAACGGGCTGGATTGCAGGCTCTACTGCAGGCACATCCTCCACCAATCCATATTTGGATATTTTTGGTGGCGTTGGGGTGACGTATGAATATAAAAAGGATGGTTTCCTTGATGAGTATTACACAACAACGGCACCTACAACCGCTGGTCATTATGTGGTAAGAGCTACAACTTCGGATGGCTTTAAAAATATTAAGGACTTTTATGTCTATGCCCCTCCTACACCTATCACGTCGCTCACTTATAACGGGAATGAACAGAATCTTCTGACAGTACCAAATATTGCCAATGGGTACTATATGTTTAAAGTCAATCAAGATGATTGGGGGCCATCTACGCCGAAGAAACGACCAGCTAATACATATACTATCTATTATTTCGTAAAAAGCTCTGAATATGGTTATAATGATGTTGGTAGTAGGGAATTGCCGGCAGGTATTATCGAAGTTACTATAGCTCCGAAGTCATTGGACTCTGGCGCTATTGTGTTAGGAGAAACAACTTATACCTACGATGGTACGGAGAAAAAGCCGTCAGTGACGGTGAAGGATGGTAGTACAACGGTAAGTTCTGATGCTTACACTGTCAGTTATTCGAGTAATACGAATGCTGGAACCGCTACGGTGACCGTCACGGATAAAGAAGGTGGTAACTATGTTGTCAATGGTACTGCCACTTTCACCATCAACCGCAAAACGTTGGCCTCTGATGACATAACCATTAAGCTTAATCCAGAGAGCGTGGAATTTAACTACGAGGAGCAGAAGCCGGAAGTGATACTATATGATGGAAATGCAGATGATGGTAAAATCATCCCCAGCTCGGAATATTCTGTCACGTATTACAAAAATGTCAAGGTGGGTACGGCTACCGCAGTGGTTACTGATTCCGATGCTGATGGTGGTAATTATAACCTTGCCGAAAAGTCAGCAACCTTTACCATCATTGCCAGAACGGTGGATAACCCCAAGATTACAGTAAGTCCCTTAACGTTCACCTACGACGGCACGGAGAAGGAACCGGACGTGACGGTGAAAGACGGTGATACATTGATCCCATCTACAGAATACACCGTCAGCTATTCGAATAATGTCAATGTGGGTACAGAAGCCACTGTGACAATCACTGATAATGAGGGTGGCAGCTACACTGTCAATGGCACGGCCACTTTCAGCATTGTGGCTAACGGCTCCACCTATATACCTCCGACGGCGAGGTCGGGTCTGACCTATACTGGCGAAGCGCAGGAACTGATCACATCTGGTAGTACCACGACGGGCACGATGCATTATTACAGCCTTGATGACGAGAACTACAGCACGAATATCCCCAAAGGCACGGACGCCAAGACCTATACCGTGTATTACAAGGTGGTGGGTGATGCCAACCATTATGACAGTCCTGCCTCAAAGTTGACGGTGACCATCAGTCCTAAGACGGTTGATGCCCCCACGATCACGGTGTCACCTTCGAGCTACACCTATGACGGCAAGGCGAAGGAGCCCTCCGTGACAGTGAAGGACGAAGAGACGGTGATCCCTTCCACGGAATACACTGTCACCTATTCCAACAACACGAATGTGGGTACAGCTAAGGTGATGATCACTGATAAGGATGGTGGCAACTATATCGTCAACGGAAAAGCCACCTTCAGTATCGTGAGTGAAGGCACCACCTATACGGCTCCAACGGCGAAGACAGATATGACCTATACAGGCAGTGCTCAGGAACTGATCACGGCAGGCAGTGCGACTTCGGGCTTGATGGTCTATAGCCTCGACGACGAGACCTATAGTACGGACATCCCCAAGGGTAAGGATGCCAAGGACTATGCCGTGTATTACAAAGTGGTCGATAGTGATGGTAATGACGTGATATCCGCCATGCAGTTGACGGCCACCATCAGTCCGAAGACGGTGGATGACCCCACGATCACGGTGACTCCTTCGTCATACACCTACGACGGTACGGCGAAAAGACCCTCTGTGACGGTGAAGGACGAGGACGCGGAGATCGCTTCCTCGGAATACTCCGTCATCTATTCCAACAATACGAATGTCGGAACCGCTAAGGTGTCGATTATTGATAAGGACGGTGGTAACTATAACGTTAGCGGAACGGCCACCTTCACCATCGTGAGTGGTAGCTCCACCTATACGGCTCCGACGGCGAAGACGGGCCTGACTTATAACGGTAGTGCACAGGAGCTGATCTCTGCTGGTAGTACCACGACTGGCACGATGAAGTACAGTCTTGACGACAAGAGCTATAGCACGACCATCCCCACAGGCACCAATGCTCAGAC
>JAGCPV010000175.1 GCA_017965475.1 Prevotella sp.
TCACGGGTCTGAGGCGTGTGGGCAAGTCATATCTGCTAAAGACACTGTTCAAGGAATATCTGCTGAAGGAGGGTGTCAGGAAAGACCATATTCTGATTATTGACCTGGAGAACAGGAGGCAAAAGGCTTTCATTGACCCTGGTATGAAACTACGCAGGGATGAACAAGGCATTGTGCTGATGGGCATCTATGAGTTCCTTTCTGATAAGGCATTATTGGATGCGTAACTTTGTCATTTGGAACGTGGCGGTGTAGGTGGTGCCGTCCTCGCGCAGGCGCAGGGCCGTCCACTTCATCACACCGTCCTTGATGCTCTCTATTTCCCACCACTCGCGCAGCTCCTCGCTGTCGGCAGTTTTCTTCCAGCGGGTGCAGAGCAGGATACCATCGACGAAGTATTCGGCAAGCGCGTCATTGTTATTCACCCACTCGTCACCAACCTTGTTGTAATAGACGTAGGTGCCATCGGCCTTGTACTCCCAGCGGTGCAGTTCACCGTCGGTGTGCTCGTCCTCCGCGCTGGTCACCTTACCTTCCCATGTGCCGATGATGCCCTTTTCAAAGTCGTTGTATATGCGGATATAGCGTTCATTGTCATATACCTCATTAATAACCATTTTATCATCTGTATAGACTTTCCAATCAGATTTCAACAACATGTCCTTGTCTGTAATAGAGTGAATTTCTGCAACCGTGATATGTTTGGTATGCTCATTTTCGGATGCAGTGAGCGTCACATTGTTGCCATCGATGACGACGTCGGCAGATGCATGGTTGTTCCAAGAGTCGCTATAGAAATCAGAAAGACTACCGTATGCCTTCGTCGGCGACAAGAATGTAATGACTGCCTTCAGGTTGGTGGGACACGGCTGGCCGTCCAACTCTTCCACCATCCACTTGCCGATAATCTTCTCAGCAATGTCGGACTTTGGTGCGGGTGCGGGGTTGTCGTCGTTACTTGAACACGATGTGAATACACTTGCGCCGCAAATCAAGGTGGCGGCGAGCACCCAATTGATCATCTGTTTCATACGTCATTAATTATGGGCTTGTTCACGTTCATTCAGATTATCGGTAAAGGTCTTGGTCATTATATTACTCTGTTTCTCAAGATTGGGCGATAAGAAGATCAAGAATGCAATGGCTATCACGGCGAAGATGCCAAGCAAACCGCTCTTAGGCAACGTATTGCCGATGATATAAGCAATGAAGGCGGCACCGATGGCTAAACGCAGAATGGCTAATGCCCAGATCTTGATTCGTTCAATATGCCCCCCTTCGTTCCAGAGTCTGTTGACGTTGTCACTATTGCCGCCCCGACGCATCAGTGCCCAGATGAAAGGCCCGCAGATGGACAGCGTGACAAAGGCTGTGGCGATACCGGACCAGGGCTCGGGCAGCAAACTGTAAATCAACTGTGCACCGTATAAGTACATGATGGCGATCACGGCCAGACAGAGCACACTGTTGATCAGCATGATGAAGACAAAATTTTTGAATTCTGTCCGCCAGAGCTGGCGCATCTCGTCGGTCTCAGTTTCTTCCGTCTCTTCGGTATTGTTGCGCTCCATCTTCTCTATCCACTTGGCTGGCAGCATACGTGCCACCACATTATAGGCAGGTACAGCCAAACGGATCATATAAGGCGTAGTGAATGTCGTGAAGACAGATACCGCCACGACAATGGGATAGAGGAAATCGCTGGTGACCTTCAATGAGGTGCCGAGGGTGGCGAGGATGAAGGCAAACTCACCAATCTGAGTCAGCGAGAACGAGCACTGCATGGCGGTCTTCAGCGTCTGACCAGAGATGAGAAAGGCGCAGGTGCTCAGGATGGTCTGTCCCAGCATGATGGCAGCGATGATGCAGAGAATGGGTACGATATACTCGATGATGAGATTCACATCGACCATCATGCCGACCGACACGAAGAAGATGGCGCCAAAGAGGTTCTTGACGGGAGATACCAGGTGTTCTATCTTCTGGGCCTCGACCGTCTCAGACAGGATGCTACCCATAACGAAAGCACCAAATGCAGCAGAGAAACCTACGGCAGAGGCAAACACCACCATACCGAAGCAGAGGGCAAGGGCCGTGATCAGCAAAGTCTCTTCGTTCATCAACGGTTTCGCTTTCTTCAGGAAGAGGGGAATGAGGAAGATACCCACCACAAACCAGAGCACCAGGAAGAACCCCAGTTGCAGGATGGACATAAGCATCTGCGTGCCCTCGAACTCCTTGCTGACAGCCAGTGTCGAAAGCATTACCATCAGCACAATGGCGAGGATGTCCTCGATAATAAGCACGCTGAGTACGAGGCCTGCGAAACGTTCCTTTCGTAACCCCATGTCGTCGAAGGCTTTAAAAATGATGGTGGTCGATGACATGGCCAGCATACCGCCTAAGTAGATACAGTCCATATCACTCCAACCGAAGAGCTGGCCTGCGAGCGAGCCGACGTACATCATGCCAATGATAATGGCGATGGCGGCAATGATCGGTGCCGCACCCATCTTCAGGATCTTCTTGAATGAGAACTCCAGACCGAGGGCAAACAGCAGGAAGATAACACCAATCTCACTCCAGAGGTGTACGCTGTGTCCGTCAGAGATACTGGGCATGTAGGGCATGTTCGGCGAGGCGAGGAAGCCTGCTACGATGTAACCCAGAACGATGGGTTGTTTAAGGCTCTTGAAAAGGAGCGTCATGACGCCTGCACAGATTAGTATCAGCGCAAGGTCGGCAATGAGGGGTTCAAGATTTGACATATCTCTAAATTATTAACTCTTAATTCTCAACGCTCAATTCACTTCGTTCCGCCACCGAGGGCGACGTAGAGCGAGATCAAGGCCTGAGCACCGTTGTACATGTTCGAAGCCTCATTTAGCTGAGCTGAGAGCAGCGACTCCTGAGCAGTCAGCACTTCGAGGTATTGGGCCTTACCGTTGTCCATCAGTTCATGAGTGCCGGTGTAAGCCTCGTGGAGCACCTCCACCTGACGATGGTAGTATTCGTGCTTATCGCGGGCAGCCTGACAGTCGGCCAAGGCCTCGTTCACTTCGTTGCCGGCATCAATGACGGCCTGCACATACTTCTTCTTCAGGTTCTCCTCAGACAACTTGCTCGTCTTGTAGTTGGCATTGATCTGACCACGGGCGAAGATGGGCTGCGAGAGTGAACCGATGAGTTGCCACAGAATCTTGCTGGGATTGATGTAACCACCGTTATTCGACCATCCGCCCTCTCCCGTCAGCGTGATGGTGGGGAAGAAGGCAGCGCGGGCAGCCTGTACGTTATAGAAGGCTTCCTCCATATAGGCATTGGCCAGACGAATGTCGGGACGACGTTCGAGCATCATGGCAGGCACACCGATCTTCATGAAACGATCTTCGAACATGCGCTTTCCTTCTGTAGCGGAGTGATAATCATTTTCTGCATACCATTTCGAGCGTTCGATATGCTGCGGCGTGATGCAGAGCAGACTGCAGATCTCGTTCTCAGTAGAACGGATGCTGCGCTTGATGCTGACGATCTGCGTCTTCACGCTGAGCCAGGAAGACTCCTGCTGGTTGACGGCCGTCGAGTAAGCCTGACCGTTCTCATAGAGGGCCTGCTGGGTATCCAATGAGGCTTTCCACAGGCTGTCGGTCTCGATAAGGATATCCAGTTCACGGTCGAGCAGCTGGAGATAGAAGTACTGCTGGGCGACGGAACTGATGAGATTGGAGCGCGTGGCCTCCTCGGTGATCTGCGACTGCAGCAGGATGGCCTGTGCGGCACGCTTCTTATTCCTCATGGAACCGAACAAATCGATCTCCCACGACAGGTCGAGCGGAATGGTGTAGCTCTTCGTGGGCTTGGCACCGTCGAAACTCGACAGGCTGCCCTGCGGCGAGAAGTAGAGCGACGGCAGGAAGGCCAGCTTGTTGGTCTTCAGCGAGAGTTCGCTCTTCTCGATATTGATGCGGGCGGTGTTCAGGTCGGTATTGTTGGCCAGCGCCTGCTCGATCAGGTTCTGCAACAGGGGATCGGTAAAGAACTCGCGCCACGACATCTCGGCGATGGACTCGCCACTCGTTGCCGAGGTGATGTCCTGCGTCGTGCCGAAGACATTCTCCGGCTCCTCGACATTCTTCTCATATTTATTATATAGGCCGCAGCCCATGAGCATCATGCTCACGGCTGCAGCAACAATGATATTACTAAGTCTTTTCATGATTTATTCCTCAGTTTTAACTTCTACACTTTTCACTTCTACTGCGTTTTTGCCCATAAACTTCTCATGCAGATTCTGGAACACGATGAAGAAGGCGGGTACGACGAACAGGAGGGCCAGCGTGCCGATACCCATACCACCGATGACGCCGAGGGCCAGGGCACGGTTACCATTGGCACCGGCACCACCTTCGATGACGAGCGGTATCATACCGATAATCATCGTGGCCACGGTCATCAGGATGGGGCGCAGACGCTCCTTACAAGCCTCGAAGGCTGCATCGACGATGGTCATACCCTGCGCACGGCGCTCTGAGGCAAACTCCGTAATCAGGATGGCCGTCTTGGCAAGCAGTCCGATCAGCATGATGACACCCGTTTGCAGATAGATATTGTTGTCCATGCCAGGCAGTTGCAGCAGATTGCCGAAATAGGCGAACACAAAGGCACCCATCAGTCCGAAAGGTACGCTGAAGAGCACAGCCAACGGCGTAAACCAGGAGTTGTAGAGAGAACCCAGAATGAGGTAGATCAGAATCACACAGATGACATAGATCAGACCTGTGGTGTTGGAACCTGCGGCCTCTTCCAACTCACGTGACATGCCGCTGTACTCATAGGTAGCCGTACTGGGCATCTCCTCCTGGAACACCTCGGCGATGGCCTTGTGGGCGTCGCCCTCGTTATAGCCACTACCTGCCGTCACGAAACAGGTGATACTCTGGAAGAGGTTGAAATGCTCAATGCTCGAAGGACCGACCACGCGCTTCAGACTGACGAACTCAGAGATAGGAGCCATCTTGCCGTCACCCACCTTCACGAAAATGTTGTTCAATGACGAAGGATCGAGACGATACTCTGGTGCGGCACTGGCCATGATACGATAGACCTTACCGAACTGGTTGAAGTTGCCGACGTATGCACCGCCGCAGAAGGAACCGAGTGTATTGAGCACTTCTGCCGGAGATACACCGGCACGGTCGCACTGGGCTGCATCGACCTCGACTTCGTATTTCGGATAACGCTCAGAGTAGGACGACATGGCAGAACCGATTTCAGGTCGTTGCTCCAGCTTGTTCAGGAACTTCTCTGTCTGCATGGCAAACTCCGACAGGTTGCCATCGGTAGGATCCTCGACCACAAGGCTCACACCGTTGTTGGAACCATAGCCAGGGATCTGTGGCATCTGGAAAGGAAGTACCTGTACGTCCTTGATTTCCATACAATCATAGTAGAAGCGTCCGAGGACAAGGTCGATCAGGTGGTTCATGCCCGGACGATCATCCCAGTTCTGCAGACGGACGATGAGCGTGGCAAAGTTGGAGCCCTCACCTGATAACATACCATAACCAACGGCTACAGCAAAACTCTCCATCTCAGGAATCTGCTTCACTTTATCCTCCACCTGTTTCACAATCTCACGAGTCTGCTGCAGCGTGGTACCTTCCGGGGCACGTATCTCAGCCAGGAACACTCCCTGGTCCTCCTGGGGCACAAGACCCGACGGCAGGTTTTTCATGAAGAATATGAGAAGTACGGCAGCAATGGCCAGTAGGGTCCATGCCAATGCGGGGCGCTTGATGAACTTCTGCACGCTCCGGCTGTATTTGTTGTAGATGGCATTGTAGCTCGCCTCGTAAGCCTTCTTGGTGTAATAGGTCAGACTCTTGCCCTCTTTCTTACCTTCCGTCACCTTCATCATGACAGCACAGAGCGCCGGACAGAGCGTCAGGGCTGAGACGCACGACAGACCGACGGACGAGGCAATCGTCACACCAAACTGGGTGAAGAAAGTGCCTGAGGTACCTGGCATGAATGTCACAGGAATAAACACTGCCATAAATACCAATGTACACGAGATAACAGCCACCGACACCTCACTCATGGCCTGGCGGGTGGCCTCGCGGGCATCGCTGATACCGCCCTCCATCTTGGCCATTACGGCCTCGACCACCACAATGGCATCATCGACCACTGTACCAATGGCGAGCACCAAGGCAAACAGCGTCAGGATGTTGAGCGAGAAACCTGCCAACGAGACGATGGCAAATGTACCTAACAGCGATACAATGATAGATATACTCGGAATGATCGTGGCCTTGATGTTCTGCAAGAAGAAGAACACCACAAGCACCACGAGGATGATGGCGATGATGAGCGTTTCGACCACATTGTGGATAGCGGCAAACAGGAAGTCGTCGCTGGTCAGCATCGTCACGAATTCCAGACCAGCAGGCATCGACGCCTTCATCTCCTCACATGTCTTGTTGATGCGGGCGTTCACCTCTGTGGCATTGGCACCTGGTGCCTGGAACACCATGAAGAGTGCACCTGGTGAGTCCATGATATTCGACGTGTAGTTGTAACTCATGGCACCAATTTTCACCTCTGCCACATCACCCAGACGAAGTACGTGTCCACCGTCGTCGGTCTTGAGCACGATGGCCTCAAACTCCTCAACGCTCTTCAGCGTACCCTTGTAGCGCATGGAGAACTGATAGGCGTTCTTCGACTGCTCGCCTAAGGAACCTGTACCTGAGACGAAACTCTGTCTGTTGATGGCCGCGAAGATGTCGTTCGGTTCCAGATTGTATTGTGCCATCACGTCGGGCTTCATCCAGATACGCAAAGCATAGGTATTACCAAGGCTCTGTACGTTACCCACGCCGGTGATTCGCATCAGACGTGGCTTGATATTAATATCCACGTAGTTTGAGATGAAGTCCTCGTCGTATTTGCCGTCAACGCTTCTGACAGCAAAAATCTGCAGGATGTTACTCTGCTGTTTCTGCACCGTCACACCTACCTTGTTCACTTCGGCAGGCAGCAGAGCCATAGCACGGGTCACGCGGTTCTGCACGTTTACTGCCGCCATGTCGGCATCGGTACCCTGCTTGAAATAGACATTGATACTTACGTAACCGTTTGACGAGGCCTTTGAAGTCATGTAGGTCATATCGTTCACACCATTGATAGCCTCTTCGAGCGGCTGGATGACCGACTTCATTACGGTGTTCTCGTCAGCACCGTCATAGCTGGTAGAGACAAGCACCGTAGGTGGTGCGATGTCAGGATACTGCTCAACGGCCAGTGTGCTCATCGAGATGTAACCCACCAGCGCAATGACAATCGAGATGGCACATGCCATCACAATTTTGTTGATGAATATATTGTTCTTCATTCTTCAGAAATTTAGAATTTAGATTTTAGAATCTAGAGGTATTCAACTCTTAATTCTTAATTCATTTCTCTGAATCTGGGAAAAGCACCTTCTGCCCCTCCTTGACGTTATTGGCACCAGTGGTCACAATCTGGTCGCCTATATTCAAACCACTCGTCACGATGCAGTCCTGACCATTGCCGACGTCCTCTACCGTCACGTCAATGGCGGTAGCTGTGCTGTCGGCCTGTACCTTATATACCAGTGACTTATCCTGCAGACGCACCACAGCATTCTGAGGAATCACAATCACGTCCTTCTCAGAATAAGGCAGAACGATCGTACCCTGAATGCCGGAGTACAGATGACCGTCGGGGTTGGGGAACGAAGCCTTACAAGAGAGCGAACCTGTCGTAGCATTGACTACACCCGTTACGCTGGTGATACGACCTTTGTGGGGATACTCCGTACCGTTTTTCATCACGAATGTCACTTCAGGCAGGCTGGCGATGTACTTTTCTACGTCGGCTGTTGACATGCCATATTGCACCATTTGCTCAACAAGTGCTTCAGTCACTGAGAACTCTGCGTCCATATTGGTATTACCACTCACAATCGTCAGCACCATTCCTGGCGATACCTGTTCACCAGTGCGGACAGGAATTTCACCGATGATGCCAGTCACAGGAGCCGTGATGGTACAGAATCCAAGCGTTACCCTGGCGCGGTTCGCTGTGGCACGGGCCTGCTTCACCGATGCCATCGCATGCTTATAGGCGTTCTCTGCGTCAGAGAGTGCATACTGGCTCACGATGTTCTTCTCAAACAAATTCTTGGTCGATTCATACTCCAGCTTTGCCGAACTCTCGGCAGCCAGAGAGGCCTCTAAGCTGGCTTCGGCAGCCTCCAGGTCCAACTGGGCGTTGCGGGGGTCGATGACAAAGAGTACGGTGCCTTTCGTCACCTGTTGACCTTCGCTGACGGCGATCCTTGTCAACTGTCCACTCACCTGAGGACTGATCAGCACGTCAGTACGGCCCTTCATCTTGGCGCTATACTTCACAGGTACGGTGATGTCCTGCTTCTTGACGGTCAGCGTCTTGAACGAGGTGTTCTTTTCTTTTGGCATGTCCAGGTTACATGAACCTAAAGCGGCCACCATGCAGATCACGACGATCTGCTTTAATGATTGTTTTTTGTTCATCTTACTATGATTTGATAATATTAATAGTTCGCTGTCATCCACTCGATAATCCTGAGGAAGAAGGTAAGGGCCGATGTCTCATGGTTGGTGACACCGAGTTCCTTGATCGTTTCGGAGCTGTACTCACCAACGAACTCCTCTGTCTTGATGCCTTTCTCCTTGAGAAACTTTCGCATGGCATAGAAGTTCTCTACCGGCACGACGTCGTCTTTCGTATCGTGGAAGAGCATCACGTCGAAGTCTTTGCGGGGTGTCCAGCCGCTGGTGAGGGCATCCTGGCTGAAGGCGTCCTTGAACTTGCGCGACAGGGAACTGTTGATGTCGAGGACGGCCGCTGTGCAGAGGTCGCTCGTCTTTTTGGTCTTAATCAGTTCCTCGTCGAGGGCCTTGCGCTTGTACTGCTTGCTGAGGAACCACTCATCGAAGTTCTTGGCCACGGGGTCCTTCAGATAGTCGTGGATGCCATAACCCAGACGGAAGAAGTGGTTGTAGGCCCAGAGCACGTTGCAGACGGTGCTGGGCATCTCGGTGTCGCCTTTGGTGATGGCGTCATACATCGAGTTGATGTCGTAGGGACCGTCGCCGGCGAAAGCCCGTTTCACCTTGATCTCAGGATGGCGTTCCGATATCTCGCGCAACACGCCCATCGTGGTCTGTCCGCCCTCCGAGTAGCCTGCGATGACAAAGTCGTTGCCTTTCTTCACTTTCAGGTCTTCTATCATCCGCTTGGCAGCAAGGTAGGCATCGAGCGAGGCTCGTCCGTTGGCTCGTGAGATACAATAGGCCTGCGGCTCTTTCTCTGTGATGCCGAAGCCATAGTAGTCGGGTGCTACGACGATGAAGTGGGTGAGGGCAGCCCCCGTGGGGAACTCGACGGCTCCACGCGAAGGAGCCTGCGTGGTAGCGTAGATCGTGAAATGGTTGTAGAGCAGGATGCCGTAGAAGGGCTTATTGTCCTTGATCATCGATTTGTCAACCGTGATGGTACCGCTGAGTGTGCAGGGACGGCCGAAGGGATCAACCGAGGGGTAGTTGAACACGTAGTTCATATAGTCGGGGAAAAGCTCCACCGGAATGCTGTCGGTGATGCAGGCCCGAGGGAGGGTCGATTTCGCCATCCAGTCCTGAATCAAACCGTTATTACCACTTTTAGTCTTGGTAAGCGATCCTTTATGGGATGCATTGCTGAAGTCGACACGACCCGACGCATAATTCATCTCTATCTGACCAACATCGACAAAGTCGTTGTGACCGCCGTCTCCGCGTGTACGGGCCGAACTGATGGATGCGCCTGTGTTCGGATCAGTCAGGATGACATGCCCATCGGCTGTCACCTGCCATGTGAACGGTGCATCCTTCGGACCACCGTAAATCTGGAGCGGCTCGTTGAATGTGTCGTCAAACACAGCCAGCGCCACGTAGCCCGTGTGGTCGGCTTTGGCCTCCACTGCAATCAAGGCGCGGTTAAACGGCTTGCCGTCCTCGGTCACGTCCTTATATTCAAAATCCTCGTACCACAAGCCGATGAGACTCTCTTCCATCCCCCGTTGCTTGGAGGATACGGGGTTGTCATCGTTCGATACACACGATGTCAGCACGCTTGTGCCGCAAATGAGGGTGGCGGCGAGCACCCATGTCTTAGTATTCATCTATTTTACTTGGTTTTTTTTGCTTTTTCTACCTCAGTAACGAAACAGGCCACCAGTCCGTAGGTGATGGTGGGTCGTATCCAGATCTCGGTGAGCATATAGTCGGTGTATTCGTTGATAGGCTCCAGATAGATGTCGATGTTGTAGAGCAGGGCGATGAGGCAATCGACGACGAAGATCATCCAGAGGTTGCTCTTGGAGTAGCTCTTCCAATCCTTACGCGCATAGAAAAAAGTGAGCATGAGGAGGAGTAGCACCGAGAGCGTGAGACACGTCAGGTGGAGTGAGTAAAAAGCCAACGGAGGCACAAAGAGGATGTCGCGCAACAGGATTGTTATGCCCACGAGCACCGTACACCAGTAGTTGAACTGCTGCGTGGTGATGCGGCGGTAGTTGAAAAAGTACATCCAAATCATCAACAGACAGGCCACATAAAATATGTTGAGGATTAGTTCAGGCCACGCCTCTCGAATTCCAAAATGGCCAATCGCATAAAACATGATGCCTACCGAAACCATTCCTGCCACAGCAGTAATGACAACATCAAAAACTTTGGCTTTCTTTTTAAATCTTATCATCTTTAGATAGTTAGTTACTTGGTTTTGCAAAGATAAACAAATTATCGCAATATCATCTACAAAAAGTGCTCCGACGAGCATTTTTTGTTAATTTTGAAACATTTTTTGCGTATTTTGAAAGTCAAACGGTTAAATAAGCACTCCTTATTAAACTATTTTTTTACTCAAGGTAAGAATATTCTGGTCGTCAATGCGTTCGTAATTGATGGAATCCATGAGTTCACGCACCAAGAGCAGTCCCAATCCGCCAAACTGCCGTTCTTTGGCTGACAGGGTGGTGTCGGCTCTCGCTACTGTCGTAGGATCAAAAGCAACACCTGAGTCGATAATCTGCACTTTCAGCAGCTGACCGTCGGTCATCATCTTCACTTCGATATTGCCGACTCTACTTGCTGAGTAGGCGTGCTCAATGACATTTACCACCGCCTCTTCAACGGCTAATCGGAGTCTTCTGGCCAGAGATTCCTCGATATTCATCTTTGCATATACCGAGTCCTGGAAACTGCCTAATCTCGTCACTTCACTCACATTGTTCTTCAGCGTGATCGTCTCTGTAAGTTTGCTTTCAAAGATCTTGGGCGTGTAGCGCACAGCCAGCATTGTCAGGTCATCGCTTTGTTCGGCACCCTTCGTAAACTGATGTACCGCTTCTGTGACGGTGTTTACGATCTCCTCAGGATTCAGCTGCCGCTCTAAGCAGTCTCTCAGCACATTTTCCGTACGTTCTTTACCAAATTCCAGTTCTTCTGTGTTATTAGCCTCAGTCAGACCGTCGGTATAGAGGAAAATGGTGCTTCCAGGACTCAGCGTTGTGGTCTGCAGACTGTATTCTGTGTCTTCGGACGGGCCGATTGGCATGTTTGAATCACAATCAAGCTTTATGAGTTTATCACTTAATATATAAGGCAGATTGTGACCTGCATTACAGTAGTGCAGACGGCCTGTCGGCAGGTCGAGCACACCATAAAAGAGGGTGAGGAACGTGCAAGACTCATTATTATAACTGGCAACCTGGTTGAGGGAATGCACGATGCGGGCAGGATTGCTCTCATGGCGCGTAAATCCCCACAACATAGAGTGGGCATAGGCCATGAACATGGCGGCGGGAGCACCCTTACCACAGACGTCACCGATGCAGAAGTAGAGTTTCTCGTCGCGGATATAGTGGTCGAACAGGTCGCCACCCATCATACGGGCAGGTAGCAGCGTACCGAAGAGTTCTACGTTGTTCTGGATCATGTGACCAATAGGCATCATACTCAGCTGTATCTGACTGGCCATACGCAAATCCGTACTGAAACATTCCTTTTCGGCATTCTCCTTACGGAGTTGCTCCAACTTTCGGGAGGTACGGTAAAGGATAACGCCAAGGATCAGCAGGCCTATACCCAATATTACAATAAGAAACAGACTTAGATATGACATAGTTTTACGTTGCTAAATTATAATATTTATAGTTTTATTGATTACTCTGCTGATTGCTGCATCCACGCTGTGACGGACTGGCCCATGCGCTGCTTGAAGGCAAGGCTGAAGGTGCTGTAGCTCCGGTAACCGCTGTCGTTGGCCAGATTCTTGGCTGAGAATGGACGTTGGGCAGCGACAGCCTCGCGATAGAGACTGATGAAATGATTGATGCGCAGATTGTTGATATAGGCATTGTAAGTGGTGTCCTGACGCGCGAAATACTGGCCGAGATAGGTGCGGTTGGTGCCAATAGTCTGGGCCAGTTGGGCGACGGTCAGGTCGTGCTGCAGGTAGAGTTTCGTGTCTACGCAATACTGCTGTAGCAGGGGGCCGATGTCATCGGGCGTGGTCGTCTCGGCAGTCATGGGGACGGCAGTCATGGGGACAGGCTCCTGGGCCAAGCTCCAGGCAGTCTGTTCCACTGACTGACTCAGGTCGCTTAATGTTTCCACGCGCCACAGAAGGTAGCATACCAGCACGATGCCACACACCTGGATGATGAATTCGTAGGTCAGGCTATCAGAACCGCTCACGTAGATGCCGAACACCAGCAGGATAACGGCCAGCACCAGGAAACTTTGCCACACCTCCTTGTGCTCCAGATCGGCATAGTTGTCGCGCAGCCAGCGTCCGTACTGTCTGACGGCACGCACCATATAGACGACTAAACCGATACCCAACAGCAGGAAATAGATATTCAGCACTGGAACAAGGGCATAGCTACACTTGGCAATGGACACCGCCATTCCTACGACGAGCGGCGATACCATCACCCAGACAGGCCACAATGGTCGGCGGCGGTCTTGCAGCATGCAGAGCAATATGACGATCCCCAAGGGAAAGGCCAACAAACAGTCGAGCAGTCCGCCTATCAGCATCCACAGGTTAATATCTTCGCTCGAAGTGAGTAAGGCGGCCGGCAGATACCACACATGGCCCAAGGCCAAGACGGCGAAGAAAGCGGCCGTCCAGCGGCGCAGTCGCAGCGGCGGCGTCACGTCGGAGGCAAAGGCGTTACCCCGGCGCAGCAGCAGATACACGCATGCGATGGCATCCATCATCGCCGCTCCTGCATAGAGCATGAACAGCAGGATAATCTCGTGAGGTATTTGTCCGAACATCTGTCAGTCCTCTTGTAGTGGTTAATCACTCGGCGAGGGTGAAATCGAGCTGTTTGCGCTCGAGGTTGGCACGGGCCACCTGAATGCGGATGGGATCGCCAAGCTGATACTTCGTGTGATGACGGCGGCCCACGATGACGAAGTTCTTCTCGTCGAAGTCGTAGTAGTCGTCGCCGAGGTCGCGGATGGGGATCATGCCCTCACAGTGGGTCTCGTCGATCTGGGCATAGATGCCGTAGGAGGTGAGGCCGGAGATATGGGCGTCGTAGGTATTGCCGATCTTGTCGGCCATGAACTCCACCATCTTGTACTTGATGGAGTCGCGCTCGGCATTCTGCGAGACCTGTTCCATGTCGGAGCAGTGCTCGCAATACTCCTCGTACTTTTCCTTGTTTGCGGAACGGGCACCATCCTGGTATTTCGTCAGCAGACGGTGGACCATCATATCGGGATAACGGCGGATGGGCGAGGTGAAGTGGGTGTAGTAGTCGAAGGCGAGGCCGTAGTGCCCGATGTTATGAACACTGTACTTCGCCTTCATCATCGCGCGCAGGGCGACGGTCTCGATGGCGTTCTGCTCGCGCGTGCCCTCTGCATCTGACATCAGGGCATTGAGGGATTTGATGATGGCACCCTTGGTACCACTGGTCTTCACCTTATAGCCGAACTTCGCCACGAACTGGCGCAGGTTCTCAAGTTTCTGGGGATCCGGCTGGTCGTGGATACGATAGGGCAGCGTCTTGGCTTTCTGACCCTTTTTCACACGGCCGACGGACTCGGCGACCGTCTTATTGGCGAGCAGCATGAACTCCTCGATGAGTTTGTTGGCATCCTTTGACACCTTGAAGTAGGCCTTTGTGGGTTTGCCGGTCTCGTCGATGTCGAAGTGGAGTTCCTCACGGTCGAACTTCACGGAGCCATTCTTGAAACGGGCCGCACGAAGTTTTTTGGCGAGGGCGTCGAGGATGATAAGCTCGGTGGCATTCTCACCCTTATAGGGATTCTTCTTCGTAGCGGCAGGAGCAGGCTCACCGGTGCCATCCTTCACGCCATTGTCCTCGAGGATCTGCTGCACCTCCTCGTAGGCATAGCGACGGTTGCTCTTGATGACGGTATGGGCGAGGTGCCACTTCTTCACGTTGGCCTCATCATCCATCTCGAAGATCACGCTGTAACAGAGTTTCTCCTCATCGGGACGGAGCGAACAGATGAAGTTGCAGAGGCGCTCGGGGAGCATGGGGATAGTGCGATCGACGAGGTAGATGCTCGTGGCACGGTTGTAGCCTTCCTTGTCGATGGTAGAGCCTTCTTTCACGTAATGGCTGACGTCGGCGATATGGACACCAACTTCCCAGAGCCCATTGTCGAGTTTGCGAATGGAGAGGGCATCATCGAAATCCTTAGCATCCTTGGGGTCGATGGTACAGGTAAAGACATCGCGGAAGTCCTCACGACGGGCAATTTCTTGTGGGGTGATGGTGGCATCAATCTTCTCGGCGGCCTCCTCCACGTTCTTAGGATACTTATACGGCAGGTTGTACTGGGCGAGGATGGCGTGCATCTCGGCATTGTTGTCACCCGTCTTTCCGAGGATATCCACCACCGAACCGATGATGTTCTTATGTTCGGCATCAGGCCACTGCACCACCTTTACTACCGCCTTATCGTCCGTCTTACCACCCTTCAGTTTGCGCTTCGGGATGATGATGTCGTGCACGAAGGTACTGTCGGAAGGCACGAGGAAAGCCCAGTCTTTCTCCACACGGAGCCTACCCACAATCTGGTCGTGGGCGCGTTTGACAATCTCGATGACCATGGCCTCCTTGATATGCTTATCGCGACGGGCCATATATGACACCTTCACACGGTCACCATCCAACGCAGACATCGAGTTGCGCTCTGCTACGAAGACTGGCGTACCACCATCATCAGGCAGGAACGAGTTGCGGCCGTTGGCCTTGCGACGGAACACACCCTCCTGCACCTGTGTCTTCAGATTCAGGCGATAACTGTTGTCGCTGACCTTCGAGAGGAAATCGTCCCACGCCATCTCTTCCATCGTGTCGATGGCGAGCATCTTCAGCGGATGCGTATCAAGCTTAAGCGCCTTGAAAATCTGCTTGAACGTGAATGTCTCGTTCGGATTGTGCTGGAAGAGGTTCTGTAGCAGTTCGCTGACCTGCTTCTTTCCCAATCGTTTTCCACCTTTCTTCTTTCCCATAGACTTCATTATTATGGTTTCTTTGGGGCAAAGATACAAAAAAAACCGAAAAGTAGATAGAGAAAAGTAAAAAAATTAATAGCGGCGCTTCGGATTCTTGGGAAACCAACCTTTTTCTACGCGTTTCTTCTGTTGGAAGAGTTCACCAATCCCCCACAGCGCAGAAGCACCAAACACACCCACAACAGCAGATATGATGGTGTTCTCTATGAATAGTGCTGCCACCAAGGATGCCAGTCCGATCAACAGATAGATAACCCAAGGGCGTGTCCCCCAATAGTATTCCGTCTTGATGACTATCGGGTGCCAGATACCTATGGTCAGAAATGTGCTGATTGCTATGATAATACCTGTAAAATACATTTTTCGTAAATATTTACTTCTTTCGGTGCACAAAGGTAGTAATAATTCAACAGATTGCAACAATAAATACAGTTGTTTTAAGTGATTTTAGGTAAAAATCCATATAAATGGGGATTGCAGGAGCTCTAAAAACGCAGTAACTTTGCACCCAGAACATAAAAGCTAAACATATATGATGCAACAAAGTTTTGTAGATAAATATAATGTACCCGTACCTCGATATACGAGTTACCCACCAGCCAATTTCTTCAGAGATTTCTCTGAGAAAGACTATCGTACAGCCGTTTTAGCTTCAAATACGTCCACGGACCGACATCTGTCGTTCTATCTGCATATCCCCTTCTGTCGTCATCTGTGTCATTACTGCGCATGCAACTCGTATGCCATGCAGTCTGCAACAGTGGTAGAGGCATATGTCAAGGCACTGCATCAGGAGATTGACCTACTGTTGCCACTGCTCGACCGTGAGAGGCAGATTTCACAGATCCATTATGGGGGCGGTAGTCCGTCAATACTAAAACCCGCTATCATCCAATCGCTCAACCAACATATCCTATATAGCTTTCCAAAGATTGAGAAACCAGAGGTCGCCATAGAGTGCCACCCTGGCTACCTCTCTCTTGAAGACTGGAAAGGATTGGTCCGAGCGGGCTTCTCACGTTTCAGTATCGGAATTCAAGATTTTAATGATGAGGTGCTCAAAATCGTGAACCGCCGTCCATCACAGGAGTGTTTGGAGGACATTTTTGCCGTACTGCGTGATGGCGGGGCCAACATCAACCTTGACTTCCTGTATGGGTTGCCCCACCAAACGGCAAACAGTTTCTGTCGGTCGATAGAGAAGGCCATCTCTCTCATGCCCGAACGTCTGGTGATGTTCAGCTACGCCCACGTACCCTGGTTGAAGAAACAGCAGCTGATCCTGGAGAAGGCTGGTCTGCCCTCAAAAGATGAGAAGGAGCGGATGTTCGACGAAGCTGCCCAATTGCTCTCGGAAGCCGGTTACGTTCGCGTGGGCATGGATCACTTTGTAAGACCCGACGACGAGCTTTATACGGCACTACAGTACGGACAGCTGCACCGTAACTTTCAGGGTTACTGCACACGAAGAACCACTGGACAGGTTTATGCACTGGGCGTAACAGGTATCAGTCAGTTGGATACAGCCTATGCCCAGAACACAAAGGACATCCCAGCATATATGGAGACGGTAGGCAACGGCCATCTCCCTATCAAAAAAGGGTATGCCCTTAGTCGTAAGGAGCAGCTGGTACGTGAGGTCATAGACACCCTGATGTGCAACTATCAAGTGACACTGACCGACGAGCAACAGGCAGCCGTAAACTTCGACACAACCCGATTGCAGGAGATGCAGGCCGACGGTATCATCACAATCAATGGAAATAGTATTCGCATGGTGCACCAAAGTTCACCTTTTGTGCGTAATGTAGCAGCCCTACTCGACCCATTGATGCAGCATACTTCAAAATCATTTTCTAAACCAATATAAGATGAAAACAGACATTGTGGTTATTGGAGCCGGACTGACAGGCCTGACTACCGCCTACCAACTCGCCCGTAAGGGGCGCCAGGTGATGGTGGTGGAACGAATGGACGTGCCCGGCGGACAGATTCAGACACATACAGAAGGAGACTTCGTGTTCGAAAGCGGCCCCAACACAGGAACCATATCATATCCAGAGGTGGCCGAGCTGATGGCCGACCTTGAAAAAATATCTAACGGCAAGTGCCGGCTGGAGACCGCTCCCGATGCCTCGAAACGCAGACTGATCTGGAAGGGTAACCGTTTCCACGAGCTTCCGTCAGGACCTGTGAGTGCCATCACCACCCCCTTGTTTACTTTCAGCGACAAACTGCGCATTCTTGGTGAACCATGGCGCAAGAAAGGTGACGATCCCAATGAGTCGGTAGGTTCACTGGCTCGTCGCCGTTTAGGACGGTCGTTCGTCGATTACGCTGTCAACCCGTTCCTTTCGGGTGTCTATGCCGGCAATCCCGACAAGCTGGTGACCCGTTATGCCCTGCCAAAACTCTATCACCTTGAACAGGACTATGGCAGTTTTATACGCGGTGCCATCGCCAAGGCCAAAGAACCCAAGACCGATCGTGACCGATTAGCCACAAAAAAGGTTTTCTCTGCTGTTGGCGGCCTCAGTCAGATCACCCACACTATGGCCGACTATCTGGGTAGTGAGCGACTGGTATTAGGAGCACAGCAGGTCCATGCAATCCCTACGGATGACGGTTGGCTGGTCTCTTATCTCAACAAGAAAGGTGAAGACAAGCAGATTGACTGTCATCAGGTGGTGACCACCTGTGGCGCATACGCCCTTCCAAAAGTCCTGCCATTCATCGACGACGACACCATGCGCCAGGTGAACAACCTAAAATATGCCCCCGTCGTAGAGGTGAGCGTTGGTGTGAAGGATGCACTTGGTGGCGACTATCAAGCCTTCGGTGGCTTGGTACCCGGATGCGAGAACAAACAAGTATTAGGCATTCTCTTCCCATCGGCCTGTTTCAGTGGACGTGCACCTGAAGGTGGAGCCTTGTTCACCTATTTCATCGGAGGTGTCAACCATGCAGAGCTGGTGGACAAGACAGACGACGAACTGACAGCCCTCGTTGAGGAATATTTCCACACGATGCTGAAATTTCCTGTTCACGCCAAGCCCGACCTCATCCGCATCTTCCGTCACCGCCACGCCATACCTCAATATGAGTTGAGTTCCGGTGAGCGCTTTGGGACTGTTGAACAACTTCAAACCAAATACAAAGGTCTGACCATTGCCGGGAACCTGCGCGACGGTATCGGTATGGCACACCGTATCAAACAGGCCACAGATATTGCCAATACACTATAACACCTATGGACAGTATATTTCTAAAGACACTATTCGGCAAAGAGTGTGAGCGTCCGCCCATCTGGCTGATGCGACAGGCTGGACGCATACTGCCCCGTTACCAGGAAATGAGGAAACAGTATTCCTTCGCAGAACTGATAGCTACACCTGAATTGGCGGCAAAGGTGACGTTGCTGCCGGTAGAAGACTTAGGCGTAGATACCGCCATTCTGTTCACTGATATCCTCACCATCCCGATGGCGATGGGAATGGATATTGAATGGACAGAAAAGGGGCCTCGGTTTGCCCATCCCTTAGCCAGCTATCAGCAACCACTGAAACATCTGAGCATACAGCCCGAACGTCTGGACAATGTGTATCGCGCCATCGACCTGGTGGTAGAGCAGAGTCATGTGCCGCTGATTGGTTTCTGCGGTGGTCCACTCACCATCCTCTGTTATATGCTTCAAGGCATCAGTACGAAATCAACCTTCCCCGAAGCCAAGAAATTCTTCTATGAGCGACGGGAGGAGACCATGAGACTGGTTGATGCCGTCACAGAGTTCTCTATCGACTATGTCACCAAACAGATTGAGCATGGCATTGATGCCTTTCAACTGTTTGAGAGTCATGCCAGTCTGTTGCCGGCTGATGCCTATGAAGAACTATTCCTTCCGGCTGTGTGCCGTATCACCGACGCCGTCCGCTCTATGGGTATTCCACTGATCTTCTTCCCCAAGGGACTTGGTAGCGGACTGAGGCTCATCACTCCTGATGTATGCGACTTTGTCAGCATCGACTGGCAGACCTCTCTCATAGAAGCCCGACAGATCGTGCATCCGGAAGTGGGCCTGCAGGGTAACTTCGACCCACACCTGCTCTTTGCGCCACAGGAAGAGATCGCCCACACCCTGGAATCATACAAGCCTTTCTTCCACAAATATCCCAACTGGATAGTGAACCTAGGGCACGGTGTATTGGCTGACACCCCGTTAGAGAATGTGCAATTCTTTGTTGACTGGATCAAAAACACAAATTGGAAATGATACAATATAAGTCTATCAATCATCAACAGGCATCGCTGGCAGAACGCGAGGAATACTTCAGACAGCTGCAAATAGAGGAAGTGGGACCGCAGGTGTTCCTACAGACCTGCAACCGCATGGAGCTGTACTATGGCGACGGCGACGTGCCCGACGAGGTGGCGCGTCATCTGTTCAGAGTGGTTTGCGGTCTGGAATCCGCCATCGTTGGTGAACGCGCCGTACAAGGACAGGTAAAAGAGGCATATCTCACGGCCCAGAAAACACAGAAACTGCCCACTGGTCTGCATAAGTTATTCGAAAGCGCCCTGCAGGTGGGTAAACGGGTCCGCACCGAGACGCAGATCAGTCACGGAGCAGTGAGTCACTCCCTGGCTGCCATCGAGATCATCGAACAGGAACAGGTGAACCTGCAGAATGCACGTATCACCATCATCGGTGTCAACAAACTGACCGAGGAGATCATCAAGTTCTTACAGAACAAGAAAGCCAGACTGGTATTCCTTGCCAACCGCACTGAAGAGAAGGCACGACGTATGGCGAAACCTTTCAGCATTGACATTTTCCGGTTGGAGGACAAGCATAACTTCCTGAAAGACACCGATATTCTGATCAGCGCCACTTCGGCACCCGATGCAATCATCCATCCCAAAGATCTGGCTCCAGGGCGACCCTTGTTGGCCATCGACTTAGCATTCCCTCGCGACATCGACCCTGCCGTAGCCGATATGCCACATGTTAAGCTCTATAATCTGCACGACGTGGAATTGAAGGTAAAAGAGAACATATCAGTACGCGAGGATGAGGTGCAGAAGGCAGAACAGATGATAGAGGAAGCCATCGCAGAACTGCATGAGACGTTGGAACGCCGCAAGCGTTACAAGAAAGCCATCCGTGTCACAGCGCGCAGCAGCAGACTGTCGCAGCTTCAGGTCAAAGAGGTGTTCGGCCGTTTCCCCGACACACCCTACCGATTGATTACCCGACTATCGTATGGTGACAAGCACAAGAAAATCTCACTGCTGAATGGTGAAGCCCCTGATGATATGTTTACGCGGGAACTCGACTTAGCCCTACTGACAGGAAAAGCCGACATCGCCATACACTCAGCCAAGGATCTGCCAGAGAAGCTGCATCCTGAACTGGAAGTGATTGCCTTATATGAGGCCTTCGACAAGACCGACTCGCTGGTAAGCCGTAACCATATCCCACTGGCGGAACTGCCTGAAGGTAGTACTATAGGCACCAGTTCACCACTGCGTAGGGCTGAGCTCTTACAGGTGCGCCCCGACCTGAAGATCGTTGGTATCCGCGGCTGTATCGAAGACCGTGTGGAACAGGTGCGCAGTGGAAAGGTGGATGCCGCCATCGTGGCCACCTGCGCCTTGAAGCGACTGAGTATGGAGCATGAAATCACGGAGATTCTGCCCTTTACAACCCACCCCATGCAAGGCCGTCTGGCTATCACTGCACTGAAGGGGCGGGAGGACCTGAAAGCCATCTTCTCAAAAGAGAGTATTTTATGAAAACGCTTTATACAGGACTGACGGCACCTGATGCCAGCTATATCCACACCCCGCTGATTGAAATCACGCCTGTGGATGACGACACAGCCCTGCGCCGCGCTGCCGACAAGGTTGACAGCTACGACTATGTGCTCTATACCTCACGATATGCGGCAACTTACGTGGGAGCACTGTTGGCTAAGGCGAGAAAGACCGTCTCTATAGGAAGTGCCACAACAGAGGCCCTGCGACAGATAGGGGTGAAAGAGATTGAACAGGTAGAGCATGACAACAGCTATGGTGTCATCGACTGGTTCAGTCGCCAGCCACGTGGTCGCGTGCTGATCCCCCGTTCCAACCTGGCGCTGCCGATCATCCCTGACGGACTTAAGACATTGGGGTTTGAGGTGGATTGTATCACAGTCTATATCAACCGTATGCCTCAGCATCCACAGAAAGTGAACCTCGACGAGATAGCACGTATCGTGTTTACATCGCCGTCAACCATCGACAATTTCATACGTCTGTATGGTAGTGTGCCTTCCGGTAAGGAACTGGTGACGCGAGGTCCCGTTACAGAGCAATATTTACAAACAATTATAAAACAACAACAGTTATGAAACGATTCAGAGAATTCCGCAAGGATCAGGCCACACGCGACAAGTATGCCGATGTTGCCGTCAACGTGAAAGATTTTATTTACCCTTACTTCGTCGTAGAGGGAGAGGGTGTGCGTGATGAGATCAGCACCATGCCAGGTATCTATCGCTTCTCTATCGACACACTGGTAGAGGATGTAAAAGAATGCTATGCCCTTGGCATTGACAAAGTGCTGCTTTTCGGTGTTATCGAAGACAATCTGAAAGATGAGCGTGGCTCACTGGCTTATGCAGAGGATGCCCTGGTATGCCGCGCCGTCAAGGCTATCAAGGCTGCTCAGCCTGAGGTATGTGTCATCACCGATGTGTGCCTGTGCGAATACACCAGCCATGGACACTGCGGACTGCTGCATGATCATGATGTAGAGAACGACTCCACCCTGCCTCTATTGGCAGAGATGGCTTACGTACACGCCAAAGCCGGTGCCGATTTCGTGGCGCCATCAGCGATGATGGACGGACAGATAGAAGCCCTCGACAAGCGTCTGCGTGAGGCTGGCCTGCGCGACAAGTGTAAGATCTTAGCCTACTCAGCCAAGTATGCCTCTGCCTTCTATGGTCCTTTCCGCGATGCTGCCGACTCAGCACCTGCCTTCGGCGACCGCAAGACCTATCAGATGGACTACCGTACCCACGACCAGGGACTGGAAGAGATCGCTGCCGACATTGAAGAGGGCGCAGACTGGACAATGGTGAAGCCTGCCATGCCTTATCTCGACATGATAGCACGCGGTGTGGAACGATTCCCAAATATCCCGATGGTGGCTTATCAAGTGAGTGGTGAATACTCTATGCTGAAGGCAGCTGCCAAGTTGGGCTATCTCGACGAACAGCGCGTGGTGTTTGAGAGCCTCATTGCCATCAAACGAGCTGGTGCACAGTATGTCATTTCGTATTACGCTAAAGAGTATATGCTGCGATGGGCGTAATTACAATAGAAAAATTGAAAAATGATAAACGAACGAAAACTATCAGCAACTGCATTTGAGCAGGCACTGAAGGTGATTCCTGGTGGGGTGAACAGTCCCGTGAGAGCACTGAAAAGTGTGGGCACCACCCCCATCTTCGTAAAGGAGGCTAAAGGTGCCTATTTCACCGATATCGACGACAACCGCATTATCGACTTCTGTATGTCGTGGGGAGTGTTTATCTTAGGGCATAACAATGCACGTGTCAGTCAGGCAGCAATTGATGCCGTGAATCGTGGCAGCAGCTATGGCATTCCCACCTTGGCAGAGACAACCTTGGCAGAGAAAGTGCGCGAAGCCATCCCCTCGATGGAGCGTCTGCGCTTTGTGAACAGTGGCACTGAGGCTACGATGTCGGCCATCCGTGTGGCGCGTGGCTACACAGGGCGTGACATCCTGGTGAAGTTTGAGGGCAACTATCACGGACACGCCGACCATCTTCTGGTATCAGCAGGTTCAGGTGTAGCCACCATCTCTAACGCATCGTCTGCCGGTGTGCCTGATGGTTTTGTGAAATACACAGTCGTGCTACCCTATAATGATGAGGATGCACTGCGCCAGTTCTTTGCCCAGCATGGCGACCAGGTAGCAGCACTCATCTTGGAGCCAGTTGCCTGTAACATGGGTGTGGTGTTACCAACCGAAGAATTTCTGAAAGCCACCCGTGAGGTGACCGAGAAACATGGGGCAGTCTTGATCTTCGACGAGGTGATTACCGGTTTCCGCCTGGCGCGTGGTGGTGCCCAGCAACGCTTTGGCATCACACCCGACATGACGACAGTGGGCAAGATCGTTGGCGGCGGATTCCCTGCTGCCGCATTTGGCGGGCGCGAGGACATCATGAAGGTCTTGGCACCCGACGGTCCCGTGTATCAGGCTGGCACACTGAGTGGCAACCCCGTAGCGATGGCAGCAGGCATCGAGACACTCACCCAACTGTCGCGCCCAGGTTTCTACGAAGAACTGGAGGCCAAGAGTGATGCCTTTATCACCAAGTTGGAACAGATCATTGCCGGCAGGGGCATCCAACTAAACCGCTGCGGCTCGATGTTCACGCTATTTTTCAACGATAGTCCTGTGCATAACTTCCAGGATACCAAACGTAGTGATCAGGACCGTTTTGCCCGCTACTTCCGCAACATGCTGAGCCGGGGCATCTATGTCAGTCCGTCGCAGTTTGAAGGCAACTTCATCAGCGAGACCCATACGCCCGAAATCCTCGATTACGTGCTGCAGAGCATTGCCGAAAGTATCCCCCGGAATTAACAACACACGTTAATTTCGGCGGAGCTTTGCCGGTTTTCAAAAAAAATATGTACTTTTGCACCCAAAATTAAGTAAAATGAAAATACTGATCACTGGTGCAAGCGGATTTATCGGCTCATTTATCGTGGAGGAAGCCCTTCGTCGGGGCTTCGAGACGTGGGCTGCCATGCGCAAGAGCAGTTCGAAGGCATACCTGCAGGACGAGCGCATCCATTTCATCAAACTGAACCTCAACTCGAAGGAGCAGTTGGTGGAACAACTGAAGGGCAAGGACTTCGACTACGTGGTCCATGCAGCCGGTGTGACAAAGTGTCTGAACAAGGCAGATTTCCATCGTATCAACACAGAAGGTACGAAGAACTTGGCAGAAGCCCTGCTCGAGGTGAAGATGCCTTTGAAGCGTTTCGTGTTTGTGAGCAGCCTCAGCGTCTTTGGTGCCATCAAAGAAAGGATGCCCTACGACGAGATTCGTGAAAGCGACACACCCCAACCCAATACTGCCTACGGGCGCAGCAAACTGGCTGCCGAGCAGTACCTCGACTCGGTAGGGTCACGCCTACCTTATATTATATTAAGGCCAACAGGTGTGTATGGTCCGAGAGAGAAGGACTATTTCATCATGGCCAAGAGCATCAAGCAGCATAGCGACTTCGCTGTGGGCTACCAGCGTCAGGACATTACGTTTGTATATGTCACCGATGTGGTACAGGCCATATTCCTGGCTCTTGAGAAGGGGGAGAATGGGCGCAAGTACTTCCTCTCTGATGGTGAAGTGTATCAGAGCACCACATTCAGCGACCTGATTCATGAAGAACTGGGGCGCCCTTGGTGGATTCGTATCACGGCTCCTGTATGGGTATTGCGCATCGTAACCTTCTTCGGCGAGTATGTAGGCAGGATAACCGGTAAGGTGACGGCCCTGAACAATGACAAGTACAACATCCTGAAACAACGCAACTGGCGATGCGACATCGAGCCTGCCTGCCGGGAACTGGGCTACGAGCCGAAGGTGCAGTTGAAGGAAGGGGTCAAGACAACCATCAAATGGTATAAGGATCACGGATGGCTTTAAGGAAGTATTTCGAGATAGAGAAGAAGCCGCACCAGGGACTGCTCACCGTGGAGTGGGTGATCCTCGGCTACTGGTTGCTGACCCTACTGTTCGTGCTCTTCACCTCCACCAAGATGCAGGACTCCGAGGCTCTGATCTGGGGACGTGTGAAGGTGCTGGCCGTCATGGTGGCCATGTGGGCTGTCTATCGGATGATACCCTGCCGCTTTACCCTCCTGTGCAGGGTCACCGTTCAGTTGGCCCTGCTCTCCTGGTGGTATCCTGACACCTACGAACTAAACAGGATCCTGCCCAACCTCGACCATCTCTTCGCGGGCTACGAGCAGCAGTTGTTCGGCTGTCAGCCTGCCCTACTCTTCTCTGAGACGGTCACCAACCCCGTGTTCAGCGAGCTGATGTACTTGGGCTACGTCTCCTACTTCCCGCTGATAGCCGTCATCACGGCGTTCTTTTTCTTCTGGCGCTACGCGGAGTTCAACCGTGCCGTATTCGTCATCCTCGCCTCGTTCTTCCTCTACTATGTCATCTTTATCTTCCTGCCCGTCACAGGACCACAGTATTACTACGAGGCTGTAGGACTTGACCAGATCGCCCAAGGTATCTTCCCCAATGTGCAGGACTACTTCGCCACCCATAACGCCCTCCCGTCCATGCCCGGCTACAGCGACGGTTTCTTCTACGACTGCGTCGCCAATGCCCATGCCACCGGCGAGCGTCCCACGGCGGCCTTCCCCAGCAGTCATGTGGGTATCACCACCATCCTGGTGTTCCTCGCCTGGCGCGCCAAGAGCCGACTCCTGTTCTACGGTCTCCTGCCCTTCTATATCCTAATGTGTCTGGCCACCGTCTATATCCGTGCGCACTACCTCATCGACGTCATCGGAGGATGGGTGAGCGCTGTCATCTTCTATATCCTCCTGCAGTCGTTCTGGACTTTGGCAAAACGGCGGTATTGACATTTTTTCCACGAAAAATTTGCTGGATTCGGAATTATTCCTTACCTTTGCACACAGATAAGTAAGGATACAGCATATTAGACTTAAGGATTCCGACACGACAGTCACGTCGGAATTCTTTGTTTTATGCGTCCCAAAAGAGATGAATCAATAAAAACAATAAAGAAGAATAACTATGGCTTATATGTCACAAGAAGGCTACGACAAGCTGGTAGCCGAACTGAAACAGCTGGAGAGTGTGGAGCGTCCGAAAGCCTCCGCTGCCATTGCCGAGGCCCGCGAGAAGGGTGACCTCAGCGAGAACTCTGAGTATGATGCCGCCAAGGAGGCCCAGGCCAATCTGGAGGACAAGATCAACCGTCTGAAGATGACCATCTCCGAGGCAAAGGTTGTCGATACATCCCGTCTGAGCACCGATGCCGTGCAGATCCTTTCGAAGGTGGAGATGACGAACCTGACCAACAAGGCCAAGATGACCTACACCATCGTGAGCGAGAGCGAGGCCAACCTGCGTGAGGGTAAGATCTCCATCAAGACCCCCATCGCCCAGGGTCTGCTGAACCATAAGGTAGGCGACGAAGTGGAAGTCAGCATCCCCCGTGGTACCATCAAACTGCGTATTGACAAGATAACCGTGGGATAAATTGTCAAATAGTAAATCGTCAAATAGTCAAATACTAAGATGGATATATTCAGTAAGATCGCTGCCGGTGAGATTCCCAGCTACAAGTGCGCCGAGAACGAGAAGTTCTACGCATTCCTCGACATCAACCCGCTCGTAAAGGGTCATACCCTCGTGATTCCCCGTCGGGAGGTGGATTACATCTTCGACATGGAGGATGATGAGATTGCCGAGTTCCAGGTGTTTGCCAAGCAGGTGGCCAAGGCCATCAAGGCCGCCTTCCCCTGCAAGAAAGTGGCTCAGGTCGTACTGGGTCTGGAAGTACCTCACGCACACATCCACCTCATCCCCATGCAGAAAGAGGGTGACGTCGATTTCCGTCGTGAGCCATTGAAACTCTCCGAGGAAGAATTCAAGGAGATCGCCCGTAAAATCAATGATGAGTTTGTCTGATCAGACAAACTCATCACCGTATTTGATCTGTGCCTCGTTGGCATATTTCTTCACCAACGACGAGGAGTCACCCTTCTTACAGATCATCAACACATTGTCTTGTTCCACCACGATATAGCCATCCAGACCACTGAACACACCCAGACGGTCCTTTGGCAGTTTGATGATATTATTCCGGCAGTCCTCCATCTCCACGTGGGAATCGAGCACCACATTATCATTCTCAACCTTACTCATCGCCTCATAGATGGCGTGCCACGTACCCATATCGGCCCAGCCGAAGTCGCACTTCATCACAAACACGTCACGGCTCTGCTCTAGGATCGCATAGTCGAGCGACAGGTTCGGATAACGGGGATAGTTCGCCTCCACATAAGCCAACTCCTCCTCATCGGTATAATTGGGATTGACAACGTTCAGGTTACGCAGCACTGTGGGGAACACGCCCTTGAATGTCTCTATCAGATGACGGGCATTGGAGATGAAGATACCTGTGTTCCAGTAGAACTCACCGCTCTCCATGAACATACGGGCAAAGTCGCGCTCCGGCTTCTCCGTAAACGACTTCACCTGATACACCTCAGGCTTACAACTCAGGTCGCCCAACTGGATATAGCCATAGCCTGGCTCCGGTCTCGTGGGTTTGACGCCCATGGCCAACAGCACATCATTCTCCGCCACATAGCCAAGTCCCACAGTGATGCTGTGGTAGAAGGACTGTTCGTTGAGCACCAACTGGTCCGAAGGGGTAATGATGATGTTGGCATCAGGATCACGCCGCAGGATCCGCATGTTGGCCCACGCCACACTGGGTGCGGTGTTCCTGTGTATCGGTTCCTGCATGATATTCTTCTCAGGCAGTTCTGGCAGTTGGTCTTTTACCAGCTGGAAGTATTCCTTGCATGTACATATATATATATTCTCCTTCGGCAGAATCCTCGCGAAGCGCTCGAAAGTTGTCTGTAACATGGTCTTTCCCGTTCCAAAGAAATCCATAAACTGCTTGGGATATTCTTTCCTGCTGGCAGGCCAAAGCCTCTGACCACGTCCCCCTGCGAGGATGACACAGAAATTATTCTTCTCGGTTATTTCCATGGAAATATGATTAGTCTTAATATCTGTGTGCGAAGTTAAGAAGAAAACACGACATAGACAAATATTTTTAAGTTTTTTATCATAAACCTTTGCCGTTTCATTTTTTTGTATTACCTTTGCACCCGCTTTAGGAGCCCAGATGGCGGAATCGGTAGACGCGCTGGTCTCAAACACCAGTGGGGCAACCCGTGCCGGTTCGACCCCGGCTCTGGGTACAAGATCAAGGATCCTCAGAAAGCGAAGTGCTGCAAGCGAAAACTTGCAGCACTCTTTTTTTATCTGATGGCGTAGAGATAGCCGAGGAGAGCCATCTTACCGCGCATGGTCTCACGGGGCGTGAACTCACCGTTGACCCAGAAGTAGCGTTGGTTGAAATAGGACTCCTGACGGGGCCAGCCATTATCCCAAGCCGGATAACAGTACTTCAGGATCACGCGGGCATCACCGCCATTGTGACCAGGCGACCAGGTCTCTGTACCATTGAAGGGTGTCTGTCCGGGATGACACTCGGGGGCGCCGTCGTTACGGCCTGTGGTGTAACAATCGGTGATATGACGCTCACCCAGTCCTGTCATCTCCACGACATTCGCGGGATTACGACCGAGACTCCAACTGGCCTCCGTAAACATCACATGCTCCAGTTCCTTCTTACGGTTCTTATCAGCGATATAGTGTGCCAACATCACGAGTTGGAGGTTCTGCGACACCTGCCAACGGCTGTCATTGGCGCTACGGCGCGAGGGGCGCTGGGCCATGTGAGAGATGTTATAGGCCTCTGCCTGAGCATGGATGCTGGACTTGAGGCTCTGATAGAGATCGGCATAGTGACGAGGCTGCGGACAGGTCAGGTAGGCAGCAGCCGCCCAGATCTGACAGAAGGGCACGATGTTCTGGTTGTCCTTATGCATGACACCCACACCAAAGAATCCATGGTCGGTCTTACTGAAAATGGGTGACTGCGGACCCTTGATCATACTCTCCTCTGCAAAGATCTTCTCCCATTGCTCATCACCTGTGAGGTTATAGAGAAAGGCAGCGGCCATCTGACGGAAGTCACGACCCCGCATCTGCATACTACCGATATCCTGCAGGTCGTCGAGCTGCTGATCCTCCTGTCTGGAGGCGAAGCGGAAGGCCTTGATGGCCTCGTCGGTGTAATACTGCCTCAACGAGTCGTTCCGCTGCAGACGGAAAGCCTCGGCGGTGATGGCACAGTTGGCGGCATTAGCCCAGGCTGCCATCGTGGTACAGCCAGCCTGGAACATCACACTCCAGCTGATATCAGGATTAGTGACACCCTGTGAATAAGCCTCACCATCACGGATGCTGAGGAAGAAGTCCACCTCGTTACGGGCCTCATCGATGATATCGGGAATACCGTTACCACTCTCGCGGATGCCGAGGTTATCATCCGACAGTCTGCCACCAGAGAGGATATAGGGCAACAGCATGTCATAGATATTGCTGACATGAGCAATGTGCCGGTCCCAGTCGAAGGCGTCGGAATGGCCACCTCTCACCTCAATGTTCACTGGGTTACCGGCCAGACGGTGCTGCCAGAAGCGCGAGGCGAGGGCCGGCTTGAAATGGGGCTCATCCCACACATCGGTATGCAGGTCGCGCCACTCCTGACAGAAGGGATGGAAATCGGTCTTATAGACGGTAAGTCCCTTGGGATCGGTCTCGGGGATAAACTGCGGCTGACGGGGAACAGGCCATACGTTCTCAGGATCCTTCGGCTCACCGAGACGCATGTAATAGTAGCCGCGCACCGAATAGCGGAAAGGCTGATAATAGACATCGGAGGCGATGTCAAAATCCATCGAACAACCCACATCCTCAACGACCAGACGATAACGCCCGGGGACTGCGCCCTTGAAGTCGATGTTCCACACATCCGTACCGACGAGGCTCTTCTCACCTGCTTCCTGACTGGCATCAGCGGCCTTCTTCCAGAACTTCACGGTTCCCACATTCGACTTTTTTCCAGTCTTCACATTATATATATATACCTTACGGCCTTCCCATTCCTTGTAATCGCGCTGTCCACCGTCGCCCAGCCACTGATAGAGGTCAGCGGCATGGATCTGCTCAGCAGGCGAGTAGCCGATGATGTTCACATGCACAGCCTCCGACTGATTGTTCCAGATATCGAAACGGATGGAGAGAGACTTCTTGTCGGCTCCGATGCCCTTAGGGATGCTGACGGTATAAGTGCAACCCTGCTTCATCGCCTTCGGCAACTGGAGGAAGAGCCAGTGGTCGTTCTCGCTCGTCAAGGTATGATCCGTGTTCATGGGCTTTGACTTGCGCCACACGTTCAAGGGCTGCAGGGTGCCGAAGGTCTTGTCGTCGCTGGAACTGACCTGCCACAGACCAGCCTTCTGGGCCTCACCCACCTTTAACCGTTCGCCAAAGACCAGAAGTGTATCATCACCCTCGGCAAAGGAATGACCTAAGTATGCACTGGGGCCCGTGCCGTCGTCACGGTAGTGTACCTCACCGTCACGGAACTGTACCATGAGGTAGTTCCTGTCAATCACCTTCAGTCCAAGGACCTTTGTTGCAGAAGCGGGAAGGGCAGTCAGGAGAAGCGTGCCTGCCACCATCGTCTTGAATAGTTTTGAGGTCATTTTATTCATATTTTGTTAGTCTGGCGACAAAGGTACGCTTTTTTTTTGACTTTGGGCATAAAGATCAGAAAAAATGTGCAACTGTTGCACGACCACGGACATGCAAACGTTTGCATCGATAATCCTTCAATAACACGCCCTCAGGAAAACAACGAATGGGATTATTTCGTAACTTTGCCAAAAATAACTAAAACCATTTGATATGAAAATACGCTTTCATCTCGAATACCAGACCACCTTTGGCGAGGAACTGGTAGTGAACATCCTCACAGAGGATAAGACAGAGGCCCATAAGATGGGAACACTTGACGGTCTCCATTGGACATGTGAGTTAAGCAAAACCGTCAAGACCTGTACGCACATCGACTATTATTATAGTGTGATGCGGGGTGATCAACTGGCACGTACGGAATGGCTCGTGGAGCCCCATAGGCTGGAGTTTGCTGCCACCAAGGGAGCATGTTATACAGTCTATGACCACTGGCTCGACATCCCTGAGGATTCCTATATGTATTCGTCAGCCTTTACCGACTGTGTAGCAGCCCGTGAGCGTCACATGAGCAAGAGCACCGACTATGCCAAGACCGTCAGGTTGAAGGTCCGTGCTCCACAGTTGCGCTTCAACGAAAGACTGGCCATCATTGGTGGCGGTGAGACATTAGGCAACTGGGAGGCCCTGCGCGCCATCGAGATGGATGAGCACGAGAACAACGAGTGGGTGGTCAGCCTCGATGCCGACAAACTGCCACAGACCTTCGAGTTCAAGTTCGTAGGTCTTGACGAGGTGAATGACGTGACGCCCCTTTGGGAGAATGGTGTCAACCGTACCGTCTCACTGCCAGAAATGGAGATGGGTGAGGTGGTGGTCTATGAACTGTCACAGGCCTATTTCCCCGTTTATCCCTGGAAAGGTGCGGGTACGGTGATCCCCATCTTCTCACTCCGTTCAGAAGGTAGTTTTGGTGTAGGCGATTTCGGTGACCTGAAAGAGATGATCGACTGGTGCGCCAAGACCAAGCAGCGTATCCTGCAGGTGTTGCCCATCAACGACACGAATATCACCCACACCTGGCAAGACAGCTATCCCTATAACAGTATCAGCATCTACGCCTTACATCCCCAATATACCGACCTGCGCCAGTTGCCCGCCCTGAAGGACGAGGTCCGCAGGACCTACTTTGAGGGATTGCAGAAAGAGCTCAACGCCCTGTCGCAAATAGACTACGAACGTGTGAATGAGGCCAAGATGGCGTATCTGCGTGAGCTCTACGCCCAGGAGGGCAGTAAGATGATGAAGACAACAGCCTACAAGCAGTTCTTCGAGCAGAACAAGGAGTGGCTGGTGCCCTACGCTGCCTATTGTCACTACCGTGACCTCTATGGGACAGCCACCTTCTCGGAATGGCCCGACCACCACACCTTCTCAGACAAGGAACGTGAGGCGATGTCGAAATCAACGACCAAGATCTATAAAGAGGTGGCATTCTGGTATTTTGTCCAGTTCAACCTCGACCAGCAGATGCACAGCGCCCATGCCTATGCCCGAAAGAACAAGGTGATTCTGAAGGGAGACATCCCCATCGGTATCAGCCGTGACGGTGTGGAGGCCTGGGTGGAGCCGAAGTACTTCAACCTGAACGGACAGGCCGGTGCTCCGCCCGATGCATTCTCTGCCAACGGACAGAACTGGGGATTCCCCACCTACAACTGGGATGCGATGATCGCTGACGGTTGTTCGTGGTGGGTACGCCGTTTCCGTAAGATGTCGGAATACTTTGATGCCTACCGCATCGACCACGTATTAGGTTTCTTCCGCATCTGGGAGATCCCCATCGACGCTGTTCACGGTCTGCTGGGACAGTTCTCACCCTCACTCGCCATGACACGTGAGGAGATCGAGGCCTACGGTCTGCATTTCCAGGAGGAACTGTTCACCAAGCCATTCATCGCCGACTGGACACTGGAAAAGATCTTCGGCGAGAAAGCCCAGTACGTCAAGGACACCTTCCTCAACCACGCCCATGACGATATCTGGGAGATGAAACCCGAATACGACACCCAGCGTAAGGTGGAGGCCTGGTATAAACAAGAATCCAACAATGCCAGTGATCCTAGTCTTGCTAATCTCCGTGATGGACTCTATGCGCTGATCAGCGATGTCCTCTTTGTCTATGACCGTAAGGACAAGAACAAGTTCCATCCGCGCATCGGTGTCCAGAACGACTTTATCTATCAGGCCCTCTGCGACAACGATAAGTATGTCTTCAACAACCTCTACAACGACTACTTCTATCGTCGTAACAACCAGTTCTGGTATTCCGAGGCCATGAAGAAGTTGCCGAAACTGACACAGGCCACACGCATGCTCGTCTGTGCCGAAGACCTCGGTATGGTTCCTGATTGCGTACCCTGGGTGATGAACGAGCTGCGTATCCTGAGTCTTGAGATCCAGTCGATGCCGAAGGATCCTTCGACACGGTTCGGCAAGCTCTCTCACAATCCCTATCGCAGTGTAGATACCATCTCCACCCACGACATGTCAACCCTGCGTCAGTGGTGGGATGAAGACGAGGAGCAAACACAGGCCTACTACAACACGACACTGCGTCGTAGCGGTGCTGCGCCCCATCCACTGCCAAGTTGGTTGGCTAAGGACATCGTGAGCCGTCATCTCACCTCACCTTCCATGCTCTGTCTGTTGTCCTTCCAGGACTGGCTGAGTATTGACGAGAACCTGCGGTTGCCGGATCAGAATGCCGAACGTATCAACATCCCCGCCAACCCCCGCCACTACTGGCGCTATCGCATGCATCTCACCATCGAGCAGCTTCTCGCCGCCGATAACCTCAACTACGAAATCAGCACATTAATTATACAAAGCGGAAGAAAATGAAAAGATTGTTATTAAACATCCTGCTGGTAGTGCCGATGATGGCACTGGCAGGCAACGTGAAGTCGCCAAACGGCAACATCGAACTGAAGTTTTCAGTGGATGATACAGGGCGGCCCTTCTATGAGATGACCTATAAGGGTCGCGAAGTGATCAAGCCCTCGTTCCTTGGCCTCGAACTGGCGAAGGACAAGCACGCCTCAGCAGGTCTGAATGAGACAGATCTGATGGATGGCTTTAAGATCAAGGACGAAAAGGAAAGTGAGTTTGATGAGACCTGGCAACCCGTATGGGGCGAGACCAAGGATATCCGCAACCACTACAACGAGTTGGCCGTCACCTTGGAGCAGAAGTGGCGCGAAGGTGTCGCCTCCAGCAAAGCTGGTGTGCAGAAGGCACCCAGACAGCACCGTCGTGAGATCATCATCCGTTTCCGTGTCTATAACGACGGTATCGGATTCCGTTATGAGTTCCCGCAGCAGCAGGACCTGAACTACTTCCTCATCAAGGAAGAGCGCACGGAGTTCGCCATGGCTGGCGACCATACCGCGTGGTGGCTCCCTGGCGACTATGACACCCAGGAGCAGATGACACAGGAGACGAAGCTCTCTGAGATCCGCAGTCGCATGAAGGAGGCCGTCAACTGGGACAACTCCAGTGTGGCAGTCTTCAGTGAGACGGGGGTGCAGACCTCCCTCCAGATGAAGAGCGACGACGGCCTGTATATCAACATCCACGAGGCAGCCTGTCAGGACTATGCCACGATGCACCTCGAACTCGTCGATGCCGAGACGAAGACCCTCTCCGAGAAGCTCATGGGTGGCAGCAATGCCTATACCCCTGATCCCAAACCGTCAGCCTGGCCACTGCCGAAGCCCCTCACCTTCGTGAGTCACCTGACACCCGACGCAACTGGTCTGAAGGGTGCCATGCAGACGCCCTGTGAGACTCCCTGGCGCACGGTGATGGTCAGCGACGATGCCCGCGACATGCTCTCCAACAACCTCATCCTGAACCTCAACGAACCCTGTAAGATCGAGGACACCTCGTGGATCCATCCCACGAAGTACTGTGGCGTATGGTGGGAGATGATCGTCGGCAAGAGTTCATGGCACTATACCAACGACTTCCCATCGATCAAACTCGACCAGATCGACTGGAGCAGTGTGAAGCCCAATGGCACCCATGCCGCCAACAACGAGAAGGTGATGCGCTATATCGACTTCGCTGCCAAGAACGGCCTCGACGAGGTGCTGGTAGAAGGTTGGAATGTCGGTTGGGAAGACTGGGCCAACATGTGGAAGCGCGACGTCTTCGACTTCGTGACCCCCTACCCTGACTTCGATATCAAGATGCTCAACGAGTATGCCCACTCCAAGGGCGTGAAGATCCTGATGCACCATGAGACCTCATCCAGTTCGCAGAACTACGAGCGTCATATCAAGGAGGCCTACGAGCTGATGAACAAATACGGCTATGATGCCGTGAAGACAGGCTATGTGGGTGATATCATCCCCCGTGGCGACCATCACTACTCGCAGTCGATGAATAACCACTACCTCTATGTCATCAAGGAGGCTGCCAAGCATCATATCATGGTGAACTCGCACGAGGCCACCCGTCCGACGGGTCTCTGCCGTACCTGGCCGAACCTCGTAGGCGGAGAGAGTGCCCGTGGTACGGAATACGAGGCTTTCGGTGGTTCGAACCCCGACCACACCTGTATCCTGCCGTTCACCCGTCTGCAGGGTGGTCCGATGGACTATACCCCCGGTATCTTTGTCACGAAACTCTCCGAGTGGAGCGAGAACACCTCTTGGGCACGTATCACGATTGCCGGTTCGCTGGCCCTCTACCTGACGATGTACTCACCCTTGCAGATGGCTGCCGACCTGCCCGAGAACTATGAGAAGTTCGACGATGCCTTCCAGTTTATCCGCGACGTAGCCTGCGACTGGGACGACTCGAAGTATCTGGAGGCTGAGCCCGCCGACTATATCACCGTGGCCCGTAAGGCCAAGGGCACTGACAACTGGTTCATCGGTGGCAAGTGCGACGAGAACGGTCATACCGCCGTCGTAAAACTCGACTTCCTCGACAAAGGCCGTAAGTACGACTGCACCATCTATGCCGATGCCAAGGATGCCCACTACGAGAACAATCCCCAAGCCTACACCATCACCAAGAAGGTTGTGAAGGCTGGTGATACGCTGAAGATCAAGGAAGCTCCTGGTGGCGGCTTCGCCGTCAGTCTCATAGCCAAATAAGCACATGAGGTACAAGAGAATAAAAGCCGAGCTCTTCACAGAGCCCGGCTTTTTACGTTTACTTACGATTAAAAACTACTAAATTATAAATGACTACCTATTATAACTAAACTTATACCAACTAATTAAGTTACTGGATGAATTGCCTATCATTGCTTCAAAATCACCTGGTTCTACTGTCCATTCACCTGTCTGGTCATCGTAAAAACTCAGGGCTGACTGATCGATGGTCAGCGATACCTGTTGGGTCTCTCCCGGCTGGAGATACACCTTACCGAAGGCTTTCAGTTCCTTCACAGGACGGCTCACAGAAGACTGCTTGTCGCTGATATACAACTGGACGGTCTCACTGCCGGCATACTTGCCTGTATTCGTTACATCAACCGTAAAGGTGATCTTGTCGTCAGCGGTAAGCGAAGTCTTGTCGGCTGTCAGCTGACCGATCTTAAACGTGGTGTAGCTCAGGCCATGTCCGAAGGCAAAGAGGGGTTGGATATCCTGTTTGTCTGTCCAACGATAGCCCACAAAGATATCCTCCTTGTATTCCTCATCGATAATCTTATAGTCATCGCGCCATGTACCAGGGAAGGCACCAAGGGCGTGAGCCCCACAGTCTTCGAGACGCTGATACCAGGTGAAGGGCAGTTTTCCTGACGGATTCACATCGCCACAGAGTACGGAGGCGAGAGCCTCACCTGCCTCAGAGCCGATAAACCAACCCTGAAGGATGGCAGGAACCTGTTTGACCCAAGGCATAGCCACGGCATTACCCGAGATATTGACATAGACGAGGTTCTTATTCACCTTGGCAAGGGCATCGACCAGTTGGTCTTGTCCATAAGGCAGTCCGTACTGTTGACGGTCATGTCCCTCACAGTCCTGGAAGTTGCTCTTGTTCAGACCGCCGAACACGATTACATAATCAGCACCCTTGGCCTTCTCGACAGCTTCTTTCAGCAGTTCTTCAGCACTACGGCTCTCTGCGATACTACGACCGACCGTCACGCCGTTATAGCTCTGAACGGTATCACCAACATAGCCACGGGCGTAATCACATTGGACATTAAACTTTGAACATTGCTCACTCAGGCCGTCGAGAGGGAGGATTTCCCTCTGGACCTTCAGCGACGAGGAACCACCGCCTACCGTCATCATCTTGATGGCGTTCTCACCGACCACAAGGATACGCTTGGCCTTGGAGAGATCGAGCGGCAACAGGTGGCGCTCGTTCTTCAACAGCACGATACCCTCCTGCGCAATCTTAAGGGCAGCATCGTAATGACTCTCTGAGCAGAGGAAACCATAGGGCTTCTGACGTTTCATCGTGGTACGATAGAACAAGCGCAGCACACGGCGCACCTTTTCGTCAAGTTCCTTCGTGGAGTACTTACCCTCCTCGATCAGACGCTTATAGGGCAAAGCCAGGCAGTAACTATCATAGGCATTGGTGGCGCCCATCGTGAGTCCGTCTGTCCATGTGCCGAACTCCATGTCGAGACCATTGGTAATCGCCTCTTCGGTGTCATGACAGCCGCCCCAGTCGGAAACGACGACACCGTCGTACTTCCAGTCTTGCTTCAGGATCTGGTTCAACAGGATCTTATTGTGACAATTGTGTTGGTTCTTATAGAGGTTATAGGCGCCCATGATACCCCAGGTACCAGCTTCCATGACAGCCGCCTTGAAGGCTGGCAGATAGATCTCGTGGAGGGCCCGGTCACTGACGATGACATTCACCTGATGACGATACTCCTCGTCGTTGTTGAGGGCATAATGCTTCACACACGCTGCCACACCTTTCGACTGGAGCCCTTGGATATAAGGAACCACCATGCGCGAAGCCAGATAGGGATCCTCACCCATATACTCGAAGTTACGGCCTCCTAGTGGGGTACGGTTGATGTTGACGCCAGGTCCCAGTATCATGCCCTTTCCACGATAGAGGGCCTCTTCGCCCAGGCTCTCGCCATAAAGACGGGCCATCTGCGGATTCCAGGTGGCAGCCAAACAGGTCAGGGCGGGGAAAGCCACACAGGAGTCGTTCGACTGTCCTGCCTGTTCCCACTCGTCCCACAGCACATCCGGACGAACACCATGAGGACCGTCATCCGTCCAGAAGTCGGGGAATCCCAAGCGCTTCACACCAGGACTAGAGAACTTAGACTGGGCATGGATCACGGCGATCTTCTCGTCGAGGGTCATGCGTCCAAGCGCGTCGTCGATACGTTGCTCGATGGGCTTCGACTCGTCGAGATAGACGGGCAGACCCTGGGCCTGCATGTTGGCAGAAGCACTTAACAGGATTGCTGACATAACTAGATCTTTCATTGTCTAATGATTTTATGATGCTTTATTTCTTCTGGAACACACGGATGTAATCCACCTCCATGGTGACAGGAAGAGCACTCTCGTCAACACCCTGTTGACCGCCCCAGTCACCACCCCAGGCGAGGTTGAAGATGACATAGAAGGGATCGTCATAGGGCCAGTCGTCGCGACCCAGGCCCCGGTTGTCGTAAGAGAGCTGCTTCTTACCATCGACGAAGGTGGTGATATTCTGTGCCGTCCACTCGATGGCATAGGTATGGAACTCACCCTCAGCACCCTTGCAGTACATCTCGTGGGTCACCTGCGTACCATTGCTGTGAACGTGAGCATTAGCGTGGAGACTGGATGACACGTAGTCGGGATGATAGCCCACCTCTTCCATGATGTCTATCTCACCATCGGCAGGCCATGAACGGAAGTTCACTGGCATCATCCAGAAGGCAGGCCATGTGCCCTTACCCTTCGGCAGTTTGATGCTCGCCTCAATGTAGCCATACTTCCAACCTTCCTTCACCTTCGCATAGACACGTCCAGAATAGATCTTTCCATCTTCCTTGAAACAATGGATCTGGAGCTTACCATCCATGATCTCCGTGACATAACGGCCCTTCGGGGTCGTATGGTTCACATAGTTCTGCAGTTCGTGGTTCACCCAGCCGCTGCCCTGCACCTCGTGCGTCCAGTCAGCCTTGTTCAGTTCGGTTCCTTCGTTGAACTCATCGTGCCAGACGAGACTATATCCGTCGGGGGCATCATAGGCAGCCTGCTCTGCGGCCGCCTGGGAAACTGTGATATTCTTGCGGGCAGTACCAGACATGACGGTGACAGCGCCAGTGCGGGCCTCAGCCACAGGATTAGCAGGAACCGTGATGGTGATCATACCCGCCTGGGCTGCCGTATTTTCTGCCTTGGCAGTGAAGAACACGTCGCTCATGGCGACACCCCACTCCTTCCATGTGGTCGTGACATTGACGGTATAAGTCCCGCCCTCTGCAGGAACTTCCACGAACTCTGGTGACACAGAGAGGTTAACCGTTCCGTCCTGATGGTCGTCCCCACTCCCACCGCAGCCCCAAAGGGCTACGGCAAGTGTGAACATTATACTGTTAAGCATGAATCGTCTCATTTATCTATGCTCTCTGAAGATGATCTGGCTGATCTTCACGCTGGTGCCGCCAGGAGAACCTCCGAAGTCGAGGAAGAAGCGGATAGCCTCAGCATCGGCACCTTCCTTCAGGGCCACGTCAGACCATGTAAAGGTTAAAGGCTCTCCACCAATCACAACATTACGCTCCTCGACAAACCAGTTCGTATCACCGGCATCCGTCAACTTCATGGTGACCAGTGGACAATCATCATCCGTTTCAATAGTAAACTGGAAGTCGTAAGTCTTCGCAGCACTGGCCGTCAGTTTCGTATCGATGTGGAACTGGCTCTGCCACTGCAGCTTGCCATTGTCAGCAGGCAACGTGATGGCGTAGGTATCACCTGAGTGAGTAGCCTCTGTAAACTCGATGGAATGCCAGTCATCACCGGCAGCGAAGTAGTAGCCGAGTTCATAGGCAGAATTATCGTCGATGGCCTTCCAGAGGTTATCGGCATCGGTGTAATTCATGGGGCTCGTTTCACTGCCGCCACCATCGCCACTGCCATCAGCCTCTTCGAAGTAGATCTTACTGATCTTCACATTAGCACCACCAGGGCTACCGCCGAAGTCGAAGAACAGACGGATCGCCTCAGCATCGGTACCTTCTTTCAAGGTCACACCCTCACGCTTCAGGATGAAGGGTTCACCACCGGCTACATCGTTGCGCTCCTCGATGAAGAAGTTGGTATCACCTGCATCAGTGAGTTTGAAGGTCACTTGTGGCAGATCCTGATCCGACTCCATAATCATATAGAAGTTGTACTTCTTCTCAGCACTGGCTGTCAACTTGGTATCGATATGGAACTGTCCCTGCCACTGATTTGAACCGAGGTCGGCGGGCAACGTGAGCTCATAGGTATCACCGTTATGGGTCACCTCCGTGTAGTCGATAGCGTGCCAGTCGTCGCCAGCAGCGAAATAGTAGCCGAATTCATCGAACATCGAACCGTCATCCACAGCCTTCCAGAGGTTGGAAGCAGAGTCGTAGTTCCAGTCGAACTTGTCATTGCCACCTTCACCACCTTGACCACCACCTTCATCGGGCTGGCCGGCACCGTCATCGTAGGCATGATCCTTCAGTACCATATCCGTGATCTCAACCACGGTTCCTGCCTGACAGCCACCGAAGTCGAATACCAGGTGCATGGAGGCAATATCCTTACCTTCCATATTGCTCTTCACGAGCAGATATTCTGTCTCTGCCTCCAGAGGGATCACCTCGTCGAAGTAGAAGTTCGTATCGTCAGTAGCATCCGTCAGTTTCACGGTAGCGCTGTTCAGATCCTGGTTGGCCTTCAGTTTGATGGAGAAGTCGTAGTTCGTACCAGCCTGTGTGGATACACCACCGAGGTTCTGCAGCTGGAACTGTGCCTGCCAACGCTGGTTAGACTCGTAAGGCAGTGTCACCACGAACTTCTTGTTGCTCTCGGTCTCGTAGGTGATATCCTCTGCGTTATAGCCTTCCCAGCCGTCGCCATGGGCATAGTAGCGGAAGATATCCCAGGTAGCATCGCGCAGCATGTTACCATCGCTCTCGAACTTATAGCCCTTGAAGGCTACAGGCGTATCGTCCTCCTTACTGGTGAGCATGAAGCGCCAGGTGATACCGTCGCCCTCATAGAGCAGCACCATCTCAGAGTTCGTCAGCTTCAGCACCGTAAACACGGGGTTAGCGAACTGAGCATCACTGGAGATATAGGGGAACTGTGTGTTGGCCGAGAGGATCAGAAGCATCTTATCACCATCCATGTCGAACCAATAGTTTGCGGTTTGCGACTCCACGTTGGCCATGAAATCCTGACCATCATTCGTATTGTACTCGGGGAAGATCGAGCAGCCCGTATTGACATACATCGTGCCACCCTCACCTGGATCATAGCTGTAATCACCAGCATCAGAGAAAGTGATGCGGTCGTCATAGACACCCCAGTCTGCCTTATCCTCAGGCTGGGCGCACCACCAGTTGGAACCGTCAGTACCAGACTCACCACAACCCATGTGACCTACCTCCGTATGATTGATACGCCAGGTACGTGCGATACGGGTATAATAAGGTGTGTAATCCACCTGAGAGTTCTCAAACGTGAAGGTCTTACTGATGCTGCTCTGGCTGAAACCGTTACGGTTGCCGAGGCGCAACTCCACATCATAGGTGCCTGCCTTGGCGTTGGCCCAGTTCATGGGATCCAGGGTAGAGAATACCTCACCGTTGATTCTCCAGACGGCATAGGTCTGTTTCGGCATGTTGGCCACCGTGAAGGTAGCCTGGTTCACAGACTGATCAATGGTCATGTTAATATCAACCCCCGATACTGTGGGAAGACCATTCTGGTCAGGTCCGTCGAACGACTCTGGCGAGCAGGCTGTCAGCGCTGCTGTGGCACAGCAGCATACCAGACCTGCACGGAATAATTTATATATCTTGGTAATCATAACTCTTAATGCTTAATTCTTAACTCTTAATTAATAGCTTCCATTCTGCTTGAGGGTACCCTGGGCAGCGTCGATGTTATCCTGCGGGATAGGCAGATAACGGACATCCTCAGACCAGCCCTTTGTGCGATAGCCACCACTGTCGTTGGCAGGTGTCAGCACAGAGGCAGCCTTGCCTGTACGGACGAGGTCGAAGTAGCGCTTGCCCTCACCCATGAACTCATGACGACGCTCGTTGAGAATCACATCCTCATCCACACCATTGACAGCAGCCAGACCGGCACGTGCACGAACCTCGTTCACATACTTGGCAGCATCAGAGACACTACCACCAGTCTTCAACAGCAGCTCAGCAGCGTTGAGCAGAGTCTCAGCATAACGATAGACGCGGAGGTTGTTGTTGAAGCCGAGGTCGGCGTCAGCCTTCTGGTCCTTGTTATTGCTCTTGCGGCACATATACTTATAGAGGCAGTAGCCAGTAGCCATCCAACCCGGATCCTTACTGGTTCCATGGGCAAGCAAATCGAAGGCAGAGAACTCCTTGCGGAGATCACCTTCCTCGAAGCTGGCCACAGAGTGCAGGGGAATGGCACTGAAGCCCCATCCGGCATCCACATCTTCGTAAGGATCGCCGGGATTAGCCTCGAAGCCACGTGGACCATGCAGACGGGGGAAGACGGCACCACCAGCAGCGAGATTGTTACCCCAGCCACGGACGGAGTTGTCATCAAAGTAATTGATCTCCCAAATCGACTCGGCATTCCACTCGCTGAACTCCTCCCAGATATCCTGGTAGTTAGTTGTCAGCTGGTAACGGCCGCTGCTGATCAGTTCCTGCATATAGGCAAGAGCCTTGCCATAACGGCTGTTGTCGTTCTGGATCATCACCATCTCAGCATAGATCATATAAGCCAGAGGCTTCGTCACGTGTCCCTTTGCCTCAGAAGGATAATCGTCCTTCAGTTTACCACCAGCGATGATATCCTCCAGTTCGGCAATCACCTTGGCATAGACCTCATCGGCAGTACTCTGCTCATAGATATAGGGAGTTTCCAGATTCTCAAAGTAGCAAGGCACGTTGCCATAGAACTTCCAGAGCTGGAGGTAGTAGAACACACGAAGCAGACGGGCCTGTGCCTCGTAGTCGGCACGCTCGGCTGCGGTGATGTTACCAGCCTGTTCCACCCAATCACAATATTTCAGGACATCGTTAGAGCGCTTCACACCGCTATAGCTGTCACTCCATACACCAGTCAGACAGACCACCGGGGTACAGGAGTAGTTGAACATCAGCTGCAGCATCGGCTGGTCGGTGTTACTACCGCCATTGGGGTACATATCATCGCTCATGAACTCAGAGATGAAGTTCAGGGCATTGTACTGGTAGGTAGAACCGTAGTCATACCAGTGCAGGGGAGCATATGCGGCTACCAGAGCCTCGTCAAGCGAAGACTTGGTCGTATAGTATTCCTCGATGAAGGTGTCGGTAGGACTGGTCACCTCCAGGAAACTGTCTTGACAGCTGGTCAGAGCCAAGGCTGTAAGCATTCCGAATAATATCTTGTTTGTTTTCATAACTCTTAATTCTTAATACTTAACTCTTAATTATCTTAGAAAGTGAGGTTAAATCCTACGCGCAACACACGCGGCTGGGGATAGACACCAAAATCGACACCATTGGATGCATCGGAACCAGAAGAGATTTCAGGATCATAACCCCAATATTTGGTGAAGGTCAACAGGTTCTCGGCTGCCACATAAAGGCGCAGACGGCTGATGAAAGCCTTCTTCGTGATAAACTCGGGGATGGTGTAACCCAACTCGATGTTCTTCAGACGGACATAGCTGCCATCGTGAACATACAGGTCGGAAGCCTGCCAGTTGGTGGCGTCACCCTGGATATAGATAGGATATTTGTCGGAAGTGCCCTCACCCGTCCAGCGTCCAAGGAACCAGCTGGGAAGGTTGATGGCTGAAAGATCCTGACGGCGGGTAGCATCAAAGATATCATTACCGTAAGTACCCTGCCAGAACATCATGAAGTCGAAACCCTTCCAAGCTGCGTTAAGCGAAGCACCGAAGGTCCAGTCAGGCGTACCCTTACCGATATTCGTACGGTCGGCATCGTCGATGACACCGTCATCGTTCACATCCACGAAGCGTACGAAACCAGGACGTGCATCGGGCTGGATCAGGTTACCATCCTTGGTATAGGCGTTGACCTCATCCCAGTTCTGGAAGATGCCCGCTGTTTTGTAGCCCCAGAAATAAGTGAAGGGCTCACCAGCCTCCGCACGGGAGACGTTACCGAGGTTAGACACATTATCGTACGTCTGGAAACCGGCTGCATTACCAAGTCTGATCAGTTCGTTCTTCAGGTAAGAGGCGTTGGCCTTGATCTGGAACTTGGCATCAGAGACGTTGAACTTATAGCCGAGTTCGAACTCGACACCGCTGTTCTCCATGTCACCCACGTTACCGATAGGCTTCGACTCACCCACATACGACGGGATGTTCATATCCTTCAGCATGCCGTTGGTCTTCTTCTTGAACCAGTCGAAGGTGAAGGTCACCTTGTTGTTCAGGAAGCCGAAATCAATACCGAAGTCGTACTGCTCAGACTCCTCCCACTTCAGGTCGGGGTTGGACAGGCCACTGGCCTTCGAGCTGTTCACTTCTTTCTCACCACCAGCCATACCAAAGCCGTAGTTGTTACCACCCTGAGTCAGCACCGTGTAACGGAAGTCACCGATATTATCGTTACCGTTCTTACCCCAGCTGAAACGCACCTTCAGGTTATTCAGCCAGTCGTTGGTGCGCTTCATGAACTTCTCGTTCATCACGTTCCATCCGAGAGAGAAAGAGGGGAACGTACCGTATTTATTATTCGAACCGAAGCGGCTTGAACCGTCGCGGCGGACCGTTGCCTGCAGCATGTAACGCTCATCGTAGTTGTAGCTCAGACGGGTGAAGAGTGAAGACATCGTGTGCTTCACACCAGGACCTCCCCAACCATTGCGATCACCGTCAGCAGCCAGACCCGTAGCGGCGTCAATCCATGGCTTGTTATAGTCCTTCAGGTTATTACGTGAGGCACCGAGCGTCCAACCCGAGTTCTCGAAGGCACTCTGACCAAGCACGATGTTGAAGGTGTGCTCCTTGATGGTCTTGTCGTACATCAGCACATTCTCCAACTGCCATACCGTACCACGGTCGCTCTCCATGGAGGCAGAAGAGTAGTTGCGGTGCTTCGTGGGAGAGATCCAATAAGGCACTGCATGACTCTCGTTACCCCAGAACGACATATCGGTGCTGTAGCTGACACGATACTTCAGACCGTCCCAGATACCAAGTGTGGCCGAGAAGTTGGTCACGAACTTATGGCTCCAGTAGTGGGTTGCGGGGAGCTGGAACGATGCCAGCGGGTTAGCCATCTCGTTGAAGCCTGCGCCGGGGATACTCAACAATTGACCGTTGTCGTACATCGGCACATACTCATCAGGATACATGGAAGAATACTCATCGATCTGCTGCTGTGCCTCATCACCTGTCACGTAGGGTGCGATCACCGGGGGCAGGGAGAGGGCAGAGCCGAGCTCGTTACCCCACTGTGAGTTCACGTCCAGACCAGCATTCTTCACACGGGCATAGGAGAGGTTCACCTGCACATCCAGCTTATTCAGCCAGTTACGTTCCTTGGTCACGTCAAATACGTTGAAGTTGAAATTACCACGCAGCGTCAGACGCTGATAGTTAGAGTGTCCGTAGTTACCGCCTACGATACCCTCCTGATCATAGTAGCCTAAAGAGAAGTAGTAGTTCACCTTCTCCGAGGCACCGCTCAGTGTCAGCTCATGGTTCTGGACAGGAGCATTGTCGTTGAAGATCAGATCCTGCCAGTCCGTATTGGTAGTTACATTATAAGGATCAGCGTAGCGCGGAGCCTGTCCGGCATTCACCAGTCCTTCATTCATCATCACCATATAGCCGGTAGCGTCGAGCACGTCGCGGTGCTTCCAAGCCGTCTGCCAACCCTGAGAGAAGTTATAGTTCACGGTCATCTTGCCGAGCTTACCCTTCTTGGTGGTCACAAGGATCACACCATTGGCAGCACGGGCACCGTAGATAGCACCGGAGGCAGCATCTTTCAGCACCTCGATACTCTCGATATCACTCGGGTTGATGTAGTCAAGACCACCCTCGATGGGCATACCGTCCACGATATACAATGGGTTACTGTTGTTCACCGATCCTATACCACGTACGCGTATGCGGGCGGCTGCGCCAGGCTGACCTGATGAGGAGGTGACGGTGACACCAGCTGCCAGACCCTTCAGGGCGTTGTCCATACGGACAGGAGCCGTTCCTGCGAGGTCGTCGGAGCTCACCTTGGCGATAGCCGCCGTCACCACACTCTTTTTCTGAACACCATAACCGATGACGACAACGTCCTGAAGTGTCTGGGCGTCTTCCTTCATCACGACGGTCATACCGTTACGGGCAATCACCTCCTGAGACGTGTAGCCAATGTAACTGATCATAATAGGTGTACCCTCATTCACCTTCAGCGTGAACTGACCATCGATGTTGGTGATGGTACCGTTCTGAGGGTTACCTTTCTCAACGACGGAAGCTCCGATGACGGGCTCCCCCAAATCGTCTGTCACAGTTCCCAAGATCCCCTGGGCTCGTGTTACCATTGACACGATTAGTGCCAACAACAACAATAGATACCTGCTTTTTTTCATACTTTGTTAGTTAATTTGTTAATATTGAAGTTAGAATATACCTGTTTCGGTTTCTGACTGCAAAGATAGATAAAAAAGGTACTCGTATCAAGGACGTGATTAGAAAAAGTGGATGATTATAGCGATAACAAAAACGTATATAACTGATTACAAGCTATATACGTTTTTTGCCAAGCGTTAAAAGAGTGGATAAAATATAGAAGTGTATTTAGTACATTTATCGCTGTTTTACAGCATTTTCACCCTCGTCTCGAACTGTTCACGGTTACCCAAGGCTCCGTTTTTGATACGGGCACGATAATTGTAGATGGTGTTCACAGAATAGTGCAGGAACTCGGCAATCTTCGACGAGTCTTCGAAACCCAGACGGATCAGGGCAAAGATACGGATATCGGTGGTCAACCGGTTCTCCTTGGGATGGATCTGCATCTCGGGTTGCAACAAGGCGTTGAAGTCGTCGATGAAGTTGGGGAAGAGGTGCAGGAACACGGTGTCGAAGTTCTCGTAGAGCTCTTCAAGTTCCTTCTCCTTCAGCTCCGTCGATTTCGACATCCGGAAGAGATCTTCGAGTTCCTTGTTCTTCATCTTCTTGTTCACCATCTTACGATAGTTGTCGAGTTTGTCGATATACTGGGCACAAAGGCTCATGAAGCGTCCGATATACTCCTCCTTCACACGATTGCTCTCGGAAAGTTGAGAGTTGAGAGTTGAAAGTTGAGAATTGAGTTGTGACAACTCGTCTTTCTGGGTGGCCAGCAGACTGTTGGCCGAGGCAAGCTCATCGTTGGAGGTCTTCAGGGCATTCCTCGCCATGGCGATCTGCTTATTCCGCCTGTGAACGAGGAAGAGAGCCACGAGCAACAGCAGAGCGAGAATACTGATGGCAGCCAGTGTCACCCACAGCTGATGGGTGGTATCCTCACTCTGGGCCTTGTAGTTCTTGGCGATCTGCGACAGCAACGGGGCGATCTGCCAGTTACGCTGACGCGAACCGAAACGATTGGCGCAGTCGCTGGTATAGCTGATATAGTGGGAGGCGCGTTCGATATCGCCCTTCAGCATCAGCTCGTTGGCCAGTTCCCACATCGACCCCTGGTCCATGGCGGCATTACGGATATCAGCCAGCACAGACTCCGTCAGCCAGTACATCATCTGCACCGAGTCTCCCCGTAGCTTGTATTCGATATAACGGTAGAGGGCCACCATGGCATAGGGATGACTGCCGGGCTCAACCGTCTTGAGCCATTCGTTGTTGATGGCCATCGATGTCTTGAGGTCCCTCTCCCCCTGGGCGCGCTGCTCACGTTTCAGCAGACAGGCCTCGTAGGTCGGCGGCAGCTTCTCGTACATCAGCCGCTCATAGTGATAGGCCTTGTCGAGATAGCTCTTCTGCATATCCTCCAGACGGGTATAGTAGCTCAGTTCACTATACACATTATTATAGGCCTCATAGTACATGCCAAGGGCGTTCTGCTCGATGGGATCGGGCAGACGGATGGAGTCGAGGATGTTCAGGGCCTCATCGTACATACCAATATTTGTACAACGGATGGCCAACTGCGACCGGCAGCGTACGGCAGCGGAGAGGTCGCCCAACTGTTCGGCCAGTGTGATGCACTCGCGGATAAACCAGATGGCGGAATCACTCACGAAGGGACGGTAGAGTTCATAGAGCCGATAGGCCTCCTCATATTTCTGACGTCCGGTGGTCTGCTCGAAGGCGTGACGCGCAGACGTTATCTTGGCCTCTCGCTGAGCCACATAGCGGGGTGACTCTGCAATGGCCTGATCGATCTGATTATATCGCGACTCGATGTCCTGCCCCTGCGCCCAGAGGCTTACAGACAGGAACAACAGGAGGGCTGTCAGGTGGGTTCGCATAGATGTTGATAACGTTTGCACAGCGCAAAGATACATTATTTCTTGGAAAAAGCCATCATTTTTCCCGATTTTTTCATATCTTTGTGGCGACAATCAGTTAATAACCTAAAATGAAGAAATTGATATTCGCAGGATTATTGTCTCTGTTGCTGCCTCACATGGTGGTGGCACAGGCGTTTCAGGAGGTGATCTATTCACCTGAGAAGACCGTGTTTACCCTCTTTGCTCCCAACGATGCGAAGAAAGTAACAGTGCGTATCTATCAAGAGGGTCTGAACGGCAAGGCCATCAAGACCGTCAAGATGCGTCGCATTGCCGACAAACAGTGGCAGGCGACGGTGAAGGGTGACCTGATGGGACGGTTCTACACCTTCGACGTGGGTCGTGGCGAGTGCGCTGGCGTCTTCGCCAAGGCCGTGGGTGTCAATGGTAAGCGTGGCGCCATCATCGACATGCAGAAGACCAATCCCGAGCAGTGGTGCAGTGACCAGCGCCCCATCACGAAGTCACCCGCCGACCTCGTGATCTACGAGATGCACCACCGCGACTTCTCCATTGCCCGTGAGGATGCCAAGTACAAGGGTAAGTTCCTCGCCCTCACGGAGCCCTGGGCCATCGACCACCTGAAGGCTCTCGGCGTAAACGCCATCCATATCCTGCCCAGCTACGACTACGGCTCTGTGGATGAGACACGCCTCGAAGACAATAAGTACAACTGGGGCTACGACCCTGTGAACTATAACGTGCCCGAGGGCGGCTATTCCACCGATCCCTACCAGCCAGAGGTGCGCATCCGCGAGTTCAAGCAGATGGTACAGGCTCTCCACAAGGCCGGCATCCGCGTGATCCTCGACGTGGTGTATAACCACACCTACGACATCGAGCACTCCAATTTCCAGCGCACATATCCCGATTACTTCTACAGGAAAAATAAGAATGAGGAATTCTCCAACGGCTCCGGCTGCGGCAACGAGACGGCCTCGGAGAAGCCCATGATGCGGAAGTTCATGATAGAGAGCGTGAAATATTGGATCAACGAATACCATATCGACGGCTTCCGCTTCGACCTGATGGGTGTCCACGACATCGAGACGATGAACCAGATCCGTCAGGCTGTCGATGCCATCGATCCCACCATCTTCATCTATGGTGAGGGTTGGAGTGCCGGCACCTGCGCCTATCCGCAGGAGCAGCTCGGCATGAAGGCCAACATCCCGCAGATGCCGGGCATCGCCGCCTTCTCCGACGAGATCCGCGACGCCCTCCGTGGTCCTTTCTCCGACGACACCAAGCCTGCCTGGTTGGCCGACGGCAGCGATCGCGAGAGCGTAAAATACGGCATTGCCGGCGCCATCGCCCACCCGCAGATCGACATGACGAAGGTGAACTACTCCACGAAGCCATGGGCCCTGGAACCCACACAGATGATCAGCTATGTCTCGTGCCACGACGACATGTGTCTCGTCGATCGTCTGAAGGCCAGCATCCCCGGCATCACGATGGACGAACTCATCCGTCTCGACCTCCTGGCACAAACGGCCGTCTTCACCTCCCAGGGCGTACCCTTCATGCTCAGTGGCGAGGAGTTGCTGCGCGACAAGAAAGGGGTGCACAACTCCTTCGAATCGCCCGACGAGATCAACCATCTCGACTGGAGCAACAAGACGAAGTACCCGCAGGTGTTCGAATATTATAAGAACCTGATTGCCCTGCGCAAGAACCATCCCGCCTTCCGCCTCGGCAATGCCGACCTTGTGCGGAAGCATCTGGAGTTCCTGGAAACGCCAGGGAAAGTCATCGCCTTCCGCCTGAAGAACTTCGCAGGGCGCGATGACTGGCGCGACATCATCGTCATCCTCAATGCCAACAAGACAGCCACAGAGGTCACGATCCCCGAGGGCGACTATACCATCGTCTGCTGCGACGGCCAGATCAACGAACAGGGTCTCGGCACCCTCCAGGGCCCGACGGCCCTCGTCGATCCCCAGTCTGCCCTCATCCTCAAGAGATGACAGATCTGCAGAGGGGACCTTCAGCTTCCTAAAGGTGACCATCACGCTGCTAAAGGTCACCTTTACGTCGCTAAAGGTGACCTTTAGAGATGTCCCGATGGCTAGGACTAACGTGCGCGTACGCGCACATATGCTGATAGTTGTTATATCCACTTTTTATCCTACACATCCTACACTTCATACACCCAAGGTAAAAAAGTGTGGGTGTAGGAA
>JAGCPV010000176.1 GCA_017965475.1 Prevotella sp.
CGGGTCCGAGTCCCGTTTTCCGCTCACTTGTTGAACAAAAAAGAGGCATTAAGGATTGGCCTTAATGATAAAAATGCCCAGGTGGCGGAATTGGTAGACGCGCACGTTTCAGGTGCGTGTGCCGCGAGGCGTGCAGGTTCGAGTCCTGTTCTGGGCACTCTTTTTTTTCAATATTTTTGTTGGAGAGGTGGCGGAATTGGTAGACGCGCTACTTTGAGGGGGTAGTGTCAATTGCGACGTGGGAGTTCGAGTCTCCTCCTCTTCACTTTCAGAAAATTTTGCGGAAATAGCTCAGTTGGTAGAGCACAACCTTGCCAAGGTTGGGGTCGCGGGTCCGAGTCCCGTTTTCCGCTCTTATTAAGGAAAACAACATTTTTTTCGTCATGAATTTGTATTTAAGATATTTTGACCGTGAAACGCTTGTGTCCACAGTTGATGAGGCTATTGATTTCCTGCGTGGTATCGAAGAGATCGAAATGAACCCCATGCTGGAAGCCGATATCCGTGAGTATGCTGCTAGTGACGTGTTCTATCCCAAGCGTTATAAAGTTCATCCTCGTGTCTATTTCATCATCATCAAGACGGAGGCTGCCACGATGCAGGACTTTAAGGAAAAGAAGGCCGTGCATGTGGCCGTGGAGAATACGAGTACCAAGCCCGCAGCTCCCACTCTGGTTCGTCTTAATGAGATCCGTCCGGGATGGTATGAAGGTAGTATCGACTTCAAACGTGTATCGCTGATCCCTGGTACAGGTAAGTTCCAGTATCGTGATACACAGTTCGTGGCCCGTCTGAAGGCCAACTCTGGTATGGAGTGCTATGAGCGTATTGTTGAACATCTGCGTGACCGTGTGGATGAGCGCAGTCAGTTCCCTTCCGCCAAAGGCAAGAATTTCAAGTTCCGTTATTTAGGTAAGGCAAAAACCCAGGACGTATGAATAAGGTAATGCTGATAGGCAACGTCGGACAGGAGCCCGAGGTTCGTTATGTAGATCAGGGTGTGGCTGTGGCCCGCCTCCGTCTGGCAACTACTGAGCGTGGTTATACGCTCCAGAATGGTACGCAGGTGCCTGATCACACTGATTGGCACAATGTCATCCTCTGGCGCAGGCTGGCAGAGATCGTCGAGAAATATGTTCATAAGGGTGATAAGCTCTATATCGAAGGTCGTATCCGTTATACGACCTACGATGACAAGCAGGGGCAGCGCCGCTATGTGACGGAGATCTGGGCCGACAATATCGAACTGCTATCGCCCAAACCTGCTTCTAATATGTCTGTCAACGAACCAGTAGAAGCCCCTCTACCTGACAGTAAACCTGAAGAGGCGCTTCCGTTCTGACAATGGACTATCTTCAACAAATATTCAGCGAGGTACAGTTCTTGGAACCTACTACGGGTGCCATTGTTGCAGCCGTTCTGGCCTGCATCCTGCTCGTGTTTTCGGGTTATGCCTCGGGTTCAGAGATAGCCTTCTTCTCACTCTCTCCTAATGACTTGAATGAACTTGACGAGGAGAAAAACCGTAATGATCAGTATATTGTTATGTTACGTGAGGATTCTGAACGAACACTTGCAACGATTCTGATCACGAACAATCTGGTGAATGTCACCATTATCATGCTCTGTAACTATTTCTTTTCCCATACCATTGACTTTGGTATGGCATACTGGTTACAGTTCATTGTCATTACCGTCTTTCTGACCTTCTTACTGTTGCTCTTCGGCGAGATTATGCCGAAGGTCTATGCTGGTCAGCACGCTCTGGCATTCTGCCGTTTCTCGGCAGGTGGTATCCTTCGTCTGAGCCGGTTGTTCTATCCGTTATCTTCCATCCTCATCCGTTCTGGTATCTTGGCGGAGAAGGTTGTTCAGAAAGAGAACCATGTGCTGAGTGTCGATGATCTGGAGCAGGCTTTGGAACTGACTGATGAGAATGATCTCAAGGAGGAGAAGAACATGCTCGAAGGTATCGTACGCTTTGGTGATGAGACTGCCAAGGAGGTGATGACCAGTCGTCAGGATGTTGTGGATCTCGACTTCCGTTCCTCATTCCCCGACGTGCTGAAGTGCATTGTAGAGAATAACTACTCCCGTATCCCCGTCTATCAGGGGTCAATCGATAATATCCGTGGTATCCTTTATATCAAGGATCTGCTGCCTCATCTGTCGAAGCCCGCTTCTTTCCGTTGGCAGTCACTGATCCGTCCGCCGTATTTCGTGCCGGAGACAAAGAAGATCGATGACCTGTTGCGCGACTTCCAGGAAAACAAAGTGCACATTGCCATCGTGGTTGATGAGTTTGGAGGCACCAGTGGTATCATTACCCTGGAGGATATTCTGGAGGAGATCGTTGGTGAGATCAACGACGAGTACGACGAGGAAGAGAAGAGCTATACCCGCATCAACGCGAATACCTATATCTTTGAGGGTAAGACCCTGCTCAGCGATTTCTACAAGATCCTGGACCTCGACGATGAGACATTTGAGGAGGTAGAGGGTGATGCTGACTCCTTAGCAGGACTGCTTCTGGAGATCAAGGGTGACTTCCCGGAACTCAACGAGAAGATAGACTTCCAGAACTTCACCTTTGTCGTCACTGAGCTCGACGGCCATCGCATCTCGAAGATCAAGGTGGTTATTCATGAAAAATCCGAGGAGTAAGAACACTTCTCGGATTTCTTTTTACCACCCGTATTGTTGCCATTGGATGACATTGTTCCATTGGAATTGTTGTATGGCCTTGTTCCAGTTGGGGACTGTGCCATTATAATCTGTACTGGGGAAGAACATACTGACAACGCCACAGTCAGACTTCTGGTCTTCGAAGCCCTTCATTTCCTTTTCTAATTGTGAAGACATCGTCTCCCAATGTGCAGAAAACAGATGATAGGGAACTGCTTTCTGGAAGACTGTAACCCAGGGGTCGAAATCGGCTTTCGACGTGTTAGCCTTCAGCACGTTGTACATGTCGTATGAGTATCGCCAGCCGTAATAGGCATAAAACACCCTGTTGGTCAAGTCGAACGTACCCCCAGGTGTCAGGGCGTTACTGATAGTGCCCAGTAGTTTGGCTGTGGCTGTTGCCAGTGTTTCAAGCTCTGAAGTCTTGATGGCAACGAGGGGGAGGCTGTAGCCAGCCAAAGTAGAACTCTTCTTGTATGCTTCCAGATAGTAATTATAGTAATGGTCTATGATGTTTCTATAGAACGCTGTACCAGTATTGAAGAAGTCGGGTACAAGGAGATCAAAAGGAGCACCATCATCAGGAACCTCGGCAGGGGAGCCGATTACGTATTCAGCCACGTTGCGCAGTTCGTAGGCGATCTCCAAACAGCCGAAACTACAGCAATCGCCCATGACGAAGGTGAGTGGGGCGCCGCCCATGCCGTTGGCAATGGCACGAGCCATCGGGGGAATGTTCATCCAATATTTTCCGGCGCTTTTTGTGGAGGGATTATTGTCGCCAGTGTCACCACCGTATGCACGGCTCTTGGAATAGGTGATGGAATCGCCACTGATGAGCCAGCCAGAGGCATGTCCCCACAGCACCAGACCATACGACTTGGCCGGATAGTTGGTACGCATATAGCGAAGGGCATTCTCCAGTATAGCGGGATCGGCAGTGATGGATTCTTCAACACTGACGGAATCCACATACTTCCCGTCCTTGATACGTGCAAAGAAGGGTGGGGTGCTTTCTGCCTTATCTACATACACAATCAACTGTTGATTGTTGTTCAACGACTTGGATCCTTTCATCATCTCCTTGAGGTCGTCGGCGGCGAATGATGTCAGGTTGTTTTCCCCGGCGATATACACGAGTACCGTACGCTCAGGATCCTGTACGTCTTCCGAGTCATCGTCTTTATGACAGGCAGTCATCAGGGAGGCAAACAATAGTAACGATAATATCTTTTTCATATATTCTTTATTCTGTAGTGAATATCAGACAGGCCCAGTCGTGGTCCTCCTGCTGTGACAGGAGACGAAGTCCCAGGGTGGCTGCTTTCTCGATCAGCAAAGCACTGTCGGCAGTATAGAAACCGCTGAGAACCAGTTTCCCTTCAGGTGCCATCTTCTCACGGAACAGGGGAAGGTCCGCCAGGAGGATGTTACGGTTGATATTGGCTAATACAACATCGAAGCAGCCATCCACCTTGTTTAATATAGATGCATCACCAAGGATGGACTGGAAACGGTCGTCAACCCTGTTGATAACGGCATTATGGCGCGCATTATCGGCAGACCACTCGTCGATATCGTAGCCGATGGCTTTACGGGCTCCGAGCTTCAGGGCACAGATCGAGAGGATGCCCGTACCTGTACCGCAGTCGAGAATACGTTTGTCGTGCAGATCAGTGTCGAGGAGGCTGGTACAGATCATACGGGTCGTCTCGTGGGTGCCGGTTCCGAAGGCTAACCTGGCATCGATCTCGACAGCTATGGGGAAAACACCTTCTGGCAGATGCCGGCCGTCATGGATCACCAGACGGTCTTTGATGATAATGGGCTCAAAACCTTCTTGTTCCCACTGTTCGTTCCAGTCACGGTTTTCTGCCTCGCGGATCTCGTAGGTGACACTGACACCTTCGAAGGGGAAATCCTTCAATACCTCGCACAAGGCCTCTTCCGAGAAGAGCGACTGCTGGACGTAACCCTTCAGGCCTGTCTCCGTCTCCTCAAAGGTCTCGAAGCCTGCCTCTCCTGCTAAGGCTGCCACCATATCACAGGCATCGGAAGAGTAGGGCGAAATCGTGAATTCTACCTCGTAATATCTCATGTTCTCTACCGTTTCGGGGACAAAATTACAAAAAACATCGAAATTCCCGTCATAAGTTAGGCATTTTATCCAAAATTATGTTATCTTTGCACGCAAATAGAGTAAAAAGACGATATCCAAAAGATAAAACTATGAGATACGGATTTGTGAAAGTGGCTACCGCCGTTCCTGTGGTGAAGGTGGCTGACGTAGAGTACAATGTTCAGCAGATAGAGAGTCTGATTGCTCAGGCTGAGGGACGTGGCGTGGAAGTGATCGTGTTCCCAGAACTCTGTATCACGGGCTATACCTGTCAGGACTTATTCAAGGAACAGCTGTTGTTGGACCGTGCAGAATCTGGTATTCTGACACTGCTCGATTTTACGCGTAAGCTCGATATCATCTCCATCGTAGGACTGCCCGTCGTTATCAACGGCCTTCTCTATAACTGTGCAGCCGTGATCCAGAGCGGTACCTTACTGGGCATCGTGCCGAAGACCTATCTGCCTAACTATGCGGAGTTCTATGAGAAGCGTTGGTTTGCTTCGGCACAGGATCTGAATCCCTCGGAGTTCTACTTTGCTGGCGGCCAGATATCCGTCAGTGCTGAGCCCAAACTGTTTGTGACCTCCGATGGCGTGAAGTTCGGTATTGAGATTTGCGAGGATGTGTGGGCACCGATACCCCCGAGCAATAACCTGGCATTGGCAGGAGCTGATATCATCTTCAACCTCTCTGCCAGCAATGAGGTCTTGGGCAAGCATAAATACTTGAAGTCGCTGCTGGCTCAGCAGAGTGCCCGTACCATCAGCGCCTATGTATATGCAGGCAGTGGTTTCGGCGAATCCACCCAGGATGCGGTCTATGGTGGTAATGCGATGATCTTCGAGAATGGTCATCTGCTTGTCGAAGGTTCCAGATATTCTTTCCAGCCGCAGATACAGTGTTGTCAGGTGGATGTGGAGAAACTCCGTGTGGAGCGTCGTACGAACACGACCTTTATCAATGCCCAGCGTCGTTCCCGTGCCTGTGAGATTATTTGCAAACCCGTAGCGCCGCGTGACTTCGAGCTGCAGCGTGAGATCGATCCCCATCCGTTTATTCCCAAGGCTGAGGATATGCAATCCACCTGTGAGGAGATCCTGAATATCCAGATAGCCGGACTTGCCAAACGACTCTATCATATCAATGCTACGAAGGCCGTGATAGGTATCAGTGGCGGACTTGACTCCACGCTGGCCCTGTTGGTGACGGTGAAGACCTTCGATAAACTGGGACTCGACCGCAAGGGTATCATTGGTATCACGATGCCAGGCTTCGGTACGACGGATCGTACCCATAATAATGCCGTGAAACTGATGGAGATACTGGGTGTCACCATCCGTGAGATCAGTATCGCCAAGGCTGTGACCCAGCATTTTGAGGATATCGGACAGGATATGAAGGTGCATGACGTGACCTATGAGAATTCTCAGGCCCGTGAGCGCACGCAGATCCTGATGGATGTGGCCAACAAGGAGAATGCCATTGTCATCGGTACGGGTGACCTCTCCGAACTGGCATTGGGCTGGGCCACCTATAATGGTGACCATATGTCGATGTATGGTGTGAATGCCGGTGTGCCGAAGACGTTGATCCGTTATCTCGTGAGTTTCGTGGCTGGAGAGATGGCTGCGGATATCCTGCTCGATATCGTGGATACACCGATCTCACCGGAACTGATTCCCGCCGATGAGTTGGGTAATATCAAACAGAAGACGGAAGACCTCGTAGGTCCTTATGAACTCCACGACTTCTTCCTCTACTATTTCCTGCGCTATGGCTTCAGTCCGAAGAAGATCTACCTGCTCGCCCAGCGTGCCTTCTGTACGCCGTCGCCTGTAAATGGCAGGGAGGAGTTCTATACGGAGGAGGTGGTGAAGAAGTGGCTGACGACGTTCTGCCGCCGGTTCTTCACCCAGCAGTTCAAGCGCTCGTGCCTGCCCGATGGTCCGAAGGTGGGTAGCGTAAGTCTCTCGCCCCGTGGTGACTGGCGCATGCCAAGCGATGCCTCGTATGCCCTATGGATAAAAGAGTGTGAGAGCCTCTAAATAAAGAATGAGTTAGCCGAAAGCTAACTCATTCTTGTTTTCATGCAGTGTGATATGGATCGTTGATCCCAAGGGAAGACTGTTGTTCACGATCATATCACTGATACCGTCCTCGATATAGTTCTGGATGGCGCGTTTCAGTGGACGGGCACCAAACTGTACGTCGTAACCCTTGGTGGCCACAAACTCCTTCGCCTCTTCGGAAAGAGCGATGTGATAGCCAATCTGCTCCATGCGCTGATAGAGACCCTTCAGCTCGATATCGATGATACGTTTGATAGCCTCCAGGTCGAGCTGGTCAAAGGTAATGATCTCGTCCAGACGGTTCAGGAACTCAGGTGAGAACTGCTTCGACAGGGCTTTCTGCACGATATCACGCGCATGTTGCTTGTCCTGTTCGTTCAGGGCCAGTCCCGTATTGCCAGAGGCACTGAAGCCCACGCCGCGCCCAAAGTCCTTCAACTGACGGGTACCTGCATTCGAGGTCATGATGATCACCGTATTGCGGAAATCCACAAATCTTCCATTACCATCTGTCAGTCGTCCTTCGTCCAATACCTGTAGCAACAGGTTGAACACATTGCCATGGGCTTTCTCAATCTCATCCAGCAGCACGATGGAGTAGGGATGACGCCTGACACGCTCCGTCAACTGTCCACCTTCCTCATAACCCACATATCCCGGAGGTGCACCAATCAGGCGAGAGGTGTTGAAACTCTCCGTATATTCACTCATATCGATACGTATCAGTGCATCCGCACTGCCGAACATAAACTCTGCCAGTTTCTTGGCAAGATAGGTCTTGCCGACACCTGTGGGGCCTAAGAACATAAACACGCCAATAGGATGATTGGGCTCCTTCAGACCCACACGGTTGCGCTGGATGGCTTTCACCATCTTGTCTATGGCAGCATCCTGGGCGATGACGGCGTTCTTCAGTTCTTGAGCCATACCCTTCAGACGGATACCCTCCTGTTCGGCCATCCGCTGGGCGGGAACACCTGTCATCATCGAGACGACCTCAGCCACCTGTTCTGCATCCACCACCTGTCGCTCCTCGTCTTCACCCTTGCTCCAGCGCTCGTTGAGTTCCTTCAACTCGGCCTCCAGCACGGTCTGACGATCACGGTAGCCTGCTGCCAACTCGAAGTTCTGGTTCTTGACAGCCCACTGTTTCTTCTCCTTCACATGTGCGATCTCTTTCTCCTTCTCAGCGATCTCAGGCGGTATCTGGGCGTTGCCGAGATGTACGCGTGAGCCTGTCTCATCGAGGGCGTCGATCGCCTTGTCCGGCATAAAACGGTCTGTCACATAGCGGTCTGTCAATTTGACACATGCCACCAGTGCCTCGTCGGTATAAGTGACGTGATGGTGCTGCTCGTAGCGGTCTTTGATATTCCGCAGGATCTGCAGGGTCTCCTCGTTGGTGGTAGGCTCCACCTGCACTTTCTGGAAACGACGTTCCAGCGCACCGTCTTTCTCGATGCTGTTGCGGTATTCGTCGAGCGTCGTGGCACCGATGCACTGGATCGTACCACGTGCCAGCGCAGGTTTCATGATGTTTGCGGCATCCATCGAGCCCGGTGTCGAACCAGCACCAATGATGGTGTGTATCTCGTCGATGAAGACGATCACGTCTGGATTCGCCTCCAACTCTTTCATCAGGGCCTTCAGACGCTCCTCAAACTGTCCGCGGTACTTCGTACCAGCTACCACACCTGTCATGTCAAGCGTGAAGATACGCTTGCCGAAGAGCATCGGACTGGTGTGATGCTCCGTGATCAACTGTGCCAGTCCTTCGACAATGGCACTCTTGCCCACACCGGGCTCACCGATGAGGATCGGATTATTCTTCTTCCTGCGGCCCAGGATCTCGATGATACGTTGGATCTCCTTCTCACGGCCTACACAGGGGTCGAGTTTGCCTTCCGCTGCCGCCAGTGTCAGGTCGGTGCCGAAGGTGTCGAGCACGGGTGTCTTCGAGGCTGGCTTCTTCTGGGTAGTGGTAGTTGAGCTTGAGGATCCTGAGTTCGCAGATTTGCCAGAGGCATTCGTCGTTTCCTCGAAGTCCTCCTCATCCTCGTCAGGCAGTCCGATGCCACTGGTGATCTCCTTATTCTTAGGCGCATAGAGCATGGCCATAGCGTCTTCGTAATTCATGTTGTTCAATTCCAATACTTGTTTGGCACCGTTATTCACTGCATCATGCAGGATGGCGAGCAACAGGTGCTGTTCATCAACTTTATTAGTTCTCTGTATGCGTGCCTCCAGCACGGCGAGTTTCAGGATGTTGCTCGCATTCTCGTTGAGCACGAGGTCTGTCGTATGGATAGGCATGCCAATCTCGTCTTCCCGAACCCGCTGTTCCAGTTCTGTCTTCACAGACTGCAGGTTCAGGTTCAACCTGTTGAACAGGTCGATGACGGGACCATCACTGCTCCTGAGCATGCCCAGCAGCAGATGTTCGGGTCCTACTGAACGGCTGGCCAGGCGCGCGGCCTCCTCGCGTGAGAAGGCGAGTATCTCCGATACCTTGGGGGAAAACTGGCTAGTCATTTTTTCCTAATTATCCTTTCTTTTACTATTCGACTTTGCAAAGATACGAATAAATCTGCAAACACCATGCCACTTTTATCGAAAAAGTTTCCGCTAAAATAGCTTAAAAGGTTTGGCAGGACGGAAAAAAATGAGTACCTTTGCACGGTTAAAAACGCGTCAGCGGGCTTAAAAATGCCCTTAAACGCGAAATTACTCAAAAAACGACTAGTTAAAAAGTAAAGAAATAAGAAATGGATCAAACTTTCGACAACGACAGAATTATTAAGATCAACATCGAGGAAGAGATGAAATCCAGTTACATCGACTACTCCATGTCAGTCATTGTAGCCCGTGCCCTTCCCGATGTGCGCGACGGTTTCAAGCCCGTACACCGCCGTATCCTCTACGGTATGATGAACATTAACAACGTTTCCACCCAACCTTATAAGAAATGTGCACGTGTGGTAGGTGAGGTGCTCGGTAAGTACCACCCCCACGGCGACTCTTCCGTCTATGGTGCCCTCGTCCGTATGGCACAGGACTGGAACATGCGCTACACCCTC
>JAGCPV010000177.1 GCA_017965475.1 Prevotella sp.
ACATGGGCTGTGGTGGCTGAGGCCGTTCAGACCATCCTCCGTCGTGAGGCCTATCCCAACCCCTACGAGACACTGAAGGCACTGACGCGTACCAACGAGAAACTGACGGGTGAGAAGATCCGTGACTTCATCGAGACGCTGGAGGTCAGCGAGGAGGTGAAGGAGGAACTGCGCGCCATCACGCCCGCCACCTATACAGGCATCTAATCAACCAACATTTATAGTATTTAGTAAGTATTTGTAAGAGTTTTATTTAGACAGTAGAAAGGAAAGAGTATCATGGACTTTGAGAACAACGAGAAAAAACAGGAAGAGCCAACACAGCAGGAAGAAGGTTTCCAGAGAGAAGTAAGACCGGGACGCTCACCGCGTCCGCGTATCCATACAGGCCAGCGCCCGAACTTCGAGCGCCCCAGTTTCCATAACCACGACAATGATGAAGGCGGTTTCCGTCCCGAGGGCTTCGGAGCAGGTCTTCAGGGCAGTGGTCCTCAGCGTGGCGGTTTCCGTCCGCGTAATAATTATGGTGGTGGCTACCAGCAGCGTCAGGGTGGCTATCAGCAGCGCCAAGGTGGTTATCGTCCTCGTCAGGAGGGTGGTGAAGGTGGTTACCAGCCCCGTCAGCAGGGTGAGTATGGTCAGCGTCCCCAGGGCGGCTACCAGCAGCGTGGCGGTTATGGCCAGCGTCCTCAGGGTGGTTATGGTCAGCGTCCCCAGGGTGGCTACCAGCAGCGTGGCGGTTATGGCCAGCGTCCTCAGGGCGGTTATGGTCAGCGTCAGGAGGGTGGTTTCCAGCCCCGTCAGGGTGGCTATGGCAAGCCTTACGGTGCACCATTCAAGAAGGGTCCCCGTCAGCATACGGCCGACTACGATCCGAATGCTAAGTATAGCATGAAGAAGCGCATCGAATATAAGGAGCTCAACTATGATCCCAACGAGCCCCTGCGCCTTAATAAGTTCCTCGCCAATGCAGGTATCTGCAGCCGTCGCGAGGCCGATGAGTTCATCCAGGCAGGTGTCGTCACGGTCAATGGTGAGGTGGTGACCGAACTGGGTACGAAGATCCTCCGTACTGATGAGGTGAAGTTCCACGACCAGCCCGTGAAGATCGAGAAAAAGGTCTATGTGCTGCTGAACAAACCGAAGGACTATGTGACCACCAGCGATGATCCCCAGCAGCGTAAGACCGTGATGGACCTGGTGAAGAACGCTTGTCCTGAGCGTATCTATCCCGTTGGTCGTCTGGACCGCAACACGACGGGTGTGCTCCTGCTCACCAATGACGGTGACCTGGCTTCGAAGCTGACGCATCCGAAGTACCTGAAGAAGAAGATCTACCACGTGTTCCTCGATAAGAACGTGACTGCTCACGACCTGCAGCAGATCGCCGACGGTATCCAGCTGGAGGACGGCGAGATCAAGGCCGACGATGTGCAGTATGCCAGTCCGACGGATAAGAAGCAGGTGGGTATCGAGATCCACAGTGGCAAGAACCGTATCGTGCGCCGTATCTTCGAGTCACTCGGCTATCGTGTGCAGAAGCTTGACCGCGTGCAGTTTGCTGGTCTCACGAAGAAGAACCTGAAGCGCGGTGACTGGCGCTATCTCACTGAGGAGGAGGTTGATCGCCTGCGCATGGGAGCTTACGAGTGATTGAAGATTGAAAATTGAAGATTGAAAATGAAACGTACTAAGATTATTGATGTGCTGAAGAGCACAGAATATGGCAAGGAGGTTTGCGTGAAGGGCTGGGTGCGCACGCACCGCAGCTCGAAGGCTGTTGACTTTATCGCCCTCAACGACGGATCTACCATCAAGAATGTGCAGATCGTTGTTGATCCTACCAAGTTCGATGAGCAGACATTGAAGAACATCACCACAGGTGCCTGCATCAGTGCCGAAGGTACGCTGGTAGAGAGCCAGGGTGCCGGTCAGAGCAGTGAGATCCAGGCTACGAAGCTTGAGGTCTATGGCCTCTGTGGCAACGACTACCCGATGCAGAAGAAGGGCCAGTCATTCGAGGTGATGCGTAAGAACGCCCACATGCGTCTGCGTACCAACACCTTTGGTGCCGTGATGCGTATCCGTCATAACATGGCGATGGCTATCCACACCTATTTCCATGAGCATGGCTTCTTCTATTTCCACACCCCGCTGATCACCGCATCTGACTGTGAAGGCGCAGGTAACATGTTCCAGGTGACCACCAAGAACCTCTATGACCTGAAGAAGGACGAGCAGGGCAAGATCATCTACGACGATGACTTCTTTGGTGAGCAGACTTCGCTGACGGTATCCGGACAGCTCGAGGGTGAGCTCGGAGCAACAGCACTGGGTGCTATCTACACCTTCGGACCAACCTTCCGTGCCGAGAATTCGAACACACCTCGCCATCTGGCAGAGTTCTGGATGATAGAGCCCGAGGTGGCCTTCCTCGATCAGGAGGAACTGATGGACCTTGAAGAGGACTTTATTAAATATTGTGTGAAGTGGGCTCTTGACAACTGTCAGGACGACCTGCAGTTCCTGAACCAGATGATCGACAAGACACTGATAGAGCGTCTGGAGGGTGTGCTGAAGGAGACCTTCGTTCGTCTGCCTTACACGGAGGGTATCAACATCCTGCAAGAGGCCATCAAGAACGGCAAGAAGTTCGAGTTCCCCTGCAACTGGGGCGACGATCTGGCCAGTGAGCACGAGCGCTACCTGGTTGAGGAGCACTTCAAGAAGCCAGTCATCATGACCGACTACCCACGTGCATTCAAGTCGTTCTACATGAAGCAGAATCAGGATACTGCCGATGGCGGTTCAGTAGGTTACAAGGGCGCTGTTGCCCCTGGTCCGACCATGCAGGGTACCGATGTGCTGTTCCCACAGATCGGCGAGATCATCGGCGGATCTGTTCGTGAGGAGAGCTACGACAAACTGATGGGCGAGATCAATCGCCGCGAGATGGACCAGACCCACCTCTGGTGGTATATCGACACCCGCAAGTGGGGTTCATGCCCTCACGCAGGTTTCGGTCTCGGTTTCGAGCGTCTCATCCTGTTCGTGACAGGTATGCAGAACATCCGTGATGTCATTCCGTTCCCGAGAACACCGAAGAGCGCAGAGTTCTAAACATTATAAATCCCCGCCCATTTGAGCGGGGATGAATAGATGAAACATTATCCGACGCTAATCATGCCTTGGAGCGCGTGGACAGTGCGGAACAGGTCGGCGTGTTCACTGCGGTACGTGCCAATACCATCAAAGCCATTATCTATACGAATGCCGACCGGCGGCGGATGGCGGCCTATTACGCTGAGAAAGCGATTGCCCACTTTCAGATGAACGCTAACCCCGGATTACAGACAACCGGTGACCCCTTGATAGGCATTCGCGACCAGATTGTAAGAAAGATGAGAATCGCTCTATTGGCATCATACTTTGTGCAGAGAAAGATAATCTCGAGGTTAAACTCGCATTAGAGGATATGGGTAAGCCGATAGGTGTGGCTGACTATCTGCTAATAGTTGAGTCTGGATTTGGTTCTTTCAAAAAGAATGATTACCTTTGAGACGATGTCTCGAAGTTACTCACGTTCGAAAATACTCAAATAAATTTGGTATTTTGCTCACTTATTCGTAACTTTGCACCCGATGATGAGTCATAGTATGGCTGGTGGCTCACCGTCGGGTGTTCTTTGATGCAGTTTATAGCAGAATATGGAATTGAGCGCTCGGCTTTGCCGCTTGCTACCAACGGGACGCAAGAACGGTTGCCAATTCGTATCCCCATTTTTCCTCAATCCCCTAAACTGCCTTTATACAAAGAAAAGCTGAGAATTCTTACAAATTTACGAAAAAAAGCGTAAATAACGTAATTTTTTCTGATTAAAAGGAGTGTTTTTATGCGAGAAATATAAAAGTTGCCTAAAAATGAAAAGTAAATAGATTTTTTTTGGTATTTTTGCCAACGGAAACAAATATAGACCTATGAGAAGATTAAAATTGATGGCAACCTTTCTGATGCTTTTCCTATTCAGAATGTCTGTATGCGCCCAGACGGAATTGGTTTACACACCCACCTGGACGGCTCAGGCACAGTTTGCCGGTTTCTATGTGGCTGACGCAATGGGCTTCTTTAAGGATGCAGGGCTGAATGTGGTGATTAAGCATCCGACAGCCTCAAGCACAAACGCCAATCGTCTGGAGAGTGGAGAGAGCCAGCTTGTGTCGCTTCAGCTGGCATCGGCTTTGGAGATGATAAATGAGGGAAGCCAACTGGTGAATGTGCTGCAGTATTTCCAACAGAGTGGGTTGATGATTATCTCCCATCAGCCAATGAAGGGTCTTAATAGCCTGAACGGCAAGCGCGTTGGTCATTTCAGGACAGGCGCTTCCATGGTGCCCATCGCGATAGGGCGAAAAGCTAAGCTCAATATTGACTGGGTGCCCTTAATATCCCATGCCAATCTTTATCTTTCTGGTGCCATTGATGCCACACTGGCCATGAGTTATAATGAATACTTCCAGTTGAAGGCTGCTGGACAGCGACTGAAAAAAGAGCAGATGTTGTACCTGCGGGATATTGGTTATAATGTGCCAGAGGACGGGCTTTATGTGACGAAGGATTTTTTTAAGAAGCATCGGGAGGAAGTCTTGAAGTTTGCTGAAGCCACCCGTAGAGGCTGGGAGTGGGCTGCCCAGCACCCTAAGGAAACGCTTGACCTCGTGATGTTATATATGCGCCAAAATAATGTTCCCTCTAACGTCTATGCTCAGCGATGGATGTTGGAGGAGTGTCTCAGGCTGCTCACCGATCCGAAGACAGGTAAGCGTACTTACCGACTGGATCCTCAGGCGTTTGAGCTTACCAGCCGTATTCTCTATGAGGGAAGTGTTATAAAGAAACCGATTACTTATCAGCAAATTACGCAGCCATGAGTTCATTCCGTTTTTCACTCCCCACTTTCCACTCCCTTTACGCCAGACTTACCGTATGGGTGATGCTTACGGTGATGACTGTTACAGTTATTACCGCATTGATTGTGTCGTATATCAGTTCGTGGGCTGTTCTGTTGGGAACGAAAGAAAACGTGCAAAGCCGCATGGAGATAGCTAATCAGCATATCAACAGTGTCCTTGTAAGTGTGGAAGTCGCCGTGGCGAATACTATACCAGAGGTGGAGAACTCACTCTCAAATCCAGATAAGATGTATAGTGTCGTCCGTCGTTTGCTGGAGTTGAATCCCAACATCATTGGTTCCACCATAGCTTTCGAGCCCAACTACTATCCTCAGAAGGGTAAACAATTCTCTCCATACGCCTATCGCGACATCGACTCAACGGTTCTCACCAAGCAGCTCGGCAGCAGTGACTATGAGTATCATTATATGGATTGGTATCTCATTCCCAAGCTCCTGAAGCGTAATTACTGGAGTGAGCCTTATTATGATAAGGGAGGTGGCGAACAGATGATGACCACTTATTCGCATCCGCTCTTTGATAACTCGGGTAACATCTATGCCATCATCACCGCTGACGTGGCATTAGAGTGGCTTACAGAACTTGTGACGAAAAGCGACCTTGATTTCAATCAGCGTGTGCTGAATATTAAAGACGAAGAGAATGAGGCCATGCGAGCTGTCATGGAGGGTGACAGCACCTTCTTCTATCACCATGCATATACCTACATTATGGGTAAGGGTGGCACTTATATTACCCACCCTTTGCGGGATCGTATCCTAAACGAAAGCTATTTTATCTATGCAGAGGAGACTCCTGACACGATTGATGACCATATAGGCTATGAGATGATTGACGGCAAGACGGGTATGGAAGCCGTCAATCGAGACGGTACCAAGTTCTACATCAGCTATGCGCCGATAGAGCGTACAGGCTGGTCGATGGCTACTGTGATTCCTGCTAAGCTCATCTTCACTCGCTCGATGATATTTGGAGGTATTGTTGTGGCCATTATGCTGATAGGACTAGTAATACTGTTCTTTGTATGTCGTCATATCTTAAAACGAGTTACCAATCCTTTGGCCCTTTTTGCCAAGTCTGCCGATGAGATTGCCCAAGGCAACCTGAAAGCTTCGTTGCCCCAGATCGAATCACACGACGAGATGAAACGCCTGCATGACTCGTTTGCGATAATGCAGACTTCACTGATGGAGCAGATGGAGGAACTGAAGCACGTGAACGCAGCCAAGGGTCGTATTGAGGGTGAGCTGAATGCAGCCAAAGATATACAGATGTCTATGTTGCCGAAGTTGTTCCCACCC
>JAGCPV010000021.1 GCA_017965475.1 Prevotella sp.
CACATCCGTTCGCTACAACTCGACTTCTGGCACAATCCCGTCGTCATCCCCGAATGGTTGGACAAGATTCCCATAGACAAACTCCGCATTATGGGAGAACTCACCGACGAGTCAGAAGCGCAGTTGCGCCAGCGGTTCCCCAAGGCCGAGATCGAACGATTTGAGAACTTTTTCAAGGGGTTCAAGCTAGTGCCAATCGAAGAATCGAAGAACCCCAAAAAGCCTGAAAAAAAGAAAGCCGTGAAGGCAGGCGACAAGATCAGTGGTACCGTGAGCGACAAAATCGGTCCGCTGATGGGCGTCACCGTCTGCGAGATTGACGCCAAAGACCGTATCGTGGAATCGGCCATCACCGATAATAATGGGCATTTTGTCATGAAGGTTCGGAATCCTGAGGACCACATCCGTTTCAGTTATGTTGGCATGAAGACCGTCATCCTGGCTATCGACAAAAAGGAATACCAAATCAAACTGGAGTCAGGAATAAACCAAAACGAATACAGATTTATACCTATCGATAATAACAATCAGTCTAATCAGCCAACTTCCATGAGAGAATTCACCATGAAGGAAATCGAGGGATTCGAATTCGAAGCAGAAGGAGATGAGGTGCCGAATGAGAACAACCCGCGAATCCAGATCAACCTCTCTGACGAAGAACAGACGTTGGTGATGTCCGTCAATGACCTTGGTTTCAACCTCTTTCGCAAAGTGGGAGCCAGCGAGAGCATCCTTCTGTCGCCCTTGGGTATGACCTACGCCCTCGGCTTGATCAACAACGGAGCTGCCGGCAATACGAGGACACAAATCAACCAGGTGTTGGGCTGTGATGATAAGAAAGCCGCCAACATCAATGAATTCTGTCGCAAGATGCTCACTGAGACGCCCAAACTCGACAAGTTGGCCACAATTGACATCAGTAACGAATTCACCTCGCACAAGAATATCCAACCCAAGCCTGCCTTCAAGGAGGTGGCTAAAGACAGTTATGACACGAAGTTTATGGCGTCAGAGTCAGACCTGTTGAAATTTATCCTGGTGAACACCATCAACTTCAAGGGCATTTGGACAGATAAGTTTCCTAAGGCCTACACACAGGACGAGGTGTTCAAAGGCGAGGACGGCAAAGAGCAGACGGTGCCGATGATGAACCAGACACGCCAATTCTTCTATACCGAGAACGACCTCTGCCAAACGCTCTGCCTGCCTTATAGTAATGGCGCCTATCAGATGATCGTCATGTTGCCGAAGAGGGGTAAGACCGTTCAGGAGGTAGCCCAGTCGCTGACGGCCGACAGTTGGGAGAAGATGTATGATCAGATGCGAAGAGTCCGTGTCGATGTGAAATTGCCACGCTTTGAGTCGGAGTCAGAAGTGAATCTCACTGGTATCATGTCGGCACTCATGCCCAATGCTTTCAATATGAAGAAGGCTGACTTCTCCAATCTCTTCGATTTAGAATCCTGCATCGAAATGATCAAGCAGAAAGGCCGTATCAAGGTCGACGAGACAGGCACCGAAGCGTGGGTTGCCACTGCTTTGCAAGGGCGTATTGCGGGGCTGGATTTCACGAAGCCTGAAACGATCGTCTTCCATGCCACACATCCTTTCCTCTATTTCATCAGGGAATGGTCTACTAGCACCATCTTCTTTATCGGACAGTATATGGGAACAACATCACCAACCAACCTATGAAGAAATGTTTTACCATCATCCTGCTGGCACTCGTCGCCAGCCTCGCGACAGCCCAAAGCACCCAACAGCCTGAGGACCTGAAAAACATACCCGGCACTGAAGGCGACATCATCGACTCCATCCTCATTGTCGTCAACGGCAAAGCGCTCCCGAAGTCTATGAACAGGCCACTCATCAACCCTCCTCGTCGCATAAGAGAAATCGGGGGGGAGCCACCTCTCTCCTTCAAAGAGCAAATGAAGAATCAACATGAGTACTACGACCTTGAACTGATGAGGGATCTTCGGGCCTACTTCCTCCGACGCGACGAATACGTGAAAGATGTCAGAGTGTTATCAGACACGGCTGCAACGGCGTTATATGGAAGAATCGGAGCCTGCGGAGCCATAGAAGTCACCACCCGGCCGTTCCTGTCCGTCGCACCGCTTTCACCCAGCGAGTTGAAAGCCCGTCGTCTGGCGTCCCTCATAGATATCTATGACACCTATTACCAAGGTCACGTCATCGGTTCCGGTTCTGCGTTCAGACCCGACGGCTTCATCTATAACGGTGAAAAACATGCCTTCGACCCCGACCTGTTTGCCACACCTGTCGAGGAACAGTTCTTCGGACAATTCACGCGCCAACATGGCCATATGACCAACGAATACTTAGGTCCCTTTGGCAGCGATGCCCGTGGCATCTACGTTCCGCTCATCCGCGAGGTAGAGGTCAAACTTCCGGCTAAAGTCGATCTGAATCATGTCGACTCTGTCGTCAATGCCATCCGGCAGGCCGCCAGGCAGGCCGACAAGTCTATCGAGCGCACCGACAGCCTCGTCCGTCTGGCGTTTATCTTCGGGGGAAAAGTCAAAGCCGGCAAGCCCCATCCCTTTTGGACCCACCCGCTGAAGGAGGATGGTTCCTTCGACATAGAGAGCAGATACTATTTCACGCCCGATGCCAAAGCAGAAGCCTCCTGGTGGGCAGAAGCCTACTTCAAGACCACCCATCCGCGGCTGTTAGTCATGCATCTGGTCTCCATCGATAAGCTTTACGCCTCCGACTATCCCGCCATCCTCGATGACCGTGGCCACTTCGAAGGTGTGGTCCTCGATGATGAAACAGGGAAATCCGTCGCCGATGCACTCATCTATATCGAACACTCCATGGGGACATTTAATATCGGAGGGGTCAGGACAGACAAAAAGGGGCGCTTTGACCTTTGGCTGCCGTACGACCAAAAAGTCAAAGTGAGAAAAGCCGGCTACAAAGTGACCTATAATCTCCAGTCTGCCGACACAGCTCTCACCATCCGCCTGATACCAGTGACATCTCCCAAACGCCAACCTATAATCCCCAGCAGATCGGTAGCCATTGTCATCGGAAATGGCGTGAACGCAGGCGACACGATCAGCGGCATCGTGAGGAAAGAAGATAATGGTCCGCTTATGGGCGCCAATGTCGTTGAGTTAAACAAGGAAGGTCGCATTGTGGCGTCTACCGTCACCGACTTCGGAGGCAAGTTCACGCTCAAGGTCGAGAGTACCCAAGACAAACTCCGATTTTCCTACGTAGGATACAATACCGAGGTAGTCGACATCGAAGGCATCAGGTACGACGTCAGGTTGCAACCCGTTGAGCAAACGGAGCCAGATCAAATGGATGTTATGGATGTTGATGAAGTCCTAAAACTCCCCTGCGGTCATTGACCATCCTCAAACACCAACGTGTCATCAGAATCGGAATTTCGCGTCTGTCCATTCGTCGAC
>JAGCPV010000178.1 GCA_017965475.1 Prevotella sp.
ACTGGTACCGATGAGCAGCGGACGGATATAGAGTGTGGCACCGCTCTCGTAGGTGGGAATCCACTCCTGGTTCAGGCGAACCACCTTTTTCACCATTTCGGTAAATAGCTCTGTGCTCACCTCAGGCATCATGATGCCACGACAGGTGCTCTGCAGGCGCTTGGCATTCTCATCGACGCGGAAGATGCGCACTTTGCCGTCAGGACAACGATAGGCCTTCAGACCCTCGAATGCCTCCTGACCGTAGTGCAGGCAGGTAGCTGCCATGTGCAGGTTCAGATACTCATCGGAGCAAACTTCGATCTCGCCCCATTTGCCGTCGCGATAATAGCAACGCACGTTGTAGTCAGTCTTCATATAGCCGAACGACAGACTACCCCAATCCAAATTCTTCATATTGATTCAGTCTTTAAAAGTTTCAATTTAGCTGCAAAAGTACACAATTCGTGTTAATTCCACAACATTTTCCTCGGAAAACTTACTTTTCAGCAAGTATTTTCTTGATTTCCTCGTCTGTTTTCGTCAGTTTGTCCTTACAGAGCTTGATGAGTTCCTGTGCACGTTTCAACTGATCCGACATCTGGTCGATGTCGAGTTCGTCGTTTTCCATCTTGTTGACGATGGTCTGGAGTTCGGCCAATGCGGCCTCGTATTTCAGTTCTTTTTCCATATTTTATTTGATGATGACTTTCGAGTGTATGATGCCGTTGGCCAACCTGGTTTCCAACTCGTCACCAGACGTAAGCGTGCTGGCATCTTTGACAGCTTTGCCTTTGTGCAGGGTGATGCTGTAGCCACGTCTGAGCAGCAGGACGGGATCGAGGGCCTTTGTCTTTTCTTCAATGAGTTCGAGCATGTGGCGCTCACTCATGAGTTGGCGTTCCAAGAGCATCGGGAGTTTTGATTCCGTATTTGAGATGTTCGCCATCTGGGTGATGATACGCTGTTGTGCTGCAGAGAGCATCCGGTTGTTAATGGCATCGATGAGAGCGTCTTGCCGGATCTTGACGGCAGAGAAGAGACGTGGCAGAATCTCTGAGATCGTTGAGAGTTGGGTCTTGAGTGTCGCGAGTTTCTGCTGGGCATAGTGTGTGATCATGCTCTGGGCTCCCTCGATGGTGTCGAGTACACCTTTCAGATGATCGATGAGCAGGGCTGCTGCGGCGGTGGGGGTTTTTACTCGCGTGTGACTCACCATGTCGAGGATGCTCTCGTCGCGGTCATGTCCAATGCCGGTAATGATAGGTAAGGGGAAGTTGGCCACGTTCTCTGCCAGCGCCAATGTGTCAAAGCCTGACATGTCACTGGTGGCACCGCCACCGCGGATGATGACCACGGCGTCGAAGGCGTCCCCCTGTGTCGCATAGATGCGTTCCAGAGCAGCGATGACACTCTGCTCCACACCTTCGCCCTGCATGATGGCGGGGAAGAGCCGGGTCTGGAACATGAAGCCGTAGGGATTGTCGAATAGTTGCCTGGAGAAATCACCATAGCCTGCTGCCGATTCACTGGAGATCACGGCAATACGCTGACAGAAGGCGGGCAGGCTCAATTCTTTCTGGAGGTCGAAGACACCCTCTTCCCTCAGATGGCGGATGATCTCCTGTCGTTTGCGGGCCATGTCGCCAAGGGTATAGGTGGGATCGATATCGGTGACGATCCAAGAGAAACCGTAGGCTTCGTGGAACTGCGCATAGACTTTCAGCAGCACCTTCATGCCGGCATGGAGTTGCTGTCCTGTAGTGCGTTCGAAGTAAGGTCGGATGAGCATCCACTTCGAGGCCCAGCATTTGGCGGAGGCCTTGGCGATGGGCGTGGCATTCTTCTCGTCCTTCTCGACGAGCTCCATATAGCAGTGGCCACGGCTCTCCCGGCACTCCGACAGCTCCGCCTCTACCCAATATTCATTGGGCATCTCGCACTCGATGACCTCGCGGACGAGGCTGTTGAGTTCATAGAGGGTTATTCTGGATTCTCTAACCATTCTCAGGGCTTTCCTAATGATTTATTCTGCCGATCATATATGCCCGCCAGAAGTTGGGGATGCCATAGCCGTAAATATTGTCGGGCTTCTGATAACTGCTGCTCGTTTGGCGTACGAGGTCAATGATCTCCAAGGCCGTCTTGTCGGGCAGCGCCTGCCACAGACAGGCCACGAGTCCTGCGACGATGGGCGTGGAGAATGAGGTGCCCATATCCCTGACGATAGTGCCGCGGCCGGATATCAGCGACGCCGGACTGCCGAGGGCCATGACGTCGGGCTTTACGCGGCCGTCCTGTGTGGGTCCCACACCGCTAAACGGCGCATTTTTCATCTCTGTGTTGATGGCACCTACGGTCAGGATGTCACAGGCATCGGCGGGGAAGGCGATCTTTTTCCATGGGCCCATGCCCGAGTTGCCTGCCGAGTTGACGAGGATGATACCCTTCCGCGCCAGCATCGAGGCTGTACGCGATATGAGAGATGTCTGTCCGTCAAGATCGCGCTGGTGGTAATAGGCGGAGTCGCCGTCGTAGTCGTTGTATCCGAGGCTGGAGTTAATGATATCCACTCCTGCGGAATCCGCGAATTCCGCTGCCATCGCCCAATAATCCTCCTCCACGGGCTGTTCTGTCTGCTGGTCCTCGCAGCGCAACAGCCAGTAGCGGGCCTCGGGGGCTGTACCCACCAGCACTTCGGGTTCGTTGGCAGCCATGGTGGAGAGTACCTTCGTACCGTGGTCTGTCTCTTGATAGAAGAACGGGCTGTTCGGATAGACGAAATCCTTCGCACCGATGATATTCGCATGTTGGAAAGCAGGGATCTTATCAGCATTCTGGAACCCACCGTCAAGCACGGCGATGGTCATACCCTTGCCCTTCATGCCGATATTATGGAGGCGTTGGCCCGACAGCATCTCCAACTGTTCCTTGCCGTTGCCATAGGTGATACCCTTGATGCTGTCCCAGACGTTAAACGAGTCGTGGTAGTCCTGTTTGATCATCTTGCCGATGGAGTCTGGTGACTCCCACACCCGTTCTGCCCTTGCAACAAAAGACAGGGCGGCGAGACTCTGCAGTTGTGTCGTGTCGTTGGAGCGTACAAGCACCGTGTTGTTCCAACGGCTGGTGCCGACGATCGTCCAGTCAGACTTTTCACGGCGCCCCCCCTGATTTGCTTGACGCTCCATCTCTTTCAGATACTTGCTGCTGACAGGCAGGTCTGTGGAATCGAGGGCCAGTCCCTGCCGTTTCCTGCGCTCCACGGACTTGTGGGAGAGCCATCTGCCAGGATGCTCGATGGAAAAAGGTGAACCTTGCTTGTCCGTGAGTGTATAGCGGTAAATGTAGTATTTCCCGCCAGGATACATTCTCTTCCCTGTGCCTGCCATTGCCGGTAGAATGCTAACTATCAAAAATAGAAGGCATGTGAGCCGCCATAAGCAGCACTTATCTGACGATGAGAGACTATTCTTGTTCATTCCGAATGCAAAGATACGAATAATTTGGGAAAAAGCGTGAAATCTATGGAAAAACTTGCCGTCTGATATGTAACAAACGTGAAATATTTGGTGGTCTCGGATATTTTCCGTACCTTTGCATCGTTAAAAACGAAACAGATACGCATGGACAACAGACAAGCCGCGCTGGAACTGGGACAGAAACCCGTGGGACAACTGCTTTGGCAGTATGCCCTGCCCGCTATTGTGGCCATGACGGCGTCAAGTCTATACAATATCATCGATCGTGCGATGATCGGTCAGATTGTCGGTCCCGAGGCCATAGCAGGTCTGGGCATCACGTTCCCCTTCATGAACCTGAGTGCTGCCTTCGGCGCTGCGGTGGGTGTCGGCTCCTCGACATGCATCAGCGTGAAACTGGGCCAACGGGACTATCAGACGGCGGAGCACCTCCTGGGTAACACGGTGACACTGAACTTGATCATCGGTTTCCTGTTTATGGTGATCAGTCTGGTGTTCCTCGATCCCATCCTGCTGTTCTTTGGCGCTTCGGAGGTGACGCTGCCTTACGCCCGGGAGTTCATGACAGTGATACTGTTGGGTAATATGGTGACCCACATGTACTTCGGAATGAACGCCGTGCTCCGTGCGGCCGGCAAACCTCGCCATGCGATGTATGCCACGCTGTTCACGGTGGGCATGAATATCCTGCTGGTCGTGGCTTTCGTGTGGTGGTTCCGTTGGGGCATCCGCGGTGCGGCACTGGCCACCGTTACCTCGCAGACGCTTGCCCTCTGCTGGCAGATGCGGATATTCTCTAATCCGAAAGAGCTGCTGCATCTGAAACGGGGTACTTACAGGTTGAAGAAAGATCTCGTCAGGAATATCATCTCTATCGGTGTGTCACCCTTCCTGATGAATGCCACGAGTTGTATCATCGTGATCTTCATGAACAACCAGTTCGTGCACTACGGTGGTGATATGGCGGTGGGTGCCTACTCGATAGCCAACTCAATGGTAATGGTGTTCTTCATGTTTGTCATGGGTATGAATCAGGGTATGCAGCCCATAGTGGGCTATAACTACGGGGCTGAGAAATACGACCGTATGTTCCGTTGTCTGTGGCTGACCATCGCCTGTTCCACGGCCATCCTGCTTGTGGGCTGGACACTTTCGATGCTCTTCCCGCGGCAGATTGCCCGTATCTTCACAACCGATCCGACGCTGCTCGATCTCGCTGCAAAGGGTATCAAACTTGATATGTTAGTGTTCTTCGTGGTGGGGTCGCAGGCTTCCATTACCCATTTCTTCCAGAGCATTGGCAAGGTGAAGGTGTCGATCTTCCTCTCGCTCTCGCGTCAGTTGATCCTACTGTTGCCGATGGCGTACATCTTCCCGATGATCTGGGGACTTGACGGCGTGTGGTATTCGATGCCCACCAGCGATTTCGGCTCGTTTGCGATGACGATCCCCATGCTGATATGGTATATGAAAAAAATCAAAGCTTATGGATAAGAATCAGATTATTATTAACGTAGGACGTCAGCTCGGAAGTGGCGGCCATGACATCGGCAGGATGCTGGCCCTCGATTTCGGGGCCAAGTATTACGACCGTGAGTTGCTGAACCTCGCAGCGAAAGAAAGTGGGTTTTCGGAGAAGATCTTCGAACAGAACGATGAGAAGAAGGGATTCTTCAGGGGACTGTTCAATATGGCGGCTCCTCATGTGAATAGTGGCAGCGTCTATAAGGCGAGTTTCTCGCAGGAGAGCCTGTTCCAGTTCCAGAGCGATGCGATCATCAAGGCTGCAAAGGAGGGCTCGTGTGTGTTTGTAGGCCGTTGTGCAGATTATGTGTTGCGAGATTTTCCCAACGTGGTGAATATCTTTATCACCGCCTCGATGGCCTACCGTGTGGAGCAGATCATGAACAAACAGCACCTTGACGAAGATGCCGCCAGGGCGTTCATCGAGAAACGGGAGAACCAGCGGGCCGAATACTACAATTACTATACAGGTAAGAAGTGGGGACATGCTGCCAGCTATGATTTCTGCATCGACTCTTCGGTCCTCGGACTTGTGGAGACAGAGAAGATCATAGCAGAGTTTATCCGCAAGAAGTTTAATATATGAAGAAGATCGGCATCCTCAGCGATACGCACAGCTACTGGGACGATAAGTACCTGCACTATTTTGAACCCTGTGACGAGATTTGGCACGCGGGTGACATTGGCAGTACGGAGGTGGCGGAACGGTTAGCTGCCTTCCGACCCTTCAGAGCTGTTTATGGTAATTGTGACGGTGGGGATCTCAGACTGATGTATCGTGAACTGAACCGATTTAAGTGCGAGGATGTCGATGTGCTCATCAAACACATCGGTGGTTATCCAGGCAATTACGACGCCAGCGTACGCTCGACGCTTTTCGCCAATCCGCCTCAGTTATTCGTGGCTGGTCATTCTCACATTCTCAAGGTGAAATATGACAAGACACTTGGTCTGCTACATATCAACCCGGGTGCCGCTGGTATCCAGGGCTGGCACAAGGACAGAACCCTTATCCGTCTGACTATTGACGGAAAAGAATTCAAGGACTTGGAAGTGATCACATTGGGAGGTAATAGATGATGGAACAGATATGGACATTTATACAAACACTGTGTAAGGGAACTGTGCAAGGCATTAAGCAATACATAGACAATGATCTCCAGAACTATATACCCCTGTTTGTCTTTGCGGCTGTGGCACTTCTAGTCTCTCTGTCACTGAAATTGATTCGGAAAATAAAACAAAAATAGGACAATGAAAAGAACAATCGTTATTACTGGTGGCGCAGGCTTTATCGGAAGCCATGTGGTGCGCCTGTTTGTGAACAAGTATCCCGAGTATCACATCATTAACCTCGACAAATTGACGTATGCCGGTAATTTGGCTAACCTCAAGGATATCGAGAACAAACCCAACTATGAGTTTGTGAAGATGGATATCTGCGACTTTGATGCTTTCTATAAGCTTATGCAGGACAAGAAGGTCGATGGCATTATCCATCTGGCTGCTGAGAGTCATGTGGATCGCTCCATCAAGGATCCCTTCACATTTGCCAAGACCAACGTGATGGGAACACTCTCATTGCTGCAGGCTGCTAAACTGTATTGGGAGAGTCTGCCCGAGAAGTATGTGATGGTGTCCCCGTCAAACGAGGAAACCCTTGAAGGAAAGGGCGAAAGAATTCCTTGCAGATTCTACCATATCTCTACCGATGAGGTATATGGCGCCTTGGAACTGACACACCCCGAGGGCATAGAGCCACCGTTCACAACTACCGCCTCTTCTTCAGAGCATCATCTGGCATACGGCGATATGTTCTTTTTGGAAACCACGAAGTATAATCCCCATTCGCCGTACTCCGCCGCGAAAGCATCGAGCGACCACTTCGTCCGCGCCTACCACGACACCTATGGCATGCCCGTCGTAGTGACCAACTGCTCGAACAACTACGGTCCCTATCAGTTCCCAGAGAAGCTGATTCCACTGTTCATCAATAACATCCGCCATCGTAAGCCGTTGCCCGTCTATGGCAAGGGTGAGAACGTACGCGACTGGCTGTATGTAGAGGATCACGCCCGTGCCATCGATGTGATTTTCCACGAGGGGAAGATTGCCGACACCTATAACATCGGCGGCTTCAACGAATGGAAGAACATCGACATCATCAAGGTAGTCATCAAGACCGTCGATCGTCTGCTGGGCCGCAAAGAAGGCGAGGATATGGATCTCATTACCTTCGTCACCGATCGTGCAGGACACGATCTGCGCTACGCCATCGACTCTACGAAACTGCAGAAGGAACTCGGCTGGGAGCCCTCGCTACAGTTCGAGGAGGGCATCGAGAAGACCGTCCGCTGGTATCTGGACAACCAGGAGTGGCTCGATAATGTGACGAGCGGTGACTACCAGAAGTATTATGATAATATGTACGCCAACAGATAGATTTAATTATGAAGAAGATTTTGCTTTTAGGTTCTGGAGAACTCGGCAAGGAGTTCGTGATTGCCGCCATGCGTGCCGGCCAGTATGTAATCGCTTGTGACCGTTATGACAATGCGCCTGCCATGCAGGTGGCTGATGAGCGCGAAGTGTTTTCGATGCTCGACGGCGATGCCCTTGAGGCTGTTGTTAAGAAGCACCAGCCCGACATCATCGTGCCGGAGATCGAAGCCATTCGTACCGAACGCCTTTTTAAGTTCGAGGAGCAGGGCATCCAGGTGGTGCCTTCAGCCCGTGCCGTGAATTTCACGATGAACCGTCGCGCCATCCGCGACCTCGCTGCTAAGGAACTCGGTCTCCGTACAGCGAAGTATTTCTATGCCAAGACCTTCGAGGAGTTCAAGGCTGCTGCCGACGAGATAGGCTTCCCTTGTGTGGTGAAACCCCTGATGTCATCCTCTGGCCACGGTCAGAGCTATGTCCATAACGACGGCGAACTCGAACAGGCTTTCCGCGAGGCGATGGAAGGCTCGCGCGGTGATGTGAAGGAAGTGATCATCGAGGAGTTCATCGACTTCGATTCGGAGTTCACCCTCCTGACCGTTACCCAGCAGCACGGTTGGCCCACGATCTTCTGTCCCCCTATCGGACACGTGCAGAAGGCTGGTGACTACCGTGAGTCGTGGCAGCCGTATAAAATCAGCGATGAGGCCCTGAAACAGGCTCAGATGATGGCTGACAAGGTGACGAAGGCTCTGACGGGCGCTGGCATCTGGGGTGTGGAGTTCTTCCTGACCAAGCAAGGTGAGGTGATCTTCTCTGAGCTCTCGCCACGTCCGCATGATACGGGTATGGTGACCCTCGGGCATACCACGAACCTCTCTGAGTTCGAGCTTCATTTCCGTGCCGTGATGGGCTTGCCTATTCCCGCCATTCATCTGGAGCATGCCGGTGCTTCGGCTGTGATTCTCTCCCCGACAGAGGCTAAGACACCCGTTGACCGTTCTCTACTCGACTACAACTTTGTGGATGCTCTCAAAGAAGACCGTACCCGTATCCGTATCTTCGGTAAGCCCGAGGCCCATAAGGGTCGTCGTATGGGTGTTGTACTCTGCTACGGTGAGGTGGGTGACGATACGACTGCTCTCCGCGATAAGGCGAAGCGTCTTGCCAAGACCGTCCTTGGCACCGATCCCTATACGAAGTTCGAGCACTAAGTCAGGGAAATGAAACAAGAGAAAGCAAGGATTATAGATCTGCCCAAGATTGTGGATCCCCGTGGTAACCTGACCGTTGCCGAGCAGATGAAGAACGTGCCGTTTGATATCGCCCGTGTCTATTGGACGTATGATGTCCCATCGGGCGAGCGTCGTGGCGGCCATGCCCATCGCACCTGCGAGGAGATCGTGATCGCCGTCAGCGGATCCTTCGACGTGGAGGTGTTCGATGGCTATGAGCGGCAGACCTTCCACCTCAACCATCCATACCAAGGTTTGTATATAGGTACTGGCGTGTGGCGGACGCTTGAGGATTTCTCTAGCGGCGCCGTCTGTCTGGTGCTGGCCTCCGAACTTTTCGACGAGGAGGAGTATATCTATGACTACGATGAGTTC
>JAGCPV010000179.1 GCA_017965475.1 Prevotella sp.
ATGGCAGCAGGGGCAACGGCTGGTTCCTTGTTAGGCTCCGTGATGCGCAGATCAAACGTGGTGAAACCTTTATCTACACGCGATACATAGATTCCTGGCTTCAGGTGCGTGTGGTCGATGGTGAAACTTTGTATAACCTCCATAATTTGACGATTTGACTATTTACGATTTGACAATTTAAAGAGATTCGATGAATGTCTTGGTGGTTTGGAAGGATTTCTCTGCGACAGTGTCCCAGAAGTTATGATACTGTGAGGCATCAGTGTCGCGCAGGGGGATATCGCTGATAAGGCGGAAGGAGATGAAAGGTACCTTATAGATATAGCATACCTGTGCGATGGCACAACTCTCCATATCGACAGCTTTCGCCTCAGGGAAGTGACCAACGATCTCACGCATCTTGTCCTTGGAATCGACAAACCAGTCGCCAGTGACGATGAGGCCAGGTTTGGCACCTGTCTGTTTGGCCTTTTCGAGCAGATAAGGATCGGCCTGATAGCGCACAGGCAGACCCTGCACCTGTCCATAGACGGTGGTCTCGTCAATGGCCTTTCCGCAATACACGTCGTGGTAGGTTAGTTCTGAACTCACCACCACATCCTGCAGGTTGATATCATCGCCATTGCCACCAGCACATCCGCTGGAGATGATGCAGTCGGGTTTGTACTGACGGATCATCTCTACTGCCTGGATGGCAGCGTTGACAGTGGCGATACCGCTCTTCTGCAAGATCACTTTGTCTTCTGGAAATAATGGACGGAGCTGCTTCAACTCCTTGTCCATTGCTACAATCATTCCTATTTTCATCACTATTCACTATTAACTGTTAACTCTTCTTTGACGGACGGCCTCGTACATCAGGATGGCGGCACTGACGCTGACATTCAGCGAGTCGAGGCGTCCCAGCATGGGGATACGGATATGGGCATCGGCAGCCTCGCGCCAGAGATCAGTGAGCCCTGTCGATTCCGTACCCATCACGATGGCTGTGGCCTCCTGCATGTCGTAGTCGTAATAGTCGTAGGAGTCCTGCAACTGGGCCGTGAGGATCTTGATGTTGTTGCCCTTCAGGAAGGTGATGCACTCCTCCGACGTGCAGACGGCAGTGGGTACACTGAACACCCCGCCAATGCTGGCGCGGATGAGGTTGGGGTTGTAGAGGTCTGTCAATGGGTCACATATCATCACGGCATCCACCCCGGCAGCCTCTGCCGTGCGCAGGATGGCACCTAGGTTACCAGGCTTCTCCACGCGCTCGAGAACGACCACCAGCGGTCTTTTCTTCAGGCTGAGATCCTTCAGACGATGCTCCTTGCATTTCGCAACGGCGATGATGCCCTCTGTACTTTCGCGGTAGGCCATCTTCTCATAGACCTGAGGCGTAACGTTCTCACCCCACTTATACATCTCCACCACCTCGTAACCGCAGGCGATACAGTGCTCGATCTCGCGCAGGCCCTCGACCACGAAAAGCCCTTCCTCGCGGCGGAGGGAAGACTTCTGCTGGAGGGCCACCACATGCTTGACACGGGCGTTTTGGACACTGGTAATGATATTTTCTTCCATAATCGCTGCAAAATTACGAAAATTCTTCGTAATTTTGCACGCAGAACCAAAAAACTTACAAGATATGACACTATTCAGGAAATGCCTGCCTGATCTGCTGGCAGTACTGTTGTTTGCCATTTTGGCCTTTGCCTATTTCTTCCCCGCCGACATTGAGGGGCGTATTCTTTATCGCCATGATGCCTCAGCGGGGCGTGGAGCAGGACAGGAGGGTATTGAGTATCTGCAGAAGACAGGTGAGCGCTCACGTTGGACGAATGCCCTCTTCGGAGGTATGCCAACCTATCAGACGGCTCCCTCGTATAAATCTACGGATCTGTTGACGAAAGCCGTCAACGCCTACCACCTCTGGTTGCCAGAGAACGTATGGTTCGTGTTCGCCTATCTGCTGGGCTTCTATATTCTGCTGAGAGCCTTCGATTTCAAACAATACCTGGCGGCATTGGGTGCTGTCATCTGGGCTTTCTCCACCTATTTCCTTATTATCATCGCCGCAGGGCATATCTGGAAGGTGTGGGCACTGGCTTATCTGCCTCCGATGATTGCGGGTATCGTGCTGGCCTATAAGGGGAAATATCTGTGGGGACTGTTGCTGACGGCGGTGTTCACTGCCTTTGAGATCAATGCCAACCACGTGCAGATGACCTATTATTATTTGTTCGTCATCCTCTTCATGGTGATTGCCTGGTTGGTGGAGGCCATCCGGAAGAAAGAGATGGTGCGCTTCCTGAAGGCGACGGGTGTATGTGCCGCTGGTGCATTGATCGGTGTGTGCATCAACCTCTCGAACCTCTACCACACTTGGCAGTATGGTCAGGAGTCGATGCGTGGCAAGAGTGAGCTGGTGAAACCCAACAGTGCCAATCAGACGAACAGTGGACTGGAGCGCGACTATATCACCCAGTGGAGCTATGGCATCGACGAGACATGGACGCTGCTCGTGCCGAATACGAAGGGTGGAGCATCGATGCCGCTGAGCATGAGCGAGAAGGCGATGGAAAAGGCAGATAATGATTTCCTGCCCATCTATCAGCAACTGGGTCAGTACTGGGGCGAGCAACCTGGCACATCGGGCCCCGTCTATGTGGGTGCCTTTGTGATGATGCTCTTCATCCTCGGATTGTTTATCGTGAAGGGACCTGTGAAGTGGGCGTTGTTGGCAGCGACCATCCTCTCTATCCTGCTATCGTGGGGTAAGAACTTCATGGGCTTCACAGACTTCTTCCTCGACTACGTGCCGATGTACGCCAAGTTCCGTACGGTGGCCTCTATACTTGTGATCGCTGAGTTCACCATCCCCTTGTTGGCGATGCTGGCGCTGAAGAAACTGTTGGATGAACCCGAGCAACTGAAGCCGAGGATGAAGTATGTGGGTATCTCGTTCCTGTTGACGGGCGGTATCGCCATGCTCTTCTCGCTGATGCCCTCTATGTTCTTCGACAGTTTTATCTCATCAAGTGAGATGCGGGCTATCCAGACTCTGCCTTCCGAGTATATTCAGCCGTTGGTGGCTAATCTGACAGAGATGCGACAGGCCGTGTTCACAGCCGATAGCCTGCGTTCGTTCTATATCATCCTGGCAGGAACGGGTGTTCTGTTGGCTGTCGCTTTTGGTAAGTTGAAGAAGGAATATGCCGTGGGTATCATCCTGGTGCTCTGTCTGGTTGATCTGTGGACGGTGAACAAGCGCTACCTGAACGACGAGATGTTCGTGCCCGTATCGGAACGTGAGGCTCCGCAGGAGAAGACGCAGACAGATGAGTTGATCCTGCGTGACCAAAGTCTCGACTACCGCGTGCTGAACCTTGCCTCGAACACGTTCAACGAGAATGAGACCTCGTACTACCATAAGAGCATCGGCGGCTACCATGCTGCCAAGTTGCGCCGTTATCAGGAGATGATCGAACACTATATCTCGCCTGAGATGCAGGCCTTGTTCGGTGCTGTGTCGGAGGCCGCAGGTGATATGACGCAGGTGAAGGGTGACAGCATTTGTCCTGTGTTGAACATGCTCAACACGCGCTATTTCATCTTCCCGCTGGAAGGTGGTCAGACGGTGCCCATCCAGAACCCCTACGCCTATGGCAATGCGTGGTTCGTCGATAAGCTTGACTATGTCGCCAATGCCAATGATGAGATATCTGCTGTTGGCAGGATCGACCTGCGCTATCAGGCTGTGGCCGATGCGAAGTTCAAGGACATGTTGGGTGAGGCTGCCGTTCAGGATACGGCGAGCATCGTGACGATCACCTCATACGAGCCCAACCGCCTGACCTATGACGTGAACTCTGGCAAGGGTGGTGTACTGGTGTTCTCCGAGATCTACTATCCCGGGTGGACGGCAACGATCGATGGGGAACCTGCAGAACTTGGACGTGTCGATTACATCCTCCGTGCGCTGCATATCCAGCCTGGCAAGCATCAGGTGGAACTTGCTTTCTTCCCGAAGTCTGTTGATACCACTGAGACCATCGCCTATATCGCGTTCGTCCTCCTTGTCCTGATTGTCATAGGCATTATCTTCATAGAGTGGAAGAATAGGAAAAAGGCTTAAGTGATGCGGAAGTTGCTATCTTTGCCCCCCAACTTAGTGGACGTGTTCCATGAGGTGACTGGCCTCAGCCGCGACGAGTATTTCTGTACCTGCGACCCAGTAGGTCATCGGCTCGGCAGTGGGGGAGGCACCACGTGGTTGCTCCAGGAAGCCTTCAGGAGCGAAGATGGTCATCAAAACGATCCACTATCCACTATTCACTCTCCACTTTTCGACGCATGGCTCTCTCGTGAGAAGCGTATCCTGATCCATGCGGGCGGACAGAGCAAGCGTCTGCCGAGTTATGCGGTGTCTGGTAAGGTACTCATGCCCGTACCCGTGTTCCGATGGGAGAGGGGACAGCGACTCTCACAGGATCTGTTGAGTCTCCAGTTACCCCTCTACGAGAAGATCATGACCATGGCGCCTGACACGATCCATACGATGGTGGTCAGTGGCGATGTCTATATCCGTGCCACACAACCCCTGCAGCCCATCCCCGAGGCGGATGTCGTCTGCTATGGTCTCTGGCTCGATGCCTCAGTGGCCAAGAACCACGGGGTGTTCGTCTCTGATCGTCGTACACCGTCTGTCTTAAAGCAGATGCTCCAGAAACCTTCTGTGCAGACGCTCAGCGATCTTCAGAAGGATCATTTCTACCTGACAGATATCGGCATCTGGCTGCTCAGCGATAAGGCTGTCAAGTTGCTTGCTAGCAGATCTAGCCTATCTAACCAGACTAGTCCTGCCAGCCTTAAGGAATACGATCTTTATTCCGAATTCGGCTGTGCCTTAGGCACTGACCCCTCGAAGCCCGATGATGAAATATCTTCGCTGAAGGTCGCCATCCTCCCGTTGGCGGGAGGGGAGTTTTATCACTTCGGCACCTCACGGGAGATGATCTCCTCGACGATGCGTATTCAGAACTTGGAGAACGACCAACGGAAGATCATGCATCTGGATCGTAAGCCCCATCCCTCGATCTTCGTGCAGAATGCCGTGATGGAGATCAACTTTACGGAAGAGAATACGAATATCTGGATAGAGAACAGCCACGTGGGCAAACGCTGGCAGCTCTCTCATGACCATATTATCACAGGTGTCCCTGAGAA
>JAGCPV010000180.1 GCA_017965475.1 Prevotella sp.
CCATTGGGACTTTTGTAAAGGAGCCCTTTAGAATCGTAAAGGGCTCCTTTAGCAGCGTGAAGGTCAACTCTACAACTCCAAAGGTCTCCTTTACGGATCAGGTGTAGTTTACAATCATTATGTGACACCTATATAGGTAAATCATTTGCCTACTATACGTATGCGCGTATGTGTATATAGTTGCTATACTTACTTTTTATCCTACACTTCATACACTCCCTGCACCAAGGCCAAAACAATCTGGGTGTAGGGAGTGTAGGAAGTGTAGGTTGTTTTCTACTTATAACAACTACCGTGTACGTGCGCGCGACTTAATTCTGGGGTCAGGCCCCGATAGGAGGTGAGACCTGACCCCAGCGTCGAAAAACTTAGTGCCGGGGCCTGACCCCAGTGATAAGCCTTCAGAGCCTATTCTACATAATCGGGGTCGAAGTGACTGTGGTATTCGATGCTCAATTTTTTGTAGTAATCGCGTGTCGCGTCGCTTGTCGTGTCTGCCCGGATGATTTCATAATAATAGTGAGAGAGTCCTGGCTCTTGGCCTGACTCTGTATAGATGACGTTATAGAGTGAGTCGCCCAGCACCGGACGGCAGACATCCTCGGGGTTTGCTGCATAGAACATGCGATAACTCTTCACTTGCACTTCAGTTTGCAGATACTCGAAGGCCAGATTGAAGAGGTCTCCCCAGTAGCCTCGGTCGCTGGTCTGGTGCTTGTAACGCCCGAAGATACCGCGCTCAGTGGCCGTCGATTTCACGTCGTCGATGACAATGCGTATCGAATCGTACTCGCAGATAACGGTGGTACGTGCCAGATCCTTCAGTTCGAAGGGCATGGAATTATCCGTACGGCATTTGCGCTCGGCACTCTCACGGGTCTTGTAGTTAAGTGGTGTGGTCTTCCCGTTATGTCGGGCAGCCACCTCTTCGGCGAGTGACTGCGTCGGGGGACCATATACTTGCGCCCAACTCATGGCCTGATCCAGTTGCTCCTGGAATTCCGCTTCTAACTTCTGTTTCTCGTCGATGGTGTCGTCGTCCTTGTAACAGGAGGTGAAGCAGCAGCAGGTGAGGATGGTGGCCAGCATCCATGATTGTCTTAATGCTTTCATTTTCATGCTAATTTTGATTGTTCTGCGTGCAAAGATAATCATATTTTTCATTATTTACAAAAAAATGATTATTTTTGCACCCAAAAAGCGTCATAAGCATGAATAAGCCCCGATTATGGATGCAGACCGCCATCCTCTCCATCTGCGGTTATGGCCTGTTGCTCAGTTCGTGTAGCCTCGACGACAACCCCGTTCCCAGTCATGCCCAGAAAAGCATTGTCATTATCTTTGAGAACGACGTGCACTGTGCCATCGACGGTTACAAGCGCATTGCCGGTTTGCGCGACGCCATCGGCAGTAGTGACACAGCCTGGGCTGCGGCAGTCAGTTGTGGCGATTATCTCCAGGGTGGCAGTCCCGGTGCCCTGTCAAGAGGAGCCTATATCGCCACCGTCATGAGTACCGTGGGATACGATGTCGTCACACTGGGCAACCACGAGTTCGACTATGGTACTCCCCGTCTTCTGGAACTGGTGCCCATGATGAATACCGACGTGGTGTGCGCCAATTTCTACGAGACGGCCACCGACAAGCCTGTCTTCGCCCCCTATACCCTGAAGCGCTACGGTGATAAGACCGTCGGTTTCGTGGGAGCGACGACTCCTGACGCGATGACGAAGAAATTCGCCTTCTTCGATACCGACGGCACCCAGCTCTACGACATGCGCTCCACCGACATTTACCAGAAGGTGCAGGAGGCCATCGACGAGGTGCGCCAGAAGGGAGCCGACTATGTGGTCGTGCTGTCACATCTGGGCGAGGAAGAGACGAAATATGGTGTGACCTCCCATAAACTCATTGCCGCCACGCGAGGCATCGACGTGCTGCTCGACGGCCACACCCACTCCGTAGTGCCCCGTTGCGACGTGGCCGATGCTGACGGCAAGCTGGTGCCTATCTCACAGACCGGTTCGCAGTTGGCCAACCTCGGCAAACTTATCATCTCTGCCGACGGAAACATCAGCACCACCATCGTTCCCAAGGACGAGGTGCCCTACGAAAATGCCACCGTCAGTGAGGTCATCAGCAACATCTATCAAGAGATGGATAAGGTGACCACCCGACAGGTAGCCCACAGCGATTTCGAGCTCACCGTCAACGATGCCGAGGGCAACAGAATGGTGAGACGCGGCGAGACCAATCTGGGCGACATCGTGACAGACGCTTTCAAAGTGCTCATGAATGCGGAGATCGGCCTGTGCAACGGTGGGGGCCTGCGAAACTCCATCAAGGCCGGCGACATCACCTACGGCGACGTGGTCAACGCCCTGCCCTTTGACAACTGTCTGGTCAAGATTGAGACCAAGGGAGAGGACATTCTGACGATGCTCACGCAATGCACTTCCAGACTGCCCGCAGAGATAGGCCAGTTCCCCCATGTGTCAGGAATGCGCTACACCATCCACACCAAGAGCCACACCATCAGCGACGTCACTGTGTTCGATGCCGCCACTTCCACATGGCAGCCTCTCGACCCGGAACGGCTATATACCATCGCCACCCTCGACTACTATAATGGCGGCGGATTCTACGACACGCTGATAAACAGTCGTCTGATAGAGCAGACGCCAACTGTCATGTGTGACTATCTGGCCGAATATCTCGAAAAGACGCTCGCAGGAGTCGTTCCTGCCGACTATGCCCAGTCGCAGGGTCGCATCACCTTCGTAGAAAACTGACCCTAGCGTCGAAAAACTTAGTGTCGGGGCCTGACCCCAGAGATATGACCCCAGAGATAAAAAACTCTAAATTATTGGAGAATTGGGTGAAAATGATTATCTTTGCAGCCGCAATGATATAACGGACAATGAACCACAGACTATACTTAACCATTATACTCTCACTTATCACCATGTTGGCAACGGCCCAGCGGAGGCAGTTGCAGGAGGCGCGTGTGATCCTGAAAGGTGACAAGGACTACGACAAGGCGGAGAAGCTGATGACGGATCTGCTGAAGGACTCGGCGAACCTCTCTAACGCGCGTATATATGATATGTGGTTGCAGGCTGTTGAGAAGCAATACATGCAGGTGAACGAGCGGATGTATAAGAAGGAGACGGTGGATACGGCGAACTTCTTCGTGCTGACGCGCAGGATGTTTGACATCGGCACTCATCTGGACTCCCTCGACATGATGCCCGACAAGAAGGGGAGGGTGAACCCCCAGTACCGCAAGGATAACGCCCAGAAACTGCTCCAGTACAGGCCGAACCTGTTCTATGGAGGAACATACCAGTTGAGGAAGGGTGAGCTGCAGGAAGCCTACGACTTCTTCGAGCGATATATGGACTGTGACCGTCAGCCGCTGTTCTCAGGCTACGACCTGATGACGACGGACGAGCGGATGGGGGAAGTGGCCTACTGGGCCACCTACTGCGGCTACAGGATGAACGATCCCGTGCTTACGCTGCGCTACGCCACACTGGCCCGCCGTGATACCGCCAAACTGGATTATACCCTACAATACACTGCTGAGGCATGGCGCGCGCTGAAGGATCAAGAGATGTATGTTGAAACGCTGCGCGAGGGGTTCAAACGGTTCCCACAATCCGCTTATTTCTTCCCCAGACTGATGGACAGTTATTCGGCCAAAGGCAATTTCGAACAGGCACTTGCCCTGGCTGAGGAAGCCTTGGCAGCAGACAGTCTGAACACCTTGTTTATGTTGGCGAAATCGACGATGCTGCTGAACCTCGGCCGTTATGCGGAGTGTCTGGACTACAGCAAGAAGCTCATCGCTTTCGACGGACTGGCTGCAGAGGCATTCTATAATGCGGGGACGGCCTGCCTGAACATCGCCCTGCAGAAGGACTCACGCAAGCAGAAGAAGCAGATCACGAAACTCTACCAGCAGGCACTGCCCTATATGGAGACCTACCGCAGACTGGCGCCTGAGGAAACACGGAAATGGGGTGAGGCCCTCTACCGTATCTACTTCAACCTGAACATGGGCAAGCAGTTTGAGGAGATCGACAGGATACTGAAGAGTTTATAGTTCTTGGACGAGCCAAGCGGCAAAGCCGAGCGGATAGAGGATAGTTTATAGTTAAACTTCCCTAAAAGTAAACGTCTATCCTCCATAAACCATCCACTATCCATAAAAAATTCCTATCTTTGTGGAATAGAATATTATTAACGTCTAAAACAAACAAAATAGGAAGACTATGGCAGACAATGCTCAGTTGATTGCTCAGTGCGAGGCACGGGCTAAGGAATGGCTTTCTCCAGCCTTTGATGAGGAGACACGTAAAGAAGTACAGGCCATGCTCGACGCAGCCGACAAGACCGCGCTCGTGGATGCCTTCTATCAGAATCTTGAGTTTGGTACGGGTGGTCTCCGTGGTATCATGGGAGCCGGTACGAACCGTATGAACAAGTACATCGTGGGTATGGCCACACAGGGATTCGCCAACTACATCAACAAGGCGTTCCCAGGCAAGCAGTGCTCCGTGGTCGTGGGTCACGACTGCCGTAACAACGGCCGTATGTTTGCAGAGACCGTTGCCGACATCTTCTCGGCCAACGGCATCAAGGTGTATCTCTTCGAGAGCCTGCGTCCGACGCCGGAGATCTCGTTTGCTATCCGTCAACTCGGTTGTCAGGCTGGTGTGAACGTGACGGCTTCCCACAACCCGAAGGAGTATAACGGCTACAAGGCCTACTGGGACGACGGTGCTCAGGTGCTCGCTCCCCACGACGTGGGTATCATCGACGAGGTGAACAAGGTGACCATCGACCAGGTGAAGTTCGAGGGTAACAAGGAACTTATCGATATCATTGGCGGTGAGATGGACTGGGACTATATCCAGGCAGTGAAGGAGGCAATGGTGGATCAGGATGTCATCCTGCGCCAGAAGGATCTGAACATTGTCTATTCCGCCATGCACGGCACAGGTCGTGTGATCGTTCCGATGGCCCTGCGTTCATGGGGCTTCCAGAATATCCACGTGGTACCTGAGCAGATGGTGATCGACGGTAACTTCCCCACGGTGGTCTCTCCGAATCCCGAGAATGCCGAGGCCATGACACTGGGTATGAAACTTGGTACACGCCTGAATGCCGACCTCGTGATCGCCTCCGATCCTGATGCAGACCGTCTGGCCATCGTATGCCGCAACAACAAGGGCGAGTGGGAGATCCTGAACGGTAACCAGACCTGTATGATGTTCTGTTGGTATATCATCGCCAACAAGAAGAAACTGGGTCAGTTGAAGGGCAACGAGTTCCTCGTGAAGACCATCGTAACCACAGAGGAGATTGCCGAGATCGCCAAAAAGAACGGTGTGGAACTGCGCGACTGCTACACGGGCTTCAAGTGGATCGCCAACGAGATCCGTATCTCCGAGGGCAAGCAGAAGTATATCGGCGGTGGTGAGGAAAGCTTCGGCTTCCTGCCGTTTGATAAGGTACGCGACAAGGATTCTCCCGCCTCTATCTGTCTGATCTGTGAGATTGCAGCCTGGGCGAAGGACAACGGTCGTACGCTCTATGACCTTCTGATGGATATCTACGCTGAGTACGGCTTCTCGAAGGAGATCACCGTCAACGTGGTTCGTCCGGGTAAGACGGGTGCCGACGAGATCAAGCAGATGATGACCGACTTCCGCGCTAATCCTCCGAAGGATCTGGGTGGCTCGAAGGTTTGTCTGGTGAAGGACTATAAGACACTGGAGGCTACGGATGCTCAGGGTAACAAGTCGAAGTTGACGATGCCCGACACCTCGAACGTGCTGCAGTGGTTCTGCGAGGATGGTACGAAGGTATCTGTCCGTCCTTCTGGTACGGAGCCTAAGATCAAGTTCTACACGGAAGTGAAGGATGCCAGCTTCAAGAGTGCCGCCGACTATGAGCGTTGCACCAAGGCTGCTGAGGCCAAGATTGAGGCCCTGAAGAAGAGCCTGAATCTCTAAGCCTTAGAGGAGGCCCTTAGTGGATGGCAGTTCGTAGTGATAGATATCACGGCGGACTGCCATTTTCAATGCCCGTGCCAGGGCCTTGAAGATACCCTCGATCTTGTGGTGCTCGTTGTCACCCTCGGCCTTGATGTTCAGGTTCATCTTGGCGGCATCGCTGAGGCTCTTGAAGAAATGCAGGAACATCTCCGTGGGCATCTCACCGATCTTCTCACGCTTGAACGCTGCATCCCACACGAGCCAGGGACGGCCTCCGAAGTCGAGACAGACGGAACAGAGACAGTCGTCCATGGGTAGGGTGTAGCCGTAGCGCTCGATGCCGCGTTTGTTGCCAAGGGCCATGAGGATACACTCGCCCAGGGCGATGGCGGTATCCTCGATGGTGTGGTGCTCATCGACGTCGAGATCACCTTTTGTGTGGATCATGAGGTCCATCATCCCATGTTTGCCTATCTGTTCGAGCATGTGGTCGAAGAAGCCGAGACCCGTGGCGATGTCACACTTCCCCGTACCGTCGAGGTTCACCTTGATATGGATATCCGTCTCCTTGGTGGTGCGCTTCACCTCGGCGATGCGCTCACCAGCAAAGAGCAGTTCTGCAATCTTATCCCATGACATTCCTTCGTCGCTCAGGATCAGTGACTTGCAGCCGATGTTTTGAGCGAAGGTTCGGTCTGTCTCACGGTCGCCGATGACGTAGCTGTTGGCGATGTCGCAGTCAGGATCGTTGATGTATTTCTCCACCAGACCCGTGTTTGGCTTCCGCGTGGGAGCATTGTCCTCTGGGAAGTGGGGATCGATAAGGATATCGTCGAAGGTGATGCCTTCGCCCTCCAAGGTTTGCAGGATGAAATGCTGCACGGGCCAGAAGGTGTCCTCAGGGAAGGCGTCGGTACCGAGTCCGTCCTGATTGCTCACCATGACGAACTTGAAGTCCAGTTTCTCGCGGATGAAGCCGAGGTTGCGGAACACACCCTTCGTGAACTTCAGTTTCTCAAAGCTGTCGATCTGCTCGTCGGCAGGTTCCTCGATCAGGGTGCCGTCACGGTCTATAAATAAGATTCTGTACATATTCTTTCGGTTTGGATTCTTCTAATGCTTTTGCTTTGAGTTCAGCCCGTTCCTTCTCCTGCTGGGCGATGGAGCCACGCATCAGATAGACGGGACAGAGGATGGTGAGCCACAGGTAGGCCTGTATGAAGCCTGCGATGAGGAAGACGATAATCGAGAGCCATGTCATATAGTCGGGCATGCCATTGGGATCGCCCGTGAGGATGCCTACATTGTTCAGCCAACTGGCAGCCATGATGATCAGCATGGGCAGCGTCGTGATGACGGATAGCGACAGGACGACGATCAGACAGAATAGCCATACGAGGGTCACCATACCCAGATGACGGAGCCATGCGAAGGGCTTCCTGTCCTTGGGCAGACGCTCGAACAACTGTTTCTTCACGAGCCGTTTATAGGTGATTACCAGCAGCAGGATCACAGCCACGATCTCAATGCCTAAGGCGGGTAGGAGATAGGTTGGCGACACCATCACAGGCAGGGCGGCTGCCGCGGCGGAGAGGATGGCGAAGCAGAGTGCCACTGGCCACGTGTGTCGGAAGATACGTCTGAAATGGCTGGTGAACAACTGGTAGCCCTCCCGGATACAGGCTCTGCCGCTCCGGCTCTTCAGCAACTGACTTTCTTTCTCTTGTTGGTCTTGATTCATCGCGATGGATAGTTTTATCGCCTGCAAATTTACAAAGATTTTTCTGGAAATGTGTGATTAGATGGGAAAAAATGAGTATTTTTGCAAACGAAACATAAAAAGAGTGACATATCTATGGCAACAGTCGATGACAAGAAAGTGATTTTCTCGATGGTGGGCGTGAGCAAGACCATCCAGCAGAACCAGAAACAAGTGCTCAAGAACATCTACCTCAGTTTCTTCTATGGGGCTAAGATCGGTATCATTGGTCTGAATGGTGCTGGTAAATCCACGCTCATGAAGATCATAGCGGGTCTGGATCAGCAGTATCAGGGTAATGTGGTGTGGAGTCCGGGCTACAGCGTGGGTTATCTGCCGCAGGATCCTCCCTTGAATGAGGAGAAGACGGTGAAGGAGAACGTGATGGAGGGTGTGCAGCATGTGTATGACGCCCTGGCCGAATACGACGAGATCAACGTGAAGTTCGGACTGCCCGAGTACTACGAGGATCCTGATAAGATGGACAAGCTGATGCAGCGTCAGGCTGAGTTGCAGGATATCATCGACTCGACGGATGCCTGGAATATGGACTCCAAGTTGGATCGTGCGATGGCAGCGCTGAACTGTCCTCCGGGCGACTGGAGCGTGAAGACGCTCTCAGGTGGTGAGCGCCGTCGTGTGGCCCTCTGCCGACTGTTGTTGCAGAAGCCCGACGTGCTATTGCTCGACGAGCCCACCAACCACCTCGATGCTGAGAGTATCGACTGGCTGGAGCAGCACCTGCAACAGTATGAGGGAACGGTGATTGCCGTGACTCACGACCGTTATTTCCTCGACGATGTGGCAGAGTGGATCCTCGAACTGGATCGTGGTGAGGGTATCCCCTGGAAAGGCAACTACTCCAGTTGGCTGGAGCAGAAGTCTCAGCGTCTGGCACAGGAGGAGAAGCAGGCCTCGAAGCGTCGTAAGACCCTCGAACGTGAGTTGGAGTGGGTACGTATGGCACCCAAAGCCCGTCACGCCAAGGGTAAGGCCCGTCTGAACTCCTACGAGACGATGCTCAACGAGGAACAGAAGCAGAAGGAGGAGAAACTGGAGATATTCATCCCCAATGGTCCGCGTCTGGGTAATAAGGTCATCGAGGCCGAGCATGTGGCGAAGTCGTATCCGGAAAAGCAACTCTTCAGCGACCTCAACTTTGTGTTGCCGCCCAATGGTATCGTGGGTGTCATTGGTCCCAACGGTGCTGGTAAGACCACCCTCTTCCGTCTGATCATGGGACTGGAGAAGGCTGATGCCGGCTCTTTCTCCGTGGGTGAGACGGTGAAACTCTCCTATGTAGATCAGCAGCATAAGGATATCGATCCTGAGAAGAGCGTCTATCAGGTGGTCAGTGGTGGCAACGAGACCATCCGCATGGGTGGCAAGGATGTCAACGTGCGCGCCTATCTCTCGCGCTTTAACTTCAGTGGTGCGGATCAGGAGAAGAAATGTGGCGTTCTCTCTGGTGGTGAGCGCAACCGTCTGCATCTCGCTATCGCCCTGAAACAGGAGGGTAATGTGCTGTTGCTCGACGAGCCCACCAACGATATCGACGTGAACACGCTGCACGCCCTGGAGGAAGGTCTTGAGGCCATTGCCGGCGGTGCGGTCATCATCAGCCACGACCGTTGGTTCCTCGCTCGTATCTGCACGCATATCCTTGCTTTTGAGGGCGAGGGTAAGGTGTTCTATTTCGAGGGCAACTACAGCGAGTAC
>JAGCPV010000181.1 GCA_017965475.1 Prevotella sp.
TCTGATTGACGATGCAAAGTTACGACGGATTTCGCCTCATTCCAAACTTTTTCCAATATTTCGTTCGCAGTTGTTGCGACACTAAAACGATATTGCGACAGACCTCGGGCATCGCCCCGAAATCTGTCGCAAACCTCCTACTGGGGACAGGCCCCGAGATAAAAAAACTAAGTGCCGGGGCCTGACCCCAGCACTTACCCAGCACTTACGAATGCGTGTGTATTGGATTACTGCTTCAGCAGGTTCAGGGGCTGCTGAGGAGCGAGGGCGTTGGTGGTCTTCTCCGTGTATTCGGCAATCTTTAGGGTAGCGGTGGCGGAGATGTCACGGCTGCTGTTGCCGATGCGGAAGGTGTAGATGCCTGCCTCGGTGAGCCACTGGCTGTTAGCCTCGTCAAAACTGGCGAGGTCGCGTACGGGGATGGTCATCGTGAGTGTCTGACTTTCACCAGGTTTCAACTCCCGTGTCTTGGCGAAGGCTTTCAGTTCCTGACAGGGCTTTTCGAGACGGCCCTTGGGGGCCTGAACATATACCTGGGCCACTTCCTTGCCAGCGACTTTACCCGTGTTGCAGATGGTGATGCTGACCTCAACGGCATTGCCTTTTGTCTTGACGATGGGCTTCGAGAAAGCAAACGTGGTATAGCTGAGGCCGAAACCGAAGGGGTAGGCGACCTCACGCTTAAAGGTGTCGAAGAAACGGTAGCCGACGTAGATATCCTCCTCGTGGTTGGTGTAGGCTTTGCCAGGGATGGGCATCTTGTTGCCTACCATCAGCTCTAGGCTGTACTGGTCGAGCTGGCCGGGGAAGTTCTTCGTGGAGGCGTGATCGGTGGCGGCGATAGGCCATGTCATCGTGAGCTTACCCGAGGGATTCACCTTACCCGTGAGTAGGTCGGCGATACTGTTACCTCCCTCCATACCTGGTTGCCAGGCGCAGAGGATGGCATCAGGATAACCACTCCAGGAGGCTGTCTCGATGACGGAACCAGAGTTGATGATCACAATGACAGGTTTACCTGCCTGATGGAAGGCGTTGCAGACGTCGATGATCAGTGCACGCTCCTCGGGGATGAGGTTGAACTCGGTGTCGATGTCACGGTCGATACCCTCACCGGCCTGACGGCCGATGGTGATGATGGCAGCATCGGCGGCTCCCACCTCTTTGTTGATGGCGATGGGCGAGATCGAGATCTCAGGGTACTTCTGCTGTCCCATCATCTCTGTCTGGAACCACTTGGCGGGATGGCGCTCGGCTTGGAACTTGACCTTGGCATAGTCGATGTACTTACGATAGATTTCGGTGAGGGTAGCACTCGACTTGATGCCGGCATTCTCCAGACCTTGGAGCATATCGACCACATAAGGTGGATGGACGCAGCCAGAGCCCGTACCACCGCTAAGGAAATCGTAGCTGTTCTCGCCAAAGAGGGCGACGGTCTTGATACCTCCCTTCCAAGGCAGGGCGCCATTATTTTTCAGTAGGACGATACCCTCGGCGGCACTCTGACGGGTGATGGCAGCATGGGCCTTGAAGTCGGGATTGTTGGAGGCGGGATACTGGTGGAAACTTGGAGTCTTGACGATGTACTCAAGCATACGACGCACGTTACGGTCAACGTCGGCAATGTCGAGTTTGCCGTCCTTCACACCCTTGATGATCTCCTCGACCTGAGCTGGTTGGCCTGGTTCCATGAGGTCGTTGCCGGCATGTACCTCACTGATGGTTTCCAGACCCTGGCGGATGCCGATCCAGTCGGTCATCACGATACCTTTATAGCCCCAGTCATCGCGGAGAATCTTGGTGAGCAGGTCGTGGTTGCCCATCGAGTATTGGCCGTTGACCTGGTTATAGGAAGCCATGATAGTCCAGGGGTCGCTCTCGCGGACGGCGATCTCGAAACCGCGGAGATAGAGCTCGCGGGCAGCACGCTGGGAAACACGTTCATCGACAGCAGTACGATCTGTCTCCTGTGAGTTCACGGCAAAGTGCTTGGCAGAGACACCAGCGCCCTGACTCTGTACGCCTTGGATGTAGGCGGCTGCGATCTTACCTGTCAACAGCGGGTCTTCAGAATAATATTCGAAGTTACGGCCGCAGAGCGGGTTGCGGTGGAGGTTCATGCCAGGACCGAGGATCACGTCACAGCGATATTCCTTGGTCTCGTTGCCGATGGCCTCACCCACCTTACTCACGAGTTCGGTATTCCAGGTAGAAGCCAGACAGGAGCCGATAGGGAATGCCGTAGCATAGTAGGTTTTGTCGGTACCCTTGCGGGTAGGGTCGATACGTACACCAGCAGGACCGTCGGTGAGGACGGTGGCAGGGATGCCGAGACGCGGGATGGCAGGAGAGGTACCCGCGGCACCTGCCACAAGGTCGGCCTCGCCGCCTACGACGGCACCTGCACCAAAGAAGTTGTTAGCACCGCCAACGAGAAGTTTGGCTTTCTCTTCAAGGGTCATGGCCTTTAATACCTCATCGATATTGTTGGCACTCAGTTTGGGTTGCGCGTTCATTGTCATTGCGAATGTGGCTAGTAAGAAGCCGGTTGTTAGTAATTTTTTCATTGTTATAATTGTTTTTAGGGGTTTCTAGTAGTTCTAGTAATTCTAGCAGATCTAGTCATGCTAGGGGAAGGTCTTAAAGGCATAGCCCTGATCCTTGAGCCATTGAAGCGACTCGGGTAGGGCTGTGCGCAGTTTGTCGATGCTCTTCAGGGAGTCGTGGAAGGTGATGATGGAGCCATTGCGCGCGTACTTCTTTATATTATTGACGACATCCTCTGCAGTGAGCCATTTGGAGTAGTCGCGGGTGACAAGGTCCCACATCACGATCTTGAACTTGCGACTGAGCCAGGCATACTGTGCCAAGCGCATCCACCCGTGGGGAGGACGTACATAGTGGCTCTTGATATAGGTGTTGGCTTTCTCAACGTTGTAGCTATATTCCTTGATGGAGTGGGTGAGACCCTGGATGTGGTTATGGGTGTGGTTGCCGACTTGATGCCCCTCGGCCACGATACGCTCGTAGAGTTCGGGATATTTCCGGACGTTGTCGCCCACCATGAAGAAGGTGGCTTTGGCATTAAACTGCTTCAGGGTGTCCAGGATGAAAGGGGTTGCCTCAGGGATGGGGCCATCATCGAAGGTCAGATAGACTGACCTGTCGTGACGGTCCATTCTCCAGTAGGCCTTCGGATAGAGCCAGCGGAGATAGATGGCGGGTTGCTCTATAAACACCTCTTTACTGTTTTATTATTACTTTTACTCCCAACTTCCTCCTTTCGACTGGTAAAGACGCATGTAGCCTTCCAGCTGCTGCTCTTTCTTGTCACCTTGTTCTGTGGAGATGATATCCTGTACGTCGAGCATCTGCTGCATCATATAGATATGGAGCATGCAGTCGTGCTCGGAACTGGCGAAGCGCATGCCGTCGAGCGAACAGTACCACTGCAGGTATTGGGCGGACTTGTTCCAGAGTTCATCCAGCAGTTGCTGTGCTTTCTTGGGTTGGTTTGTCAGGGCATAGGCACGCACGAGGTCAAGTGATCCACCCTGATAGTCGTGGCGTACGTTATAGCTGGGAATCTCCTTCTCGGCCTTGGCGAGCACCTGTTTGGCCTTGTCTTCCTGACCCTCCTGAATGAGACTCATGGCCAACTGCGAGAGCAGGCGACGGTGCGTGAAGCACATACGCGTGACGGTCTCGTCGAGATAGACACCCGGCTTGTCGATGCCGCCGAACTTGAACTTATGCATCACATTGTCGAAGACCTTCTCGGTATCGAAGTTCTTCACGCCCTTCATAGGTACCAGACTGCCACGGCTGTCGGTATAGTGTGTGCGGAACGGTGTGATGCGGTTGGCCAGACCCTCCTGTACGAAGTGTTCGCCAAGGTTCATGTAGTTCTCTGAGCCCACGGTCATGGCGACATAGATAGGTCTTGTCCAGTTACACTGGGCGATCATCTCCAGGATCATCAGGTCGCCCTTGTAAAGGGCATTCTTACCCTTCAGGGAGATGACCATGCGGTCGGGGATGCTGTCGGCAGCCATCATCATACCACTCTTGCGGACTGCCTCCTTGTCGATGGTGACATAGACCGTGTCGGTGGGGATGACATGGAAGTCCTTATGCGTGGTGCGTACCCAGTTCTTGAGGATATTCTTCAGTTCGAAGGGCTCGTCGCCAAACTGCTCACGGGCGGCCTCCGGCTGTTCCTCGTAGAGCTGCAGTACTTGTTCCTTGAGCGAAGGATCCACCTGTACGTATTCATTCGTACCAGCGCAGTATTCCAGACGGCTCCAGGTGATAGGCACACTGGGTGAGTCGTAGGCAGGACGGCGCATCTGGTCGATATACCAGTCGGTCTGCAGGTAAGAGAGGTTGCAGACACGTGCATCCGTGCGCACACCCTCTGTATCCTGATTATACCAGAGTGGGAAGGTATCGTTATCACCATTGGTGTAAATGATGGGATTGCCCTTTTCCTGTAAGGTCATTAGGTAGTTCTGTCCGAAGTCGCGGCAGCAGTAGCGGCCGGAACGGTCATGATCGTCCCAGGTCTGACTAGCCATCTGGATGGGAACTGCTAGACATATTAGCCCGACTAGTCCGGCTAGGATCAGGTTCTCCTTCTTCATCTTGCGGTTGAGCCAGTCGATGATAGCAGCAACACCCATGCCGCACCAGATGGCGAAGGCATAGAAGGAGCCCGCATAGGCATAGTCGCGCTCACGAGGCTGCATCGGTGTCTGGTTCAGATAGAAGACGATGGCGAGACCTGTCATGAAGAAGAGGAAGAAGACCACCCAGAACTGACGGATACCAATGGGGTCTTTTCCACGGGTGTACCAGGCCTGCCAGAAGAGGCCGAGCAGACCGAGAAGCAGGGGCAGACAATAGAAGACGTTATGTCCCTTGTTCTCCTTTAACTCGTCGGGTAGCATATCCTGATCGCCAAGACGAGCGTTGTCGATGAAGGGAATACCTGTCAGCCAGTTACCGTGCTCTAGTTCTCCATTGCCTTGGATATCATTCTGACGACCGGCGAAATTCCACATGAAGTAGCGCCAGTACATGAAGTTACACTGGTAGGAGAGGAAGAAACGGATGTTCTCAAACTGGTTGGGCACCTTCACCATCATCTGTTCACCGCAGCGGTCGTAGGGCACCTCATAGCCATCGACACCGCCCATCCACGACTCGTAGGCAGCGGCGTGACCGGCATCATACATACGTGGGAAGAGCATGTTCTGGGCGTATTTGTATTCATCCTTCGTGCGAACGATGAAGTAGGAGTCCTTCTCATCAGCGGAAGCCTTCTCCTTGCGCTGCCAGACGGGCTTGCCTTTCGACATGACGGGACGGCAGTATTGTCCGTCGCTCTCCAGAGCGATCTGTGAGGTATAGGCCTGACCATAGAGCAGGGGACGGTAACCGTACTGATCGCGACCCAGATAGTCGCCTAAGGTGAAGATATCCTCCGGCGAATTCTGGTCCATCGGCGGGTTGGCCGATGAGCGGATGACGATAAGTGCATAGGAAGAATAGCCGATCATCAGCATGAGCATACAGAGCAGCATGGTGTTCTTGATGCGGGCAGAGATCAGCGGTTGCTTGTCGCGCTTGAAGCCCAGCACGAACCACAGGACGGCCAGGACGATGATACCGATGATAAAGGCCGACCATCCCCAACCGTAGAACGGGATACCGAGCATACCTACAGACAGCAGAAAGGCGATGTTTTGGATCTTCTGACCGTGCTTCTGTGTCTGTGTCTCATAGACAGCCCAGATGACGCAGGCCACCAGCAGGATGATGTAGATGATCTCGCCTGTATTGAACGGCATGCCGAGGGTGTTGACAAAGAACAGTTCGAACCAGCCGCCGACGGTGATGATGCCGGGTACGACACCATAGAGCACGGCTGCCAGGATCACGATGGAGATACCCAAGGCAATTAGAGACCCCTTCAGGTTGGCATCGGGGAAACGGCGGTAGTACCATACCAATACGATGGCAGGCACACAGAGCAGGTTCAGCAGGTGGACACCAATGGAAAGTCCCGTCATATACATGATCAGTACCAGCCAACGGTCACTATGGGGTTCGTCGGCCACATCCTCCCATTTCAGGATCAGCCAGAATACTACCGCTGTGAATGCTGAGGAATAGGCATAGACCTCACCTTCGACGGCAGAAAACCAGAATGTGTCACTGAACGTATAGATCAGGGCTCCCACAAGTCCCGATGCCTCAATGGCGATCAGTTTGGGCCAGGTCAGTTCACTCCAGTCACTGATCAGCAGCCGACGTGTCAGATGCGTAATGCTCCAGAACAGGAACAGGATACAGGTCGCCGAGAGCAGTGCACTCATGGTGTTGACCATCCGCGCCACCTGTGTAGGATCGCTGGTGAACTGTGAGAAGAGGTTGGCCGTCAGCATGAAGAACGGTGCCCCAGGAGGGTGGCCGATTTCCAGTTTGTAACCTGTGGTAATAAATTCCGGACAGTCCCAGAAACTGGCTGTCGGCTCAATCGTAGAGCAATAGACGAAGGCGGCAATCAGGAATGACAGCCACCCCAGGACATTATCTGTCAGTCTGTAGCTGACCTTGCCGCTTTGCTTTGCAAAGATTTGTTCCATTGAATGTTATCTTGTTGACGTTATAATCGTTATATGGTTGCAAAGGTACGAAAAAAATGTTTATATAAATAGTCCAGTTCCGTAAATTAAGATAATATAACGGAAGATCTTTCCTAATGTGATGGCGATGAACGTGATGACGATGTTAGAGCGCATCAGTCCTAAGGCAATGGTGATGGCACTTCCCAAGACGGGCAGGAAGGCGAAAAACCCCATCCAGGCACCGTGGCCCGCCATGAAACGGTGGGCCTTGTCAAGATCCTCTTTCTTAACATGCAGGTATTTCTCAATCCACTCCATCTTTCCCATCCGGCCTAAGCAGTAGTTGACAATACTACCGAGTACATTGCCGACGGTACCGTAGATCATCAGGATCCACGGATCAAGTCCTGTTGCCATCAGACCGATCAACACGGCTTCACTGGAGAAGGGGAAGAAGCTGCCAGCCAGGAAGGCCGCCAGTAACATACCCCAGTAACCGTACTGGGTCAGGAAGGAGATGATGAAATCCATAGGTTGAAGACTGTCAGAGCCAGAACGGCTGTCGTAATCATCAGGAATGCGATGTTAGTGAACTTCGTTTTCGTCAGGGCCAGGAAATGGCCGATGAGCGGACTGACGGCGATGATCATGATGCGGATCATCATGTCATAGTGCTGGGGCTGGAGTATCAGGAGGATGGCTGCAGTTGTGCCTAGGATAAAGAAACTGTAGTATAACTGGCGGGTACGGATCTTGTCGCGGGAACTGGTTCGCAGGAAATGGATCGCACCAGTGATGCCAAGTAATATGATCAGTCCAAATAACAGCGTCTGTTGGGAGGTCAGAGGTTCTGGCACCTGATAATCAGTCAGGAGCCGGACGTGCTGAGTAATAGAAGACATAGTCCTGTCCTCCTTCCAAAGTGCCCAGGCTGCCCAGAACCAATAGGGCGTCAGCAGTCCTACTACTGAGGCAATGAACGTACGCCAGGATATGGAATAGACAATGATAATCATCATCAACCAGAAAATCGGCACAAAATAGAGGATATGAATATCCGCGATGCTTCCAATTCCCAAACAAAGGAAAGCGTAGAACGTCCAGCCTGGTGTCTCTTTGTCTTGATAACAGTTGTAAAAGATCAGCAGGGAGGCGACGAAACACAGTTGGATGATAGCCTCTTTGATGGACGGGAATAGGAAAACGGCCGCCACGGAGAGGATAATAAAGGATACAGAGACGATGCGGCTGTAGATGCGGATCAGCACATTGAGATTATTCAGATGCACCATCAAATAGGCAGAAAGCAGGAAACAACCAAACTGGATCCACCATTGTTCCTGGATTAGTCCTGCCAGTAGCCATACGGCGACACCGTAAAGTATCGCCGCAGGCAGAGCCATACGGCTCTCCACCACCTTGTTCTGTAGCCGTCTCATCTGTTAGAGATCTGCTCCGATGTCGCGACGGAAGTATTTGTCGGTAAACTGGATCTTCTGGGCCTCCTCGAAGGACTTCTGCAAAGCCTCGGCCTTGTCCTTGCCATAGCTGCTGACAGCGATGACACGTCCACCGTTGGTGACTACCTCGCCATCCTTCAGGGCCGTACCGCTGTGGAAGACAATGCTGCCCTCTACGTTTTCTATGCCCTTGATGGGATAGCCCTTCTTGTACTCCTGGGGATAACCACCGCTGACAAGCATCACGCAGACGGCTGCACGAGGATCGAACTCGATCGTACGCTGATCAAGATCACCCGCAGCCACACCCTCAAAGAGATCCACGATGTCGCTCTTCAGACGGAGCATCACACTCTCGGTCTCTGGGTCGCCCATACGACAGTTGTACTCGATGACGTATGGCTCCGGTTCCTTGCTTGGTGTATTGGTGCGGTTGATGAGTCCGAAGAAGATAAATCCCTTGTAGTCGATACCATCGGCTGCCAATCCCTCTACCGTTGGACGGATGATGCGGTCTTCCACCTTCTGCATCCACTCTTTTGTAGCAAAAGGCACAGGAGTTACGCTACCCATACCACCGGTGTTCAGACCTGTGTCGTGCTCACCGATACGCTTGTAGTCCTTGGCTTCGGGGAGAATCTTGTAATGTTTGCCATCGGTCAGTACAAAGACCGAACACTCAATACCACTCATGAATTCTTCGATAACGACACGGCTTGACGCATTACCGAACATGCCGCTCAGCATCTCCTTCAGTTCCTTCTTGGCTTCGTCGAGGGTGGGGAGGATCAGTACGCCCTTGCCGGCACAGAGACCGTCGGCCTTGAGGACGTAAGGTGCTTCGAGGGTCTCTAAAAAGGCTAGACCTTCTTGGAGATGTTCGCCGTCGAAGGTCTGATATTTTGCCGTGGGGATGTTGTGACGCTGCATGAAACCCTTGGCAAAGTCTTTCGAGCCTTCAAGTACAGCACCGGCCTTGGAAGGTCCGATGACAGGGATGGCCTTGGTACGAGGATCATCCTTGAGATTGTCGTAGATACCCTTTACCAGAGGATCCTCTGGGCCTACCACGACCATGTTGATATTATTCTCAACACAGAAGGATTTGATGGCCTCGAAGTCATCTGCCTTCATGGCGACATTCTTGCCGCAGTTGCTCGTACCGGCATTGCCTGGTGCGATGAACAGTTTTTCACATTTCTCACTCTGAGCGATTTTCCATGCCAAGGCGTGCTCACGTCCGCCGCTGCCTAACAGTAATATCTTCATATTTGACGATTTGACAATTTACTACTTTAAGAAATCTTCGAAGTATTGGGTAATGCGTTCATGCAGATGCACAGAAGCATGTCCACGCATATTGTGTTCCTCACCGGGATAGGCGAAGAAATCAGGTTGGGTACCGGCTTTGATACAGGCATCA
>JAGCPV010000182.1 GCA_017965475.1 Prevotella sp.
GAGGATATCGAGATCGCCTTTACCCATGCCAACCAGTATGGCGAGGAGTATTACTCCTTTGTCAATGGCCAGCATACGACACAGGGCGGTACCCACCAGAGTGCCTTTAAGGAGCATATCGCCCGCACCATCCGTGACTTCTTCGGCAAATATGAGTATGGTGATATCCGTACGGGTATTGTCGCTGCCATCGCCATCAACGTGGAGGAGCCGATGTTCGAGAGTCAGACGAAGATCAAGTTGGGCTCCCTGACGATGGCCCCCGACGGCGTGAGCATCAATAAATACGTAGGCGACTTCATCAAACAGGAGGTAGATAATTATCTGCATATCCACCAGGATGTCGCAGAGGTACTGGAGAATAAGATCAAGGAGAGTGAGCGGGAGCGTAAGGCGATGGCCGGTGTCACCAAACTGGCCCGTGAGCGTGCCAAGAAGGCCAACCTCCATAACCGTAAGCTCCGCGACTGCCGCATCCATTTCAGTGACGTGAAGAACGATCGCAAGGAAGAGTCGTGTATCTTCATCACGGAGGGTGACTCTGCCAGTGGAAGCATTACGAAGAGCCGCGACGTGAACACCCAGGCAGTCTTCTCCCTGCGAGGTAAGCCCCTGAACAGCTTCGGACTGACGAAGAAAGTGGTCTATGAGAACGAGGAGTTCAACTTGTTGCAGGCTGCCCTTGATATCGAGGAAGGACTGGACACCCTGCGTTATAATAAGGTCATTGTGGCCACTGATGCCGATGTCGATGGCATGCATATCCGTCTGCTGATCATTACCTTCTTCCTGCAATTCTTCCCCGAATTGATCAAGAAGGGACATGTCTATGTGTTGCAGACCCCGCTCTTCCGCGTGCGTAACCGTCGTACGAAGATCCGCAATAAGAAAGTGATTGCTGCTGCCGATGCGAAGAACGACAAAAAGGGTGACTTCATTACCCGCTATTGCTACAGTGAGGAAGAGCGTCTGGCAGCCATCAGCGACCTCGGTCCCGATCCCGAGATCACCCGTTTCAAGGGTCTCGGTGAGATCTCGCCTGACGAGTTCGCGGGTTTCATCGGTCCCGACATGCGTCTGGAGCAGGTGACGCTTCATAAGAACGACCAAGTACAGAAGCTGCTGGAGTATTACATGGGTAAGAACACCATGGAGCGCCAGAACTTCATCATTGATAATCTGGTGGTCGAGGAAGACCGTCCCGAGGAAGAGGAAGTGTATGATTAATGAGGAATTAAAAATTATGATTACTAGGATAAACTGGAGGGTACTCATACTCACAGCGCTGTTTGCGATTCACGGTTCGCTGTTCACGGCCTTTGCCCAGTTCCATTTCAATGGCGGCGAGGAGTCCCCGTTGCGCAAGCTCCAGTTTGCCGAGGTGGCCATCACCAACCTCTATGTGGATCAGGTCGATGAGAAGAAACTTGCCGAGGATGCCATCAGGGGGATGCTTGATAAGCTCGATCCCCATTCCAGCTACCTCACCCCCAAGGAGGTGAAGAGCCTGAACGAACCGCTGAGTGGTAACTTCGAGGGCATCGGCGTACAGTTCAATATGATTGAGGACACGCTGCTGGTGATCCAGCCCGTCACCAACGGTCCTTCCGAGAAGGTCGGCATCATCGCCGGCGACCGTATCGTCTCCGTCAATGATACCGCCATCGCTGGTGTGAAGATGTCGAAGGAGGAGATCATGAAACGACTGCGCGGACCAAAGGGTACCACGGTGCATCTGGGGGTCGTCCGTCAGGGTATTAAGGATCGGCTGAAGTTCACCGTCGTTCGCGATAAGATTCCCGTGAAGTCGGTGGATGCCGCCTATATGATCCGTCCAGGTATCGGCTACATCCGTATCGGCAGTTTCGGGGCGACCACCCATCAGGAGTTCCTGGAGAGCATCGACAAGTTGCAGGCCCTGGGTATGGAGCATCTGATCCTCGACCTCCAGGAGAACGGCGGTGGCTATCTGAAGGCGGCAGTCGATATCTCCAACGAGTTTCTGGAGGCTGGTGATCTCATCGTCTATACCGAGGGCAGGAGAGTGCCCCGCACGGAATATACGGCCGATGGCGACGGTGTGTTCCGTCGGGGTAAGGTCGTGATCCTCGTCGATAGCTATACGGCCTCTGCGGCAGAGATCGTCACGGGTGCCGTACAGGATCATGACCGTGGTCTGGTGGTTGGTCGCCGTACCTTTGGAAAAGGTCTCGTCCAGCGTCCCATAGATTTGCCCGACGGCTCGATGATCCGTCTCACCATCGCCCATTACTACACCCCCTCAGGTCGTTGTATCCAGAAACCCTATACGAAAGGCGACAACAAGGATTATGCGATGGATGTGGTGAACCGCCTGAAGAGCGGCGAACTCACCAATGCTGATAGCATCCACTTTGCCGACTCGCTCAAATACGAGACCCTTCGTGAACACCGTACTGTCTATGGCGGTGGCGGTATTATGCCAGACTACTATGTCCCGCTTGACACCACTCTCTATACCAAATATCATCGTGAACTGGCAGCCAAGAGCATTGTTATCCAGCATAACCTTCGTTATGTCGATAACCACCGCAAGGAGTTACAGAACCGTTGGACGGACTTTGCCGACTACAAGGCTCACTATGAGGTGCCGCAGAGCCTTATCGATGGCATCATCGCTGATGGCGATAAGCAGGGCATCAAACCCCGCGATGAGGCTGAGCTAGAGAAGACGCTCACCTATCTGCGTGTGCAGCTGAAAGCCCTCATCGCCCGCGACCTCTGGGACATGAGTGAATACTTCTCCGTCTTCAACGAGAACAATGCGATGGTGAAGAAAGCTCTCGAAGTGATACAACAATAAATACAACTTTTGTAGGAGGTTTGCGACAGATTTCGGGGCGATGCCCGAGGTCTGTCGCAATATCGTTTTAGTGTCGCAACAACTGCGAACGAAATATTGGAAAAAGTTTGGAATGAGGCGAAATCCGTCGTAACTTTGCATCGTCAATCAGA
>JAGCPV010000183.1 GCA_017965475.1 Prevotella sp.
GCACCTGCTGATAGCCAAATGGCTCGACGGCAGGCTTCACTTCTATCATGCCAGCGGAGATGGATTAGGACTTGCAGATATGGATGCCTACACTTATATGAAGGATAAGTTCACGATGATAGGTGTGGCGGTTTATAGATTTATAGACCATGATGCGGAGTGAATATGTATTGAAGAACATGTTCGGTTCGTTCTTCCTGGCGACCGTCATGTCGGCCCTGATGAGACAGTTGGGTGGCTTCACAGACTCCATTGTAGTGTCTCATCTGGTGTCGCCCGATGCACTGTCTGTCGTCCGTATCTGGCAGCCTTTTGCGAGCTGTATGTTCATCATCATCGGCATGATGAGTGCCGGAGCCAGTTTCCTGAGCGCACGAGGCATTGGTGCCCAGAACTACGACAAGGTGAATCGCGTGTTCAATAATCACCTGTACTATGTCATCTTCTCTACGCTGTTGGTCATAGGTCTTGTATTGCCTTTCCTCGACGTGGTGACTGGCTTGATAACAACCGATGAGCGGTTGCTGCCCATGCTGAAGCCCTATGTTCATGCCGACATGTTCGCCATCTTCATAGCAGCCGTTTGTGGCGTACCCGTCTCCTATATCATCACCAACGGCAGTCCGCGCCTCATCACCCGACGTATCATCATCTCTCAGATACTCAATGTCATTTTCGACCTGCTGCTCTGCGGCGTGCTGGATATGGGTTTGGCTGGTGCCTCGTATGCTTCAGGACTCAGCAATCTGCTTGCTTTCACCTCGCTGACAGGCTATCTGCGCAAGAACAGTAAGATATTCCGTCTCAGGCGCCCAGAGAAGATATGCAGCATCAAGCAGTATCGCGAGTGTTTCTCCATCGGACTCCCCATGCTGATATCAGCCTTGTTAGCGCCGGCCTTGGTCTTCACCATGAACTCGCTGGTTGTCGATAAACTCGGTGCCGACGGTATGTATTTATTTACCGTCTATTTCCAAGTCAACGGTATTTGTATGCTGGCATTATCAGGCTCGAACACGGCTATCAGCAATATCGGCGGCATTCTGTTGGGTGAAGAAGACTACGACAGTTTCCGCTTACTCACGCGGCACATCTTCCGCATGTTAATACTGGTGATGGTGGCGGTGAGCCTGCTGATATTCCTCTTCCCCGACATGCTGGCAAGAGTCTTTGGTGCCGATGACCATCTGATAGAACAGTGCTACATCCCGTTCCGTCTGATGAGCCTCGCCTTCCTGCCCAATGCCATATCTGAGACACTGAGCGTGCTTTACTTCGTGCAGGGGCATCAGAAACTCTGCCGATGGATAGAAATCGTGACCAACGTGGGAACCATCGGCATTATTGTCGTCATGGCTCTCTACACCCCCGAACTCATCTGGTATATCCTGCCCTTCACCGCCTGGCTCCTGCTGTTGGTGATGGTGGCAATGGCGTATGTGGTGCATCGCAAGAATCAAACTTATGCTTGGCCTACACTGGAGAATACGGTGCCGTCGAACCCTGCCGTCACCTTCTCCGTACCTTATACCGCCGAAGGTGTTCAGGATTTCCTGGCTAACGTAAAACCTTTTGTCGAGGCATGCGAACTGGAGGATGGCATTGCTGTGGATGTGGCTCTGGAGGAACTGCTCTATGAGATTATTGAGACCCATGACCAGAATACCTCCAAAGAGAATGAGACCTTCGATGTTCGTATTATCGACAAGGAAACTGCCTTCACGGTGGTGGTCAAGAGTAAGGGCCCCCTGCGAAATCCTATTTATAGATTATCGGACGACGAATTAATGGATATCGATGATAGTAACCTACGGCGAGCTATCCTGTCGAGGGTGTGTAAGAACATCAACCACAAGTATATGAATGGCATCAATTGTATCTACCTGAATTACAACCGAAATGATGTCCAGGCCTAAAGGACAATAAGATTCTATTCAAAATCGAAGATCTTGACGAATCCTGTCAAGACGAATATCTTCTTGACATTGTCGTTGACATTCCGCAGTTTCAATGTGCCGCCATTCGACTTCGTACTCTTCAGAATACTGAGCAGAATACGTAGACCACTGGATGCAATATACGTCAGATCTTTACATTCGATGACAATACGTCCACTCCCATTCTCAATGAGGGGTGCTAAAATAGTGTTCACTTCTGCAGAAGCTGCCGTATTCAGTTCTCCTTCAAGAGTTACAAGAGTACAGTCTTCCAATTGCTCAATCGTTGTTTTCATTGTTGATATTTTGATTTTGTGATTATTTTGTTTTAAACTTATAGTGGATGGCCAGCATGGTCAGGTCATCACTCTGCTCGGCATCCCCCACGAACTTATGGACAGCCTCTGTCATCTTGGCAATGATCTCCTTGCAACTGCCACCAGTTTTCAGCACATCCACGATTCGCTGTTCTTCAAATTGCTTTCCCTGGCCGTCTTGTGCTTCCGTCAGACCATCAGTATACATGAAGAGTAGCGTGTCTTCTGGCACCTGATACTCCTGGAGAAGATAATCATTGTCGCAGAACGTACCGATAGGTAAGTCTGGATCACCTGCCAGTAGTGTGATACCATTACCCACAATATAAGGCATATCATGCCCGGCATTACAGTAGTATAATTGGCCTGTATGCAGGTCGAGTACTCCAAGGAAGAATGTCACGAACATGTTGGAGTCATTACCATCAGCCATCGCCTCATTGATGAGTGAGACGATTTTCTCCGGACTACTCTCATGACTAGCCACATTACGGAATAAGCTACGCGTCATAGCCATCACCAATGAGGCAGGTATTCCTTTACCAGAGACATCACCGATGCAGAAGAACAGCTTTTCGTCACGTATGAAGAAATCGAAAAGGTCACCGCCTACCTCTTTGGCTGATGTTAATTGTCCATAAATGTCGATATCGTCACGGTCTGGA
>JAGCPV010000022.1 GCA_017965475.1 Prevotella sp.
GGCAGGCAACTGGAAATCTCTCACCTGACCGTTGAAGGCTGACGGCATCTGTCCCTGAGCAAAGGGCATGGGGAAGTTGGAAAAGAGGGACATGCCGAAAATGCGGAGGTCTGGCGACAGGTGCTTGGGGTGGATGATGGTACCTGGACCGATATATACGAGGGTGCCACTCGTGAGGTGGCGGTCTTGCAAGTTCATGTTGACTTCAACCTCGCCACTCATGATGATGCCCAGGCGGTGATCGTTGATGGTAAAAGGTGGCCTTTGGCGAATCAGCAGACTGAACACCGTGTGGTCGCCGCGAATCATTGCCAGTTCGCTATTCATGAATAAATGCTCTCGGATTTGTGAGAGGTGTGGTGTAAGGATGTCACGCATTCGTGTGACATCCATCAGTTGCGGTTGTCTGTTCATAATTCATCCTTTTTTGTTGGCAAAGATAATTATTTTCTGTGAAATAATGCTCTGTTTTTGTGTAAATCGAACAAAAAGGACATCTTTCCATTCCTACGGATAACGCAACGATGAAAAAAACATCGTACTTTTGCACCTAGAATTCAATGACAAAAAGATATGAAGAAATTGGTTTTAAGTTTGACGATGCTACCGATGCTGGCACTGGGACAGACGCTGGAAGAGTGTCAGCAGGCAGCTGAAAAGAATTATCCTCTGATTCGTCAGTATGGACTTATCGAGAAGACCACACAGCTGACGGTGGCCAATATTCAGAAGGGATGGCTACCGCAAGTGTCAGCATCAGCACAAGCCACGTATCAGAGTGATGTGACGGCGTGGCCCGATGAGATGAAAACGATGATGAGTGGTATGGGCATCGACATGAAGGGTCTGAAAAAAGATCAGTACCGAGTAGGTATTGATGTGCAGCAGACGATTTACGACGGTGGCGTCATAGGCAGTCAGAAACGTATAGCCCGCGAACAGGGCAAGGTGGAGATAGCACAGAACGAGGTTAATATTTATAATGTTCGCAAGCGTGTGAACGAGATGTACTTCGGCCTGTTGCTGATTGACGAGCAGATCAAACTGAACAACGACCTGCAGACATTGTTAGCGGGCAACGAGCGCAAGCTGGAATCGATGACTAAGCGAGGAACGGCAGCCGAGAGCGACCTGCAGAATGTGAAGGCTGAGCGACTCAACGCAGCGCAGAAGGCCACCGAGTTAGCGTCACAAAAGCAGATGCTACAGCGCATGCTGAGCACCTTTTGCGGTATCGAGATCAATAAAATACAGAAGCCGCAAATGAAGGTTGATGGCAATAGTCTGAAAACAGAAAACCGCAGACCGGAACTGAAGGCTCTGGATGCACGTATTGGAATGCTGAATGCTCAGGAGAAGGCACTCAACGCAGCACTGATGCCGAAGGTGGGTGTGTTTGCACAGGGATTTTATGGTTATCCAGGTCTGAATATGTTTGAGGATATGATGCGCCATAGGTGGAGCCTGAACGGTATCATCGGCGCCCGCGTAACATGGAATATCGGAGCCCTCTATACCCGCAAGAACGACAAGACGAAACTGCAGTTACAGCGCGATATGACGGAGAACAGCCGTGAGGTGTTCCTTTTTAATAACCATATGGAGCAGATTCAGCAGCACGAGAACATTGAGCGCTACCAGAATCTGATGGCTCACGACGGAGAGATTATCTCGCTGCGACAGGCTGTGAGAAAAGCGGCAGAATCGAAACTGGCGCACGGCATCATCGACGTGAACGACCTGGTGCGCGAGATTAATCAGGAGAATGCTGCCTGTGTGCAACAGTCGGTACACGAGATTGAGATGCTGAAAGAGATATACGACAACAAATACACGACAAATAATTAAGCATATGAAAAAGATATATGTATTGGCAGGTGTGGCGCTGATGATGGCAGCCTGCGGAGGAAATGAGAAGGACTACGATGCAACAGGTACGTTCGAGGCTACCGAGACGACTGTGTTTGCCGAACAGAGTGGCGCATTGCTGACATTCGATGTGAACGAAGGTGACCAGATTGAGGCAGCTCGCGAAGTGGGACTTATTGACACCACGCAGACTTGGCTGAAAATTCAGCAGATGGATGCTACGAAAGCAGTGTATCAGAGTCAGAAACCTGATATGGAACGGCAGATAGCCGCCACACGCCAGCAGTTGGCTAAGGCTCAGCAAGACGAGCAGCGCTATCGTGAACTGGTGGCTGACGGGGCCGCCCCCTCGAAGATGCTCGACGATGCTGCAAGTCAGGTGAAGGTGCTACAGAAACAGTTGGATGCGCAGATATCATCGCTGAGCACCAGCACGCAAGCCCTCGACAAGCAGACGGCTGCTGCTGAGGTTCAGAAAGCGCAGTTGCAGGATATGTTGCGCAAGTGCCACATCATGACACCTACCAAGGGAACCATACTCGAGAAATATGTGGAGCGGGGCGAGTTTGTGAGTGTGGGTAAACCGCTGTTTAAGATAGCCGATACCGAGTCGATGCACTTGCGAGCCTACGTTACTTCAGCCCAGTTGCAGCACATTAAGATAGAACAACAGGTAAAGGTATTTGCCGACTACGGCGATGGACAGCGTAAGGAGTATGCTGGCATAATCAGTTGGATATCCTCTCGTTCGGAGTTTACACCCAAGACCATCCTCACTGATGATGAGCGTGCCGACCTGGTGTATGCCGTTAAAGTGGCTATCAAAAATGATGGATTCGTGAAGATTGGTATGTATGGCGAACTGAAGCTATGAATGCAATAGAGGTAAAGAATATCAGTAAATCGTACGGCCAGGTACAGGCACTCAGCGATGTGTCGTTCTCTGTCGGCAAGGGCGAGGTCTTCGGACTGATTGGTCCCGATGGTGCTGGCAAGACATCGATGTTCCGCATTCTCTGTTCGCTGTTGCTGCCTGATGCAGGCTCGGCGATGGTAGATGGCTACGATGTGGTAAAGCAGATGCATGAGGTGCGCAGTCGTGTGGGCTATATGCCGGGCAAGTTCTCGCTCTACCAGGATCTCACCATCGAGGAGAACCTGAACTTCTTTGCCACCCTTTTCGGCACTACTGTTGAGGAAGGCTACGACTCCATCAAGGCCATCTACTCGCAGATAGAGCGCTTCAAAGACCGTAAGGCGGGGGCTCTCTCGGGTGGAATGAAGCAGAAGCTGGCGCTCTCGTGTGCATTGGTACACCAGCCCAGCGTTCTCTTCCTCGATGAGCCCACCACGGGTGTCGATCCCGTGAGCCGCAAGGAGTTGTGGGAGATGCTGCTGATGTTGAAGGAACGTGGCATCACCATTGTGGCTTCAACACCTTATCTCGATGAGGTGCGCTGTTGCGAACGCGTCGCTTTTCTGGATCAGGGGAAGGTGCGCGGCATTGGCACTCCCGACGATATTCTTACCCAGTTTGCCAGCATCTTCAATCCGCCAGGCATTGAGCACGAGAAAGGCACAGAAGTAAAAGACAACAACGTCATCGAAGTAGAGCATCTGGTAAAAGCCTTTGGGGACTTCCACGCCGTTGACGACATCTCGTTCAGCGTTAAGAAAGGCGAGATATTCGGATTCCTAGGTGCCAATGGTGCTGGCAAGACAACGGCGATGCACATGCTAACAGGCCTGAATCAGCCTACCAGTGGAACGGGTAAGGTAGTTGGTTTCGACATCCGCACGGAATATGAACAAATCAAGAAGCACATAGGCTATATGTCGCAGCGGTTCTCGCTCTACGAAGACCTCACCGTAGCTGAGAATATCCAACTCTTTGCTGGCATCTACGGCATGAAGCCAGACGAGGTGAAACGTAAGATGGACGAGGTGCTTCGGCAGCTGAAGTTCGAGGATCATCGCGACGACTTAGTGGGTTCGTTGCCACTGGGTTGGAAGCAGAAGCTGGCCTTCTCCGTCTCAATATTCCACGACCCGGGTGTGGTGTTCCTCGATGAACCAACGGGTGGTGTCGATCCCGCTACGCGTCGCCAGTTCTGGGAACTCATCTACGACGCAGCCCGTCGCGGTATCACCATTTTTGTAACCACGCACTATATGGACGAGGCTGAGTATTGCGACCGTATCTCCATCATGGTGGACGGCAAAATCAGTGCCCTCGGTACACCCGATGAACTGAAACAGCGTTTCCACCAGCCCGATATGGATCATGTGTTTACCTATCTGGCTCGCCAGGCCACACGTAGTGACAGTTGAGTGTTTAGAGAAATGAAAC
>JAGCPV010000184.1 GCA_017965475.1 Prevotella sp.
CCTCTATGGCGCAGACCTCAGGAGCGCAGACCTCTATGGCGCAGACCTCAGGAGCGCAGACCTCTATGGCGCAAACCTCAGGAGCGCAAACCTCTATGGCGCAAACCTCAGTAGCGCAAACCTCAGGAGCGCAAACCTCTATGGCGCAAACCTCAGTAGCGCAGACCTCTATGGCGCAGACCTCAGGAGCGCAGACCATATTCCGTTTATTCCTTTTGCTTGCCCATCGGATGGTTCTTTTGTAGGATGGAAGAAAATATCAAGATATTCGGAAAACTATTCTGGAAAGTATCTTGTAAAATTAAGTATTCCTGATGATGCCCGCAGATGTTCCGCTAACACAACGAAATGCCGTTGCGATAAGGCAGAGGTTTTAGAGATAACGAATATAGAAACCAATGAAAAGGTTGATGTTATAACCAATACTAATGAGGTTAGATGCGTTTATAAGGTTGGTGAAATAGTTTATCCAGATAGTTTCGATGAAGATAGATGGAATGAATGTAGTCACGGCATACATTTCTTTATTAATAAGCAGGAGGCAATAGATTATTAAGACATCTATAATGATAAAAGAGGACTGAGAAAGTGTAGAGCACAATCACACCAGATTAACGTCTTGTATAATACGCAACCAAAGTCCTTAAAAGAGGACTGAGAGCATGTTAGAACAGCAAGCCTATTTCTTCACGTAATATGCGACTAAAAAGATTCGACCTTCATTGTCGCACTCGAATTGAGAGTTTATGAACTCCAGATTCTCATAATCCAAGGTAGTCATACTTGTCAATTTTTAGTGGGGTATTTAAAGTACCCATGATTTGTGAACAGCCGCTGTAATAGAGTAATGCCTCAGTCCTTATTTCTTTTGTCATTAATTTGCGGTTGCAAAGGTACAAATAAAAATAGAATTAACTTCAAAGTTTAAGATAATAGAGCAGAAATAGATGATGGTTTTAATTTAGATGACTACACGCTTATAGATAGCCACGACCTGCCACCCTTGCGAAGTATGCAGGAAGTAACTACCTAAGAAAACCTCACGGTATTCCATAGTTCTCAAACTTAATTTCCATCATCTTTTCTGCTATTTTATTTTACCTTATTTTGTATAGTAATAGCAGATTATTTCTCAATCTTTGGCGAAAAGATGAAAGTTTAACAATCTTTTAATGACAAGGTTTATACTATCAGCCGTTTACCAAGGTAAGCGACTTTCTACAATACGTTGGCATCGGTAATGGCCACGGAGAGCCACGAAAATGCCACGGGAGAGCCACGGCTGCGTCACGGAGTAGCCACGAAAGGGTTAAAATTTTAGGGTATTTTCGTAAGTATTTACCATAATTATAATTATATAATATATAATCTAATTCTATTAATACTATTTTCCGTCATGTTGGATCAAAGTGAGGTGAGAAAAACAAAATCGGAAACGTGTTTTGTCATTTGTCACTTTGTCACTTTGTCACCAACACCTTTTGTGAACATGTGAACTTGTGAACACTAGTTGACTATTGCTTTTGTTGGTTTGTTGGGTTGTTGGTTTGTTGGGTTATTTCGCGGAATACCAGTCGCGGAGGATGTAGAAGGCTTTCTTCTTCTCGCCCTTGTCGGAGAAGAGACCCTTCATGTTGTAGTAGTCCTGGATACCCGTGAGCACACGGCGGGGGGAGCGGAAGTCCTTCAGGATCCATGGCGTAGTGCCTGCCAGACCGTCGATCTTGTCGAGCATGGCCGTGTTCTCGCGGTAGAGGTTCTCCTGGAACTCCTCCGTCCACCGCTGGTTCTTCGCGCCGTGGAGACCGTACTTCGCACCTCCGCCGAACTCACTGACGATGACGGGTTTGTCGTAGGGGATCTCCCACGTCATCTTAGGTGCATCGTTCACGTCGCGGTACCAGCCGATATACTGGTTGAAGCTCACGATATCGACAAACTCGCTCATGTTGTCCTGTAACTTGTTGTGGTAGTTGGAGGCGCCCGTCACCTCCATCGCCATTGAGATGAGACGGTTGTCGTCGAGTTCGCGGGCGTGCTTGGCCAGACGGCTCAGGAAGGCGTCGCGCTGGGCGGAGTGGGGCGTCTCGTTGGCGATGCTCCAGATGATGACATTGGCACGGTTCTGGTCGCGCAGGATCATATCCGTCAGCTGGCGCTCGGCATTGGCGTAGGTCTTCTTGTTCGTCCACGCGATGGTCCAGTAGCAGGGGATCTCGCTCCATACGAGGATGCCCATGCGCTCAGCCTCGCGGACGGCATATTCATTATGGGGGTAGTGAGCGAGACGCACGAAGTTACAACCCAGTTCCTTGGCCCATGAGAGCAGCGTGTGGGCATCGGCCGTCGAGTTGGCACGTCCGCCACCGTTGGCCTTCTCCTCGTGGATACTGATGCCCTTGAGGAAGATGGGCTCACCATTGAGCAGAATTTGTTTGCCGTGTGTCTCGATGGTGCGGAAGCCGATCTCGTCGGAGATGGTCTCCTCGCCCAGCTGGATCTCCACCTTATATAATTTAGGGGTGTCGGGAGACCAGAGCTGGAGTTTCTTCGAGTTGATGGTGAATCGTTGAGCGTTGATTGTGCCGTCGGCATCGGTGGTGAAGGTCCTCGTGATCTTCAGCTCGGGGATGCGGAGGGTGACGGGTTGTCCGCCCTCGGCCTTGTTCAGCTTCGCGGAGAAGGAGATCTGGCGCTGGCCCTTCTTCGTGGCGGATGACTTGTCGAGTTGCAACTTGTAGTTCTCCACATAGGTGGGGGGGACGGTGACGAGACAGACATCGCGGGTGATGCCGCCGTAGTTCCACCAGTCGAAGATCTGTGTGGGTACGTCCTCAGCATGTCGCTTGTTATCGACCTTGACGATGACGACATTCTCGCCCTCGCGGAGCAGATCCGTCACGTCGAAGTTGAAGGGGGTGAAGCCCCCGATGTGGTGACCAGCCTTCTGGCCGTTGACATAGACGTGAGCGTCGTAGTTCACGGCACCGAAGTAGAGGAGGGTGCGGGGTTTCGCCTCCACCCCTAGCCCCTCCTCCGCGGAGGAGGGGAGTATGAAATGCCTCATGAACCAGACGGTGCCCTCGTAGAAGAACAGTCGCTCGTCCTGTGTGTTCCAGTCGCCTGGCACCTGCATGGTCTCCGCTTTGTCGAAGTCGTACTCGATGAGGTCTTCCGGACGCTTGGGTTTGGCGTTGGAGAAGAAACCGTTGCGCATGGGGTTCATGCGGTAGTCGTAGTAGCCCTCTTCCTGCACATCGACGATGTAGTGCCAGGGGCCGTTGAGGGTCATGGTCTGGCGACCCTGGATGTTGATCACTTGTGGGATCTCCTGTGCCTGCACCGTCAGGGTGGCAGTGAGGAGCATGATGGTAGATAGTAGTTTCTTCATTGTCTGTCTAGGTTTGTAGGAAAAAAGAGAGCGTGCCGAAACACGCTCCCTAAGGTTTTTACTGGATCTCCCAGCCGATGGCGGAAGCGCCGAGCACGGCAGCGCTGGCACCGTCGAGACCGCTCACGAGGAACTGTGCCTTACCCTTGAAGATGTTCATGACGCTGTTCTCGTAGGCATCGCGGATGGGTTTCATCAGCAGTTCACCTGCCTTCACCATACCACCGAAGAAGATAAATGCCTCGGGAGAGGAGAAGGCTGCGAAGTCGGCGCAGGCCTCACCCAGCATCTTACCCGTGAACTCATAGATCTCCTTGGACAGTTCGTCGCCCTTGCCAGCGGCGATGGAGACATCGAGGGAGGTGATCTTCTCGGGATCCATCTCACGGAGCAGACTCGGACGGTCTGTCTTTGTCAGCATCTCGCGCGCCGTACGGGCCACACCCGTGGCGGAGCAGTAGGCCTCCAGACAACCCGTACGTCCACAGCCGCAGCTACGTCCTTCTGCACCACGAACCATGATGACATGTCCCAACTCTCCAGCGAAGCCGTCGTGGCCGTAGAGCAGCTGACCGTTCACCACGATACCTGAGCCCACACCCGTTCCAAGGGTGATGACGATGAAGTTCTTCATGCCACGGGCCACACCATAGACCATCTCACCGATAGCGGCGGCATTGGCATCGTTCGTCAGGGCGACGGGGATGTTGTCCAGACGCTCGCTGAACAGTTTGGCCAGGGGCACTACACTGTTCTTGGCCCACGACAGGTTCGCTGCAAACTCGACGGTTCCCTTGTAGTAGTTACCGTTGGGGGCTCCGATACCCATGGCCTTGATCTTCTCGATGCCGCCAACCTGGTCGATGATGACCTTCAGCACCTCTACACAGGCATCGACATACTCCTCGGCCGTCTCGTAAGAGCCGGTCTTGATGGCTGTCGTCGCCTTGATTTCACCACGGGCATCCACGATGCCGAAAACGGAATTGGTTCCTCCTAAGTCCAAGCCGATGACATACGGCTTGAGGGTTGTGTTTTGTTCGTTCATAATTGATGGTTTTATGATTATTTGTTATGAATTCTGGTTTCCAAGGCACAAAGATAGTAAAAATGCCACATTCATTTGTTGTTTTTACGGAAATTAACCATTTCTTTCAGGAAAATTTCGTACCTTTGCATCCGATATGCCGTTTCACGTACCTATCAATATATTGGATTTCATCTTCAAGGGGATGATGATCGGGGTGATTGCCAGTGCTCCGATGGGGCCCGTCGGTATCCTCTGTGTGCAGCGCACACTGAACAAAGGACGCTGGTACGGTCTGGCTACTGGCATCGGTGCTGCCGTCAGTGATATCATCTACGCGGCCATCGCGGGTTTCGGTATGTCGTTCGTCATGGACTTCATCACCAACGACCAGAACCGTTTCTACCTGCAGATCGTGGGTAGTGTGATGCTGCTCTGCTTCGGACTCTACACCTACCGTTCTGATCCCACGAAGAACATGCACCAGAGTGGTCAGCAGAAAGGTACGCTGTGGTATAACACGTGGACGGCATTCCTCGTGACGTTCTCTAACCCGCTGATAATCTTCCTCTTCCTGGCCATGTATGCGCAGTTTGCCTTCGTGCTGCCCGACCATCCCTTCGAGATGCTCGTGGGCTTTGCCAGTATCGTGGGAGGTGCCCTGCTCTGGTGGTGGGGACTGACGTGGTTGGTGGATAAGATCCGCACGAAGTTCGATACCTATGGCATCCGTCTCATCAACCAGATCATCGGCGTGGCCGTGATTATTGGCAGTGTCATCATGCTGCTGGGTACGACGACGAACCTGGTGAGGTTCTTTTAGTTGATAGTTTATTGTTGATAATTATGTTTGTTGCTCAGGAATTAAGGAAAAACAATATAGCCGAGTATCTGCTGTATATGTGGCAGATAGAGGATACGATACGGGCGTTTGACTGTTCGCTGACACGTATCAAGAGAGAGTATGTCGAGCGTTTCGACTATACCGACGAACAGAAGGAGGAGGAGATAGACTGGTTTGGTAATCTCATCCGTATGATGAATCAGGAGAACTGTCGTGAGAAGGGTCATCTGCAGATCAACAAGGTGACGATGCAGATGCTCATCGAACTCAACGACCAACTGTTGCAGTCGCCCAAGTTTCCCTTCTACAACACGGCCTATTATAAGGTGCTGCCGTTTATCGTGGAACTCCGCAACCGTGGGGCGAACAAGGAGGAGAACGAGATCGAGACCTGTTTCAACTCCCTCTACGGGGTGATGATGCTACGGCTTCAGAAGAAGGATATCTCTCCCGATACCGCGCATGCCGTGAAGGAGATCTCCACCTTCATCGGGATGCTCTCGGACTATTACAAGAAAGACAAGGAAGAAGGACTGAAATTTGAATAAGATGAAGATATTGATTACTGGCTGTAATGGCCAATTGGGAAATGAGATGCAGTTGCTGGAGGCGGAGAACCCCCAGCACACCTATTTTAATACGGATGTGGCAGAGTTGGATATCACAGACCAGCAGGCCATCGAACAGTTTGTGGAGGAGAACGCGATCGACGGTATCGTGAACTGTGCCGCCTATACCGCTGTGGATAAGGCGGAGGAGAATCAGGAGCTCTGTACGAAGCTCAACGCCACAGCGCCAGAATACCTGGCAGCAGCGATAGAGAAACGTGGCGGGTGGATGGTGCAGATATCGACGGACTACGTGTTTGACGGTACGAACCACAAGCCCTATGTGGAGAGTGATCCCGTATGTCCCAACAGTGTCTATGGGCGTACGAAACTGGCTGGTGAGGAGGCTGCGCAGAAGGCTTGTCGGAAGACGATGATCATCCGTACGGCGTGGCTCTATTCCACCTTCGGCAATAACTTCGTGAAGACGATGATCCGTCTGGGTAAGGAGAAGCCGGAGTTGGGTGTGATCTTCGACCAGATAGGATCGCCGACCTACGCGCGTGACCTGGCAGTGGCGATTTTCGCCGCCATCAATCAGGGTATCGTGCCTGGCATCTACCACTTCTCGAACGAGGGTGTCATCTCGTGGTACGATTTCACGAAGGCCATCCATCGTATCGCAGGGATCACACAGTGTCATGTGCGTCCGCTCCACACCTCGGAGTATCCCACACCCGCCAACCGTCCGCACTACAGTGTGCTCGACAAGACGAAGATCAAACAGACCTATGGCATCGAGATTCCCTACTGGGAAGAATCATTGAAAGAATGTATTGAAAAGTTATGAATCAAGAGATAGAAAGAAGAAGGACATTTGCGATCATCTCGCACCCTGATGCGGGTAAGACGACGCTGACGGAGAAGTTCCTGTTGTTTGGTGGACAGATACAGGTGGCTGGTGCCGTCAAGAACAATAAAATCAAGAAGACCGCCACCTCGGACTGGATGGATATCGAGAAACAGCGTGGTATCTCCGTGAGCACCTCCGTGATGGAGTTTGACTATACGCCTGAGGGAAAGGATGTTGAATATAAGGTGAATATCCTTGATACCCCAGGTCACCAGGACTTTGCCGAAGACACCTTCCGTACGCTGACGGCCGTGGATTCTGCCATCATTGTAGTCGATGGTGCGAAGGGTGTGGAGACACAGACGAGAAAGCTGATGACGGTCTGCCGTATGAGGAAGACCCCCGTCATTATCTTCATCAATAAAATGGACCGTGAGGGACGTGATCCCTTCGATCTGCTCGACGAATTGGAACAGGAACTGGAGATCAAGGTGCGCCCGCTATCGTGGCCCATCAACCAGGGCGCGAAGTTCAAGGGTGTGTATAATATCTATGAACAGAAACTCGATCTCTTCACGCCCGACAAACAGCGTGTGACAGAGAAGGTGGAGGTGGATATCGACAGTGCCGAACTCGACGCCCGCGTAGGAGAGCAGGACGCAGAGAAGCTGCGTGAGGATCTGGAACTGGTGGATGGTGTCTATCCCGAGTTCGACGTGGAGACCTACCGTTCTGCGGAGGTGGCCCCTGTGTTCTTCGGATCAGCTCTGAACAATTTCGGTGTGCAGGAGCTCCTGAACTGTTTCGTGGAGATAGCACCGTCGCCTCGTCCTACGAAGGCCGAGGAACGTGACGTACAGCCTGAAGAGCCTAAGTTCACGGGTTTCATCTTCAAGATCACGGCGAATATCGATCCGAACCACCGTTCGTGTATCGCCTTTTGTAAGGTGTGCTCAGGAAAGTTTCAGCGTAACCAGCCCTATCTCCATGTGCGCCAGGGTAAAACCATGCGCTTCACCTCGCCCACGCAGTTCATGGCACAGCGAAAGAGCACCATCGACGAGGCATGGCCCGGGGATATCGTGGGTCTGCCGGATACGGGTGGTATCTTTAAGATCGGAGACACGCTGACGGAGGGAGAACAGCTCCACTTCCGTGGTCTGCCTTCATTCTCGCCAGAGCTCTTCAAATATATCGAGAACGATGACCCCATGAAGTCTAAACAGCTTCAGAAGGGTATCGACCAGTTGATGGACGAGGGTGTGGCACAGTTGTTCGTGAATCAGTTCAATAACCGTAAGATCATCGGTACTGTGGGACAGCTGCAGTTTGAGGTGATCCAGTATCGTCTGGAGAACGAGTATAACGCGAAGTGCCGCTGGGAACCCGTGCATCTGTATAAGGCCTGTTGGATAGAGAGCGACGATGAGGCTGAGCTTGATAATTTCAAGAAGCGTAAGTATCAGTATATGGCCAAGGATAAGGAGGGACGCGATGTGTTTCTCGCAGACTCCGGCTATGTGCTCTCGATGGCGCAGGAGGATTTCAAGCATATCAAGTTCCATTTCACCAGCGAGTTCTAAGCGTATGAGAAGAGGTCTATTGATGATCCTGATGATGATGCCCCTGCTGGTGCTGGCGCAGATAACCGGTGTGGTGGTGGATGAGTCGGATGGTGGTCCTGTGCCTTATGCCTCTCTGCAGTATAAAGGTAATAATGTGTCGGCTGTGGCTGATGGCATGGGACGTTTCCGTATAGATCGTCACAACGGTTGGCGACTCACCATCAGTTCGGTGGGCTATCGGGAGCAGGTGATCAATGTCAACCCTCAGACGCCCTCAAAGATGACCATCCGTATGGCTACCGACAACCGCACGCTCAGTGAGGTGACCATCAAGTCGAAGAAGAGTTCCCGCTACCGTCGTAAGGACAACCCCGCTGTGGCGCTGATGCGTAAGGTGATAGCCAACAAGAAGAAGGCAGACCTGAAGAGTCACGACTACTACCGCTATCAGAGTTATCAGAAGATCGGTCTTGGTCTCAACGACATC
>JAGCPV010000185.1 GCA_017965475.1 Prevotella sp.
ACGGTTGAAGATATAGGCATGGAACTCGACGATGCTCTGGTATTCGATGGCCTTGAACACCTCGTTGTGATCGTCGCCATTGGGTGAGAAGGCATTGGGGAAGATCAGCTTGCTCTCACTGACAGTTACCGTGAACAGCGTTGAGTCAACGGCTTCCTTGCCAGCGTCGGGCCAGAAGAAAAGTGTTACGTGGACGACTCCCGCCGTGATGAAGGTATATTCCGTGTCTTCCTCATAGCGTACGGCCATGTCCGTAGCCTCACCCTCCATGCGGAAATGCCATTCGTATGCAGGATTGTGACCGTCGATGTCGGAGGGGTTGGCGCGGAAGATAACAGCCAATGGGGCCTGTCCCGTGATAATGTCTGTACTCTCCGTCTCATCACCGTCGTCATTGGTATAGGTAGCGGTGGGAGATACGGAGGGATAACCGCTCTGCGCCAGACACCAAACGGGTATAAATACTGCCAAAGCAGCCAGAAAAAACCTGTTTATTCTCATTTTCGTATGCTTTAAAGTGCAAAGATACTAAATATTTCATAATACATCATTTCCAATTCACAATTATTTTGTACTTTTGTAGGCGAAATCACTAAAATTTGAGAATATGACGCGCGTTTTAAGATATTTTTTGTTGTCTGCCCTGCTTTTGGTGGCTGTGGGCGTGGTCTCGGCTCAGGAGGGTGTCACCTTCCGAGGATATCATAAGGTGAAGCGGAAGGAGACCATCTTCGGCATCTCCAGGATGTATGAGATCACCATCGAGGAACTGATCGAGGCGAACCCAGAGATGAAGAATCCCGACTACGAGCTGAAGAAGGGCGACATCCTGAAGATCCCGTTCTCGAAGAATGCAGCACCATCCAGACAGGCCGAAGTGTCCGAGCAGCAGACGGTGCAGCCCGTCAGGTCGGATGCCTCTGATGACGTGCGCCGTCGTGCCATCCGGTTGGGCGTGATGCTCCCGCTGCATGATATCAACGGCGATGGCAAACGAATGGTGGAGTACTACCGTGGTGTGCTGATGGCCTGTGACAGTCTGAAGAAATTGGGTATCTCTGTGGATGTCCACGCGTGGAACACGCCAGAGGATGGAGATATCCGTCCTGTGCTCCTCAACGAAGCCGCCACGAAGTGCGACCTGATCATTGGGCCGCTTTACTCCAAGCAGATGGATGTGCTGTCGGAGTTCGTCAAGACCTACGACATCCGGCTGGTGATCCCATTCTCCATCAATGCTCCGCAGTTGACGACCAATCGTAATATCTTCCAGATCTGGCAGTCGCCTACGACGATCAATGAGCAGACGATCACTCATTTCATGCAGCGCTTCAAGGACTATCATCCTGTGTTTATCGACTGTAACGACTCCACGAGCAAGAAAGGTCCGTTTACGTCGGGTCTCCGTCGCCAGTTGGAGCAGCAGGATATCGTCTATTCCGTGACGAGCCTGAAGTCGGGCGATGAGAACTTCTTGAAGGCATTCAGTCAGAAGCAGCAGAACGTGGTGATCCTGAACTCAGGACGTATGAAGGAGCTGGGCATCGCCTTCTCGAAGATCAATGCCATGAAGATTGCTCATCCGGAACTGGACATCACGATGTTCGGCTATGCCGAGTGGATGGGTTATACGCGTGTGCATTTGGAGAATTTCTATAAGTACAACACCTATATCCCCGCACCGTTCTATTATAATCCCACGTCGCCAGCGACACAGCGCATCCAGCAGAAGTACCGCTGGAACTTCCATACGGACATGCTGAATATCCTTCCGCGCTTTGCTATCACGGGATTCGATCATGCCTATTTCTTCCTGATGGGACTTCATAGGTATGGCAAGAGCTTCAACGGTGCAGCGGGGATGTTCGGCTATCCGCCCGTGCAGACACCATTGCAGTTTGAACGCTATGGGAATGGTGGCCTTCGGAATAATACACAACTCTTTGTTCACTATATGCCAGAGCATCTGGTGGAAACCATTAAGTTCTGACCGATGCGGAGGATCTTAGTCTTTATTTGTGTACTGTGTTCTGTGGCGGCTTCCGCTCAGGTGGGTGAGTTCAGGAAGGATCTCGCTGTCGGCGTCAATGGCGGATATGTCATGAGCAATGTGGATTTTGTGCCCAAGGTACCGCAAGGTTTTCTGGGAGGTCTGACGGGTGGTGTGACCGTTCGTTATACCTGCGAGAAATATTTCAAGAGCATCTGTGCCGTGGTGGCAGAGGTGAACTATGCGCAGATCGGCTGGAAGGAGGATATCCTCGATATCAAGGACAACCCCGTACCACTGCATACCGACCCGACACAGACGTTGCGCTATCAAAGACAGATGAACTACGTACAGATACCCCTGTTGGCACGATTGGGGTGGGGACGGGAGCGCAGCGGTTTCCAGGCTTTCTTTCAGTTGGGACCTCAGTTTGGCTTATTCCTCAACGACAAGGTGGAGGCTAACTTCGACGCCCACGATCCCAACTTCAATCCTGGCACCTACGAGAAGCCCAATCCCAATTACAAATACAGTGGTGTGCGCGCCTCGCATGTGGTGGCGCAGGATACGCTGGCTGTCGAGAATAAGTTCGACTATGGCATCGCTGTCGGCTTGGGACTGGAATTCAGCAACCGTCATGTGGGACACTTCATGCTCGAAGGCCGTTACTATTACGGACTGGGGAATATCTACGGTAGTTCGAAGCGCGACTACTTCGGTCGTTCCAACTTCAGCAATATCGTGGTGAAGTTCACTTATCTCTTCGATATCATCAGGACTAAAAACTCTAAAATCAAATAAAAATGTTCGAGAATCA
>JAGCPV010000186.1 GCA_017965475.1 Prevotella sp.
GGAGGTTATACAAAGTTTCACCATCGACCACACGCACCTGAAGCCAGGAATCTATGTATCGCGTGTAGATAAAGGTTTCACCACGTTTGATCTGCGCATCACGGAGCCTAACAAGGAACCAGCCGTTGCCCCTGCTGCCATCCATAGCATCGAACACCTCATGGCCACCTGGTTCCGTAACTCCCGAGCCAAGGACGATGTGGTCTATGTAGGTCCCATGGGCTGTCTCACTGGCATGTATATCATTATGACTGGCACTTATACCGTCGAGGACATGCGCCAGCTCACCATCGAGTGCCTACAATGGATACTCACCCAGGACGAAGTGCCTGCCACACGACCCGAGGCCTGCGGCAACTACTTGCTCCACGACCTGCCGATGTGCAAGTGGGAAAGTGCCCGCTATCTCGATCGTCTGCAAAACGATTTCCACTCAGAATATACTAAACTCCAGATCACTCTCGAAGACGGTAAAGTTTTTGCCGATGCATAAAAAATCGCGATGGGATCCCATCGCGATTTTTTTATTTAATTTCCTTCAGGCAGGTACGACCCTTGTAGCTTACCTGTCCCTGATGCTCCAAGTAATCCATGATGAGCTTGGCGGTGATGATGCCAAGACTCTCGCCCGGATCCTGACGGTTCGTAGGACTGACAGCAACTGAGTAACTGTTGGAGATCACCTTATAAGTCTTCTTCAGATTCAGTTTCTTGCCATCCTTGCCATAGAGCACGAGTTTCTTGATCTTCAGCGTAGCAGGATCGACGGTATATTCTGCCGTCATACCACCCACATAGGGGAAACGCTGGTTATCATTGTCATAGCAGGCTATCAGCATCTCAGCGAGTTCCTTACCCGTCACGTGCAACTCTACGGCATCGTTCTGGAAGGGATCGAGGCGCAACACATCAGCCACCGTGAAGTCACCAGCCTCGTGGGTCTCATAGCGTACACCACCAGCATTCTGATAACTCAGTTCGGCATTGCCTTCTGCCACATAGGCATCCACCATCAGACAACCAAGCTCTTCCTTGGCATCAAAGGGTGTCTCAGCGGTAGCCAGCACACGGTGGAAAGCGGGATTCTCAGAGAAGAAGCGCACCAGTTCGGCAATCACCTTATTCTCGTTCTTCTCACCACGCACGGCAATATTCTCTGCCGTACGGCTCACCACCTGACCATCCTCCACGACCACCGTGGTGTGGGTGATCTGTTTCAGACGGTTCACGTTCTGGGTGATAAAGACGTTATTGTGCATCTCACCACCATTCAGCTGGGTATGGGTATGACCGCCGATGATCAGATCTACCCAGGGCAGATCCTTCGAGAACTCCACATCCGTCTCGTAACCCAGATGAGACAACAGGATTACCACATCACACTCCTTGCGCAGGAACTCATACTGTTTGATGGTCTCCAGGGGATCCGTAAAGCTGATGTCCGTCATACGGGCAGGATGACTCTCAGGCACACCCATCGAGCCTAACTGCACCACACCAATGACACCAATCGTCAAACCATTCTTATAGAACTTGGTATAGGGCTGCAGGTGCATGTTCCATTTCGGATCCGGATGCACGTTGGCACAGAGCGTGGGGAAGGCCGAGAGATCGATCAGTCGGGCCAGACCATCCTGTGCGGAATCGAACTCATGGTTTCCAAGTGTCGTAGCGTTGAAGCCCACCTGATTCATCAGCACCACCATCGGGTAGGCAGGTATCTCGTACATATCGTTCAGGGGATCACCCGAACGGTTGTCGCCTGCAGAGAGGATCAGCAGGTCGGGATAGAGTGCCCGCAGAGAGTCGGCAATAAAACCAAGACGAGGGAAACACTCGATGGCAGCGTGCATGTCGTTGCCCGAGAGGATATGCAGTTCCTTCCTCTCTGCCGATGCCGTCATCGTCGTGGCGAACATCAGCACCAATGCAATCATCAATTTCTTCATTATTTCTTTTGTTTAGGAGTTTTCTGTTTAGGGAGTTTGAATTTCACCACCTCATGCTGCGAGGCAGGAGCGTTAAGGTCAATCTCGTGACCCCAACGGTCATAGACCAGTAAAGAATCCACGAGTCTCACGTCGAGCCCCTTCCACGCGAAGTAGCTGAGGAGTGCATGACGCACCTCAGCTCCCTCAAACACGTCGATGTTCTTTCGGTTTACTTTCAGTCTCATCTTTTAAGCCATTTGTGGTTCACCCTTTCTCGAGCGGGCGGCAAGTTCCTTGATCTTATCCTTGCCCTTGAAGGCGAAGATCCAGATAAGCAAGGCCTTACCGCCTAAGAATAGTACGAGCCCGTGCCAATGGCCTTGAACGAATTCTTTACACGGGTACCATAGCCCGTATAACTAGTCTCTGTATATGCCATACGAATGAATTACTTCAGCTTCAGGCTCTTCAGGATAGCCAGCACCTCAGGATCATCGGCCTTCGTATTGGTAATGGTCACACTGATCGTCTTACCAGCTTCCTCACGAACCATGATAATACCCTTCATATCGCCCTCTGTCATCTCAAAGCCCTTGAAGGTCTTACCGTCGATGGTGACGTCGGGGATAGGTTTGGCTTTCGCCTCTGCCTCTACCTCTTTCAAACCATCTTCGAAGCTCTTGCCTTCCTCCAGCTGACCAACTTCAATCATCACGAGGGGGATTGACATGATATTCTCCATTTCGCCCTTGAACAACATGATACCTTCCTGTTTTTCATCGCGGTTGGGTGTTGTGTTCCAACCCTCAGGAGCACTAATGGTAAAGTCCTTCTGTATGTAACTGGTCTTCAGCTCTGGCAGAGTCTGCTCTGCCTCAGTAGCCACCTCCGTAGAGTCGGCACCACCAGCATTGTTAGCACTCTTGTTACCACATGCCATCATACAGATCGACACTGCCAGAACGGCAAAACTGAAAATACTCTTTTTCATATTCTTGATTGTTTTTTAAGTGATGATAATTAGGTTCTGAATTCTCGATGCAAAGATACGAAGAAAAAAACAAAGCACCAAGAGAAAACACTAGAACTTGCCCTGAATTTTCTCTGCGGGGATCTCGACAGGTGTCTCCAGACCAGGCCAATAGAACTTCTGGGGCTGGGCACCGCTCTTATTGTCACCCTTGTCGATGCTCTGACGGAAGGCACTCTTCACGACGTAGTACTTACCACCCTTCTGGTAGAAGGTCTTAAAGCGCATCTCCTGGACAGCATCGTACTTCTCCTTCAACTCGGGGTAGTTCTGGAGGGGCAGACCCTGCCAGGCCACTGAGGTAGAGTATGTGCCGAGAATTTTTGTGGGAGCAAGCTGCTGCTTCACCTTGGCATTCACCTTCGCCTTATAGTCGGCCACGGCCTTGGCCTGACGGTTCTTGTCTGTCAGATCGTCGAGCAGGTAGTTCTTGTCGATGATCTCCTGCACATATGCATCATCGGCCTCAGCCTTCTTCTGCTCTGTGCTCTTCTCCGTGGCACCTGTACGCTCCATATACATCTTTTTCACGCGGGCAGCCTCAGCCTTGATGGCAGCAATATCTTTTGCAGGAACTGCGGCACCATTCTTTGTGGCCTTAGCCGCAGCCTTCAGGTTGTTGGGTATGCGGGTGTTGAAGATGTCGAGTACTACACTTTGCTGATGATACATCTCGAAGGTCTCCGTATTACCCTTCATGTAGCGCAACACCTGTACAATCTGTTTTGAAGCATCAAAGGCATTATGTATCTGCATGGTCTTCCTGTACTCGTCTGGTTCCATGCTGGCATACTTCCAGAGGATACGTCCGTTCTCCGTCTTGTCAAGTCCCAGATACTTGTCCATACCACCAGCAGCCTGGACTCCGGCTTTCTCCTGCTCTTGGGGATGGTCTTTCACGTAGTCGGCTTTCACGCGTTTCTCTTGTGCACTCTGACCTGCATCCTGAGTCACGGTCTTCTTGGCTTTGTTCAACAGGCCACCCAACTGAGCGTTGGCATTCATGTTCACAGCAAACAGCAGGGCCACGGCCACAGCCAGTCTCGTGATGTTACTCGTTCTCTTCATTGTTTTTAAAGATTAAAAATGTAAATACTATGGTTGTTAATGATTTCTGGGTGCAAAATTACGAAGAAATCGGCTTAGGATCCTAAACAATTTCTTCCAAAAAGCAGTCACAGACCTAGCATTTTCTTACATTTTTAATCTTGGGGCCTGACCCCAGCATAAAATTTGGCCGATGCGGACATCGCTCTATCCTCGCTGGATCGAAGCCTTTTTACGTTGGTCGTGGTCAAGGATCGTCTTGCGCATACGCATGGACTGCGGCGTTACCTCCACCAGCTCGTCCTGCTTGATATACTCCAGACATTCCTCCAGCGACATCACCGTCTTCGGGATGATACGGGCCTTCTCGTCAGTACCAGAGGCACGCACATTGGTTAACTGCTTGGCCTTGCAGACATTGATCACGAGGTCGTTGTCGTGCACATGCTCACCGACCACCTGTCCGGCATAGACATCCTCACCCGGATCGATGAAGAACTTTCCGCGATCCTGCAGCTTGTCGATGGCATAGGCAAAGGCATTGCCGGTATCCATCGAGATCATCGAACCGTTGACACGACGCTCGATCTCGCCCTTATAAGGCTGATACTCCTTGAAACGGTGGGCCATAATGGCCTCACCCTGACTGGCCGTGAGCACATTGGTACGCAGGCCGATGATGCCGCGCGAGGGGATATCGAACTCGATATTCACGCGCTCACCCTGATTCTCCATCGAGGTCATCTCACCCTTACGACGGGTGACCATATCGATCATCTTCGAGGCGAACTCCTCGGGCACGTTGATCGTCAGTTCCTCAACAGGCTCGCACTTACGCCCGTCGATTTCCTTATAGATCACTTGAGGCTGGCCCACCTGCAGTTCGTAACCCTCACGGCGCATGGTCTCCACCAGCACGGAAAGATGGAGCACACCACGGCCTGACACGATCCACTTATCAGTAGAGTCCTCGAAGGGTTCCACACGCAGGGCGAGGTTCTTCTCCAACTCCTTCTCGAGACGGTCGTTGATATGGCGCGAGGTGACAAACTTACCTTCCTTGCCGAAGAAAGGCGAGTCGTTGATGGTGAAAAGCATCGACATTGTGGGTTCGTCGATGGCAATAGGCGTCATGGGCTCAGGATTCTCCAGGTCGCAGATGGTATCGCCTATCTCGAACTTCTCCAGACCGATGACGGCACAGATATCGCCGCAATCGACACTCTCAGTACGGACGTGGCCCATACCCTCGAAGGTGTGGAGTTCCTTGATCTTCGTCTTCTCCATCCTACCGTCACGATGGGCGATGGTCACCTGCATGCCGTCCCTCAGCTGTCCGCGATGCACACGACCCACAGCGATGCGGCCCTGATAACTCGAATAGTCGAGCGAGGTGATGAGCATCTGGGGTGTCCCCTCGATCTGCTCCGGAGCCGGGATTACCTCGATGATCTTATCTAATAAATAGGTAATGTCAGTCGTGGGTGTCTTCCAGTCCTCTCCCATCCAGCCGTTCTTCGCCGAGCCATAGACCACGGGGAAGTCGAGCTGATCCTCAGTGGCATTGAGCGAGAACATCAGGTCGAACACCATCTCATAGACCTCCTCAGGACGACAGTTGGGCTTATCCACCTTGTTCACCACCACGATGGGCTTCAGGCCGATCTGGAGGGCTTTTTGCAATACGAAACGTGTCTGGGGCATCGGACCCTCAAAGGCATCGACGAGCAACAGACAGCCGTCAGCCATGTTGAGCACGCGCTCCACCTCACCGCCGAAGTCGGAGTGTCCCGGGGTGTCGATGATATTGATCTTCACGCCCTTCCAGTTGATACTCACGTTCTTGGAAAGGATAGTGATGCCACGCTCGCGCTCCAGGTCGTTGGCGTCGAGCACCTGACTTGAAAGGTTCTGTCCCTCACGGAAGAGATTTCCCGCCAGCATCATCTTATCGACCAGCGTCGTCTTGCCGTGATCGACATGTGCTATAATTGCGATGTTTCTGATATCTTGCATATTACTAACTTTGCGTCGGATTAGAAATTCGGCCGCAAAATTACAAAGAAAAAGCGAGAAATCATCTTCCGCCCGATATTTTTTTGCTGGGGGAAGCGATTTCTCGCTCTATATCAATCAAGTCAAAGACTTAGAACGGGATCTTGTAGCCAACGGTCAGCTGGATGACACTGTTGTAAGCCTTGCCACTCCAGTACGTACCATGACTATCCTTAAGGAAGTTCAGAAGACCAAGGTTGTAACGTGCATCAATCACGAAATCGCTGAACTCATATGAGAGACCCAGAGGTATAGACACGTCAAACTTCTCCATATAGTCTTTAACATCAAGATCACCGATTTTAGCACGGCACAGAATACCTGGCTGAACACCGGCCTTCGCTGCCAATCCGGGAATGAAATAGTAGTTGAACAGTATGGGGATGTTCAGATAATCCATATTCCATTTATCGTCATCATGCTTAATACCAGAACCTTGCATTGCATACAGCAGACCAGCTGTTACACCCATGTTCTCATTGAACATAAAGCCAAATTCAGCACCAGCCACGAGACCAACCTTCATTTTGTTGTTCTCAACATCACCTCTAAATGTTGTGAGTGTACCACCAACCATTGGCTTCAAGAACATCTCCTGTGCGAATGCGCCTGTGCTCATAAGCATCATGGCTGCGATCATCATAATTTTCTTCATACGAAATTGAATTTTTAGGGGTTAAACATTATAATAATTGCCTTTTTTCTAGAAATAATAGGCAGCGCCGATGGAAAGGATGGGCCAGTCGAACTTGGCCTCATTCTTCTTGGCATACTGGTAAATGGCCTCTGCAAAAAACTTGATCTTCTCCGAGAAATGATACTCTGCTCCGGCACCACCCTGGAAGTTGAACATCGTTTCTGTATCGAAATCTGTGTAATAAGCAGCCAAAATACCTACACCTGCTGTAGGATAGACGAAGAACTTCTCGCTATCGCCAATGGGGATGAGATACTGAAGGTTCAGATTCGGATTAATTACATGGCAAGCGTCCTGCTTCGGATAGAACTTGAAGTCGAACTCTGCACGGAAGTAGTCCGTCACATTGTACTGAGCCTTTGCATCAATAGCAATCTTGTTGGCATGGCTCTTGATTCCATAGCTGACACCTACACCAAGACATTTCATACCTTTTTCCTGAGCGAAAGCACCAGTGCTAATGAGCACCATGGCTGCAATCAACATTAGCTTTTTCATAATCGTTTGATTTTAGTGATTAAACTTTTATAAAATAATTCAATTTTGGCACAAAGATAGGAAAAAA
>JAGCPV010000187.1 GCA_017965475.1 Prevotella sp.
AGCAGCCTTGGCGCAGGCGTTCTTCAGATCCCTGCCTGCGGGATGCCACATGGGGGCACCACGCTGCGAGAGCAGACCCATCGACAACGGCGAGGCATTGATGACACCCACACCGTGCTGTTCGAAGAATCCCAGGAAATCGGCCAGCATCGTATCGTTCAATGAGTAATGACAGAAGTTCAGGATACTCTCCACTGTCCCGTCATCACAATGCTCAATGACCCATTTCAGGTTCTCTGGCTGCAGGTCTGTGATACCCACATGTCCCACAACACCTTTCTTGCGCAGTTCCACGAGAGCAGGCAATGTCTCGTCGCAGATCTTCTGCAGACCACCCTCCATCCCTGCCTGGAACTCGATGTCGTGCACATTGATCAGGTCGATATAATCGACATGCAGGCGTTCCATACTCTCATAGACACTCTCCGTCGCCCGCTTGGCACTGTAGTCCCAGGTGTTCACACCGTCCTTACCATAACGGCCCACCTTCGTCGAGAGGTAGTATTTGTCGCGGGGGATCTCCCTCAGGGCCTTGCCCAACACAGTCTCTGCCTTCAAATGACCGTAATAAGGCGACACATCGATGAAGTTGATACCGTTATCCACGGCCGTATGTACGGCACGGATGCCTTCTTCCTCCAGGATGCTATGAAACACGCCACCCAACGACGAGGCGCCGAAACTGAGGTTCGACACCTTCATACCAGTCTTTCCGATCTCGTTATAAACCATATTTAGTGTAATATTTACTATTGTTCGGCAAAAGTACAAATAATTATTGAGAATCAAATACTTTTCCATGAATAATTTGTAACTTTGCGCCCGATTATGAACAAACCACTATTCAACATGAAGCGCCAGGTCCTGGTGTTCCGACATTTCGGAAACAAGGGCTACTCGCTCTTTGCCTGTCTGGGGCGTGAGGTGGTATGCAGCGTGCTCTCCGTAGCCACACTGACCTACGCCTCTGCCGAGAGTGTCAGCACGAACCCTGTGGTGACGGACTCCGCCTCGATGACAACGGCTCGCGAGATGATGCTCGATGAGGTCAGTGTGACGGGATCGAGGGCGCCCCTGACGAAGAGTCAGGCTGCGAGAATGGTCACTGTACTGGAGCGTGCAGATATTGCGCAGGCCCCCGTACAAAGTATTAACGATCTGCTGAAATACGCCGTCGGCGTCGATGTCCGTCAACGCGGTCCCATAGGAGCCCAGACGGATATCTCCATTCGTGGCGGTACCTCCGAACAGATCATCATCCTGCTCAACGGCATCAATATCTGTGACCCGCAGACGGGGCATAACGTGATGGACCTGCCCATCGACCTAAGCGAGATCATCCGTATTGAGGTGCTAGAAGGGCCTGCGGGACGGATCTATGGTACCTCTTCCCTCGTGGGAGCCATCAACATCGTCACGCAACCTGCCCAGCGCACAAGTGCCGACGTCACCATCGAAGGCGGATCCTATGGCTATGGCAGGGTCAGTGGCAGAGGTAACCTGAGAAGCGGGCACTGGAACAACCAGTTGAGCGCGGGCTACAGTCGCAGTGATGGTTACAGTCGCTCGAAGGCTGGCTCACTCAATACGGACTTCAGTGGCTTGAAAGCCTTCTACCAAGGGCAGTACGAAGACGATGACCTCATGCTGCACTGGCATCTGGGTATCGCAGACAAAGGCTGGGGCTCGAGCACGTTCTACGCCTCGCCGAAATGGCAGGCCGACGACCAGTACGAGCACACCACGAAACTCTTCTCTGCCATACAGGGTGTGACCAAAGGCGGACGGCTGCACTTCGTCCCCAGTATCTACTGGAACCAGAACCGCGACCGCTACGAAGGCTACAGAGGACAGCCAGAGAAGATGGCCTACAACTACAACCGCACGGATGTGTATGGTGTGAACCTCAGCAGTTACTTCGACTGGGTGGCAGGACGCACGGCCTTCGGCGCAGAACTGCGCAACGAGGATCTTGTCAGTGGCAACCTGGGTGAACCCCTCTCGCAGACGCACCATATCAAGGGCACAGACCGTGATTATACGTTGGGGGTAAATCGCACGAACATCAGTGGCTACCTGGAGCATAACCTCCTGTTCAAGGATTTCACCGTCTCTGCCGGACTTGTGGCCGTGAAGAACACATGGAGCAATATGAACATGACCGTCTATCCTGGCATCGATATCAGTTACCGTCCGAATGACCACTGGAAACTCCACGTCTCCTACAATACCTCACTCCGTATGCCGTCGTTCACGGAGATGTACTACAAACTGCAGGGCTATGCTGCCGATCCTCACCTGAAGCCCGAAGAGATGCAGGCTCTGGAGGCTGGACTGACCATCAACTATCGACTATTCACTATGAACTGCGCCCTCTGGCATCATCACGGCAAAAACATGATCGACTGGATCATGGACACCTCGAAAGGCGACGAGGCCGTCTGGCAGAGCGTGAACCACACGGAGATCAACAGCACAGGATTTGAGTTCTCGACGGAGGCTCACCTCCAGCGAGCCACTGCAAAGCTGAGCTACAGCTATATCACACAGGACAAGAAACAGGAGTCTGGTATTGTATCGCAATATGCCTTGGAGTACCTGCGTCATAAACTCGTCGGTAACCTCAGGCTGCAACTGGCACGCCGTCTCGACCTCGGCATCACCGTACGCTGGCAGGATCGCGTGGGTTCCTATACCGACTTCGACGGCCATATCCAAGATTACGAACCCTACTGTCTGACGGACGCCCGTCTGACGTGGAGGCAAGACTCATGGAAAGCCTACATCGAAGCCAACAACCTCTTCGATACGAGCTACCACGACTACGGACTCGTGGAACAGCCTGGCCGTTGGCTGATTGCCGGATTCAGCATCAGCCTATAACAGAAGAGAGCCCTCACAAGGGCTCTCTTATTATTTCTTCAGCTTGAAGGAATTCTCAATACTGCTGAGTTCTGCATGGAAGGCCTTATCCACTTTCAGGCGCTGCTCAATGGTATTGCAGCTGTGGATGACGGTGGAATGGTCGCGGTTGCCGATCAACTGTCCGATGCGCGAAGCAGGCATCTTCGTGTATTTCTGGGCGAGATACATGGAGATCTGGCGCACCTGCACATAGTCGCGCTTACGACTCTTGCTGAACACATGCTGCTGGTTGACACCATAATGGTGGCAGACCTTCTCCAGGATGTCGTCGATGGTCAGCGGGTGGTTATCCACCTTCACGGCACGCTTGATGACGCGCTCTGCCAACCGCATATCGATATTCGAGTTATAGACGATCGAATAGGCCATCAGTGAGTTCACCACACCCTCCAGGTCACGCACGCTGCCATTGGCCGTCTCAGCAATGAACTGGATGACGTCTGCAGGGATCTTCAGACCGTCACGCTTACACTTCGCGTTGAGGATGTCGATGCACAGCTGCACGTTGGGCTTCTCCAGTTCGGCGATCAGACCACAGGCGAAGCGTGTGAGCAGACGGTCCTTCATACCCTGAAGATCCACGGGCGGACGGTCGCTGGCCAGAATAATCTGCTTACCGCAGCGGAAAAGATGATTGAAGATATGGAAGAAAGTGTCGAGCGTCTTGGGCGAATTCATCCACTCCTGGATATCATCCACGATCAGCACATCGATCGACTGGTAGAAGGTGATGAAGTCGTTCGTCGTATTATGACGCACAGAATCCGTGAACTGCACTTGGAACAGACGGGCCGAGACATAGAGCACGCGCTTCTGGGGATAGGTCTCCTTGCAACGCACACCGATGGCATTGATCAGGTGGGTCTTACCACAACCAGAGGGACCGAAGATGAAGAAGGGGTTGAACGTGCTCTTTCCCGGATGCTCCGCGATGGAGAGACCCACAGTACGGGGCAGCTTGTTCGAGTCGCCTTCGATGAAGTTCTGGAAGGTCTTCTTCGGATCCAGCTGGGGATTCAACGACTGGGGCGTGGCGGCATCCAGCGTCGAAGGCGACTTGTTGACACGGTTCGACGGCTCAGGCTGCTCTATCATGCTGGGGCCTTCGCTCTCATTATCGGTAGTCACGTCACGGCCTCCACCAGGGTTGGCCTTCACCTCGACAATACGATAGTTGAGCTTGACATCCGTTCCAAACACTCGCGCGAGTACCTTACTTAATAGTCCTACGTAGTATTGCTCCAAGTACTCGAAGACGTACCTGCTTGGGAGCTGCACCAACAACTCATGCGTATCCTCGGAGTAAGACTCGAAGACAATTGGCGCAAACCACGTTTTATACTGCTGCTCGGTAACATTTGCCTGAATCAGACTAAGGCAGTTGTCCCAGAGCGCCTGATGACTATTGTTCATTCGGCGATTGTTTCAAATTTTGTTTAAGACGATTAGGTCTTTAGAGTTTAAATAGATTTTAATTGCAGGTGCAAAGTTCGCGATTTTTTTTGGATTATCCAAATGCTCCGAACCACCCTTTGTGTGCACATTCTTCTGTAACTCGCTTACCTACGGGCATTTATAATGTTTCACACCGCCAAATGGCAAAAACGCTACTTGCAAATTTACAACACATTAATTATCAGACGCTTATCGACGTACAGAACGTGTTAACACTATTTCAAACTCGCTTGTAAACCCTTGTAAGTGGCGCGAAAGCAAGCCTATTAGAGCCTATTGACCTAAATTATGGACGGCACCTTTTTATTTAGACAAATTTTAAATTACTTATCTTTTTTGCCAAAGACGGAGAAGTGCACATAGCGCTTCGGATGTTGCTTCAGATCGATCATCAGCGAGTCGGCATGCATCATCGTCGCGTTCAGGTTATTATATAGCTCCGCATCGCGCATCAACAGTCCGAGGGTACCCTCGGTGCTGTTCAGCTTGGCCGTCATCTGCTCCACATTCTGAAGGGTATTATTCACCTTCGCCATCGTCTTGGCCAGATCCAGTTCGTTGAGATTACGCGTCAGGTCGTTGGCATTGGCGAGCATCCCGTCGGCATTCTTCACGAGTTGTGGCATCTGGTGGTTCAGCGTACTGGCCATCGCATGCAACTCGTTGGTCGTCGAGGTCAGGTTCCCCGTAATCTGGTCGATATGGTGCAGGGAGTTCTTCAGGGCAGGATCCGCCAACAGCAGATTCACGTTCATCAGGATAGAGTCCAACTTGGGGAGCATCGCCTGAATCTGCGGGATCATGTCCGCAGCCTGGGCCATAGCACCTTTCTGCAGGCCACCGCTGATGGTGTCGCCAGGGGCAAGGATATCGGCGGGATTGGGTCCCAGCACCAGCTCCAGTTTGATATTACCCAAGAGGTCACTGGCGATCTCTGCCCTACTACCCTTGGGAAGACGCATCTGGTTGTCGAGTCCGATCACGGCCACGATCTCATCCTGATGATCATAGTCGAAGATGATATCCTCGACCACACCGACCCTGTAGCCATTGGCATAGACAGGACTGGAGGCAGACAAGCCGCTGATATCCGCGAACTTCACGCAGTAGTTACGGTCGGAAGAGAAGACCGTCAGTCCTTTCAGGAACTGAAGACCGAAATATAATATCACGATTCCGACGATGGCCACTAGGCCGATCTGAATTTCCTTGCTATACTTCTTCATATCTCGTCTGTTTTACTTTTTTGCCTTTTTACGCCTGAACTCCTTGATGGCCTCGTTCACGTTCATCCGACTGCCGTCCTTGAATGCAATGATGAAAGCCTCGGGGAATTGCTGGGCCACCTCCTTACGGAGACGGTAGATCTCGTCGTAGTCCTCCGAACAGCCCACCGTGTATTTATACAACCCGCCTTCCTGATAGAAGTCGATGTCCTTCCGTCCCTGCAGTCTGGCATCACCCGTCTTGATCCTCGACGAACTGGCAAGGACCTGCACCTTGAACACAGGACCTGCAGGGGCCGCGGGCTCCGCCTTCTCCACAGGTTTCTCTGTCTTCTCTGCAGGCTGCTCCGTCTGAGTGGGCTGCGGTTCCTCCTTGGAAGCCGGTTCCTGCTGAGGTTCATCCTGAGGCGCTGGCTCCGCAGTGGTACTGTCCTTAGGTTCCTCCTTGGTCGTCGGCTGTTCCTCCTTCGGCTCCGCAGGCTTCTCCGCCTTCTTCTCTGAAGGCTGAGCCTTCTCCTCCTGCGGCACCACCTGTGGGATCTCCACCTCCTTGGGCGTTGGCTCCGGACGGTAGGGGATCGTCGAATTCTTATCGTACTTCTTCTTATAGGCCATGAAAGCGTTGAACAGTCCCTGAGCATACTCCTGCTCAGCAGCCTTTGAGATCATATACTGCTCCTCGTCACGCGTGGTGATAAAGCCCAGTTCCACCAGACAGCCCGGCATCGACGAGAGGCGCAGCACGGCGAGGTTGTCCTGCTGGGCACCCATATCCTGACGACCCGTAGCCCTACAGACATAGCGCTGCATATACTTCGCCAGTTCCACGCTGTTCTCCATGTTCTTGTCCTGGATGAACTCGAACATGATATCGCTCTCAGGCGAGTTCGGATCATAACCCTGATAGGTCTGCTTATAGTCCTTCTCCATCAGGATGACGGCATTCTCGCGCTTGGCCACCTCCAGGTTCTGCATCACGCCCGTATTCTTGCCCGTCCGCTTGCTGGTGCCCAACGTATAGGTCTGGAAACCGCGCGCCACCCTACCCTTCGGCAGGGCGTTGATATGGACGGAGATAAAC
>JAGCPV010000188.1 GCA_017965475.1 Prevotella sp.
CCATCCCTCGATCTTCGTGCAGAATGCCGTGATGGAGATCAACTTTACGGAAGAGAATACGAATATCTGGATAGAGAACAGCCACGTGGGCAAACGCTGGCAGCTCTCTCATGACCATATTATCACAGGTGTCCCTGAGAAAGACTGGGAGATGACTCTGGCTCCTGGCGAGTGTATCGATGTGATACCTGTGGGGGATGTTGACTATGAGGTGCGCCGTTACCGTATCGACGAACCACTGAACAGCAACGAACTCGCGGAGCGTGCGAACCTCCGTCGGCTCTTTGCCCAGCGCAAGGTTTTCCACAAGCAGAACTGGAGTGCCCTGGCCAAGAACTGGAGCCATAGCGTGTTCTATCAGCTCGATCTTGCTGATGCGGCTGCCGAGTTCCAGAAAGAGCATATCCCCCTGCCGCCACCGCTTCCTGAGGATGCGCCCCTGATGACGCGCATCCACGATGCGATGTTTCGTGGCGAGAGCGACAAAGCCTTCGCCCTGCTTCGTGAGGGTCTGGGTGTTGAGTCTGCTGCAATGCCGCAGCAGCAAGCTGCACATCTCTGTGTCGCTGACGACCAGATCGTCTGGGGGCGCTCGCCCGTGCGTATCGACATCGCTGGAGGATGGACGGACACACCGCCATACTGTCTGTTGGAGGGGGGTAATGTCATCAACTTCGCCATCGAACTGAATGGGCAGCCGCCATTGCAGACGTTTGTGCGTCCCTCGAAAGAACAGCGGATCGTGCTGCGTAGTATCGATCTGGGCGCTGTTGAGATGGTGGAGACCAATGAACAGCTGACGGATTTCATGCATGTGGGCTCGCCCTTTTCAATCCCCAAGGCGGCGCTCGTGCTCGCTGGCTTCGGAGGCACACCTTCGCTCCGTACTCAGTTAGAGGCCTTTGGTAGTGGCATCGAACTGACGTTACTCTCGGCCGTACCAGCGGGCAGTGGTCTGGGTACCAGCAGCATCCTCGCCTCTACCGTCCTTGGCGCCGTCAGTGACTTCTGCGGTCTGGCGTGGGACAAGAACGAGATAGGCCGTCGTACGCTGATCCTTGAACAGATGCTCACCACGGGTGGTGGCTGGCAGGATCAGTTTGGTGGGGTGCTGGGAGGCGTGAAACTCCTGCAGACAGGTAGCGGTTTCGATCAGAGCCCGCAGGTGAGATGGCTGCCCAACGATCTATGGCTACAACCGGAATACCGTTCCTGTCACCTCTTATATTATACAGGGATTACGCGTACGGCCAAACAGATCTTGGCTGAGATCGTGAGCAGGATGTTTCTGAATCATGGTGGTGAACTGCGTCTGTTGCGTGAGATGAAGGAGCATACGATGGAGATGTACGACGCTATCCTGCGCAATGATTTTGTGCGGATGGGAACACTCGTGCGTAAGACCTGGCAACAGAACCAGACGCTCGACAGTGGAACGAATCCTGAGGCTGTCGCCACACTGACCACCCTCATCGATGACCTCTGTCTGGGTTATAAGCTACCAGGTGCAGGGGGAGGTGGTTACCTCTATATGATTGCCAAGGATCCTGAGGCTGCTGCCCGTATCAAGCAGATCCTGACGGAGCATCGCCAGAATAAGAACGCCCGTTTCGTGGAACTGTCGCTCTCGACGACGGGACTGCAGATCAGTCGTAGTTAGTTATTTATTGTTGACAGATGGAGTTCAGGACGATAGTAGATATTCCCAAGCCCGACTTCCAGATCGGCCCCTGTGAGGAGATGCTCTTTGTGGGCTCCTGTTTCGCAACAGAGATCGGCCGTCGCTTCCAGGAAGAGAAGTTCCGTGCCGTGGTGAATCCCTATGGCGTGATGTATAATCCCGCCTCCATCCTCCACACCATTGAAAAGTGGAAAGAGAATACACCCAAGATAGTATTTCTGACCCTTGGCACGAACCATGTCTATCGTCTGAAGGAGACGGGCGAGATCGTGGATAACTGCGAGAAGCGTCCGCAGTCGCTTTTCACGGAGGAAGAACTCTCTATCGATGCGTGCGCGGATTATCTGCAGCAGGCCATCGAACTTCTCCACCAGATGAATCCCGATATGCACATCGTCCTGACCGTTAGTCCCATCCGCTATCGGAAATATGGCTATCATGGTTCCCAGCTCTCCAAGGCAACGCTCCTCCTCGCAGTGGAGAAAGTGATAAGGACTTCTAGCCTGGCTAGTCTCTCCTATTTCCCTGCCTACGAGATCCTTAACGATGAACTGCGCGACTATCGCTTCTATAAGGCCGATATGCTCCACCCTTCGGATCAGACTGTCGAATATATCTGGCAGCGCCTCTCTGAAGTCTATCTCAGTGATGAGGCAAAGACGTTCCTGAAGGAATGGGCGCCCTTGAAGGCTGTCCTCAACCATCGGCCTTTCGATCCGGATTCCGAGGAATATCGGGTCTTGATGGATAAAACTATGTTAAAAGTAGCGGCGTTGCAGAAAAAATACCCTAACTTTGCAGTATGAAATACTCAATAGAAAAAGTGACAACCCTGATAGGTGCCCGTCGTTATGGGCATAGTGAGGGTAATATCCGTTGGCTGCTAACAGACAGCCGCAGTCTCTGTTTCCCTGAAGAAACCCTTTTCTTCGCCCTGAAGACCCAGCGCAACGATGGTCATCGTTATGTGGATGACCTCTATCGTCGTGGTGTCCGTCATTTCGTCGTGGAACAGGTGCCTGAGCATTACGACACCATTTATCCCGAGGCCGACTTCCTCAGGGTACCCCATACGTTGGCAGCCCTCCAGCGCCTCGCAGAGCGTCATCGTGACGAGTTCGACGTGCCCATCGTGGGTATCACGGGCTCTAACGGTAAGACGATGGTCAAGGAGTGGCTCTACCAGTTGATGCTCCCCTCGCAGAAGATCGTGCGTTCCCCTCGTAGCTATAACTCCCAGATCGGTGTGCCCCTCTCCGTGTGGCTGCTCAACGAACAGACGGAGGTGGGAATCTTCGAGGCAGGTATCTCGCAGCCTGGTGAGATGTATGCCCTGCGCGATATCATCCAACCCACCATCGGCGTGCTCACCTCCCTGGGTGCCGCCCATCAGGAGAATTTCCGTTCGATGGAGGAGAAGTGCATGGAGAAACTCGAACTGATGCACGATACGGAGGCGATGGTCTATTGTTCCGACAACGATACCGTCAGCCGCTGTATCCGCCGGATGCAGTATAAGGGTGAGAAGATCGCGTGGTCACAGTGCGACGATCAGGCTGCCCTCTTCGTGAAGGAGGTCGCTGTCAAGTCGCCCAATACGCGCATCACCTATATCTGGCAGCAGGAGGAGAACTGTTTCTCGATTCCCTTTATCGATGAGGCTTCGATCGAGAATGCCATCACCTGTGCGGCTGTCGCCCTCCATCTGGGTCTGACACCAGGCCAGTTGGCCGACCGTATGCCGAAGTTGGAGCCTGTGGCCATGCGCCTGGAGGTGAAGGAGGGCCAGCGTGGCTGTGTGCTCATCAACGACTCGTACAACTCCGACATCAACTCCCTCGATATCGCCCTCGACTTCATGAATCGCCGTGAGCCCTCTAAGAAGACGCTCATCCTCAGCGACATCTTCCAGACAGGCTCCTCGCCCGAGGCTCTCTATGCCCAGGTGAGCGAACTGCTGGTGAAGCGTGGCATCAATAAATTCATTGGCATCGGTCCTGAGCTTACCGCTCAGGCAGATCGTATCCAGATTGCCGACAAACAGTTCTTCATGGATGTACCCCATTTCCTCTCCAGTGAGGCGTTCGCCAATCTCCGCAACGAACTGATCCTACTCAAAGGCGCCCGCTCATTCGGCTTCGACCAGATCACGGAGCAACTGGAGCAGAAGGTCCACGAGACCATTCTGGAGGTGAACCTCAACGCGGTGGTGGAGAACTTGAACTATTTCCGTTCGTTCCTGAAGCCTGAGACGAAAATGGTCTGTATGATCAAGGCCGACGGCTATGGAGCTGGAGCCGTGGAGATCGCCAAGACGCTGCAGGACCAGCGTGTCGATTATCTCGCTGTGGCCGTGGCCGACGAGGGCGTGACGCTCCGTAAGGCTGGCATCACTGCTAATATCATGATCATGAACCCAGAGATGACGGCTTTCAAGACCATGTTCGACTACGACCTGGAGCCCGAGGTCTATTCCTTCCGTCTGATGGACGCGCTGATTAAGGCTGCCCGCAAGGAAGGTATCACGGGTTGGCCTGTCCATATCAAGTTCGACACGGGCATGCACCGTCTGGGCTTCGATCCCGTCGATGATATCTTCAAGCTTGTCGATCGTCTGAAGCATCAGAACGCCATCATCCCACGTTCCGTGTTCAGTCATTTCGTGGGCTCCGACAGTGATGGCTTCGATGATTTCTCTGCCCAGCAGTTCGCCCTCTTCGAAGAGGGAAGCTGCAAGCTGCAGGAAGTCTTTACCCATAAGATCCTGCGCCACATGGACAACTCCGCAGGTATCGAGCACTTCCCAGAGCGCCAGATGGATATGTGTCGTCTCGGCATCGGCCTCTATGGCGTCGATCCAAGAGATAATCATATCCTCCATACCGTCTCTACGCTCAAGACCACCATCCTCCAGATGCGTCATGTGCCCGCTGGCGAGACCGTGGGCTACAGCCGCAAGGGCACCATCGAGCGCGACTCCGTCATCGCCGCCATCCCCATAGGTTATGCCGACGGACTGAACCGTCATCTCGGCAACCGTCATGGTTACTGTCTCGTCAATGGCCAGAAGGCCGAGTATGTGGGTAATATCTGTATGGATGTGGCGATGATCGACGTAACGGATATCCCCTGCCGCGAAGGTGATCAAGTGGAGATCTTCGGCGAGCATCTGCCCGTCACCGTACTCAGCGATGCTCTCGACACCATCCCCTACGAGGTGCTCACAGGTGTCTCCAACCGTGTGAAGCGCGTCTATTTCCAAGACTAAAAACAGAAAAATGATATGACTCCTATCCAAACAACCAAAATGTCCAACTTCCGTTGGGTCATCTGTGGCCTGCTGTTTCTGGCTACCACCGTCAACTACATGGACCGTCAGGTGCTGTCGCTTACCTGGAAGGACTTCATCTCTCCAGAGTTCCACTGGACAGATGCCAACTATGGTAAGATCACGGCCTACTTCTCCATCTTCTACGCCATCGCGAACCTCTTCGCAGGAAAGTTCATCGACTGGATGGGCACCAAGAAGGGTTATCTCATCGCCATCTTCGTATGGTCATTAGGTGCTTGTCTCCATGCCGGCTGCGGCTGGGTGGCCATGGAGTGGGAGGGCTACGACACTGTCGCCCAACTCGGACAGTTGACGGGTGATGCCGCTGTGGCCATCGCCACCGTGTCGATGTACCTCTTCCTCTCGTGCCGTATGGTACTCGCCTTGGGAGAGGCAGGCAACTTCCCCGCTGCCATCAAGGTGACGGCCGAGTATTTCCCCAAGAAGGACCGTGCCTTTGCCACCTCCATCTTCAATAGCGGTGCCTCTGTGGGAGCCCTGGCTGCTCCTGCCACCATCCCCCTTCTGGCGCGTGCCTGGGGTTGGGAACTGGCCTTTATCATCATCGGTGTCCTGGGCTTCGTCTGGATGGGACTATGGATGTGGCTCTACGAGAAACCCCACAAGAGCCGTTTCGTGAACCAGGCCGAACTGAACTATGTCGAGCAGGATGGCGACATCGCCGAGGTGCAGGATCGCACAAAGGAGAAGGAGGAGAAAACCATCCCCTTCTGGCGCTGCTTCACCTTCCGTCAGACGTGGGCGTTCATCGTGGGTAAGTTGTTTACCGACGGTGTCTGGTGGTTCTTCCTGTTCTGGGCGCCAGCCTATTTCAGCGACCAGTACGGCTATACCTCCGACTCCACGATGGGCATCCTTCTCATCTTCACGCTCTATCTCATCGTCACGGTGGTCTCCATTGGAGGCGGCTATCTGCCCACCTACTTCGTCGAGAAGCGTGGCATGAACCCCTATCTGGGTCGTATGCGTGCGATGCTGCTGTTTGCCTGTCTGCCGCTGCTGGGCCTCTTCGCCCAGCCTTTGGGCGCCTACAGCGCGTGGTGGCCCGCCATCCTCATCGGACTGTTGGGCGCAGGTCATCAGGCATGGAGTGCCAACCTTTATTCGACGATTGGCGACATGTTCCCCAAGTCCACGATCGGCACGATCACGGGTATTGGCACGATGGCTGGTGGTCTCGGCTCCTATGCCATCAACCTCTGTTCAGGAGAGTTCTTCGACTGGGCGGCAGGCCAGGGTGGAGCCTACACGTTCTTCGGCTTCGAGGGCAAGCCCGCCGCCTATATGGTGGTGTTCTGCATCTGCGCCGTCGCCTATCTCATCGGCTGGTGCATCATGAAGACGCTCGTGCCGAAGTATAAGCCCATCGTGGTTTAGTTAAAGCATTCCTCTTGCTGCGGTGTGGGGCAGGAAGCCTTGTCGGATGAGGGTAAGGATGAGTTCTCTCGACATGGCCTCGTTGTCCTTCTTGGTGTAGCGGATATCCGTAAACACCTGCGCCAGCGTCTCCTTCTGGTTGATGCGGACGAACTGCTGGTTCTCGGGCAAGTGCTCCTTCTCATCATAATAGGTGTCGATATCCTTACCCATATAGTCGTGGTAGGTCTCCTGGTGCACGAAACTCTCCAAGGGCAGACGGTCTGAGAGTTCTGGCTCCTCCGCGGGCCAACCCACGGTCAACGTAGCTACGGGCATCACGAGCTTCGGTAACTGGAGGATGTCGATAATCTGTTGAGGCTGATACACGGTGGTACCCAGATAGCAGTAGCCCAACCCCTCCTCGTCCATCAGGTTGCAGAGTGTCTGTGTGTAGAGCAGGGCATCCGTCGCCGCGTTGATATACGACAGGAAATTGTCGTAGCCAGGCACGGCGTTGCGGCATTTGGCCCAGAAACTTGTGCGGTTGAAGTCGGCGCAGATGGTCAGCACCACGGGTGCCTCCGTCACCATCGGCTGGTTGAAATGGGCGGGTGCGAGCCTGGCCTTGATTTCCTCCGAGCGCGTCACCACCACACTATACAGTTGTAGGTTCCCCATTGTCTGGGTACGTGCGGCCTCTGTCATCAGCCGCCCCAGCAGTTCCTCGCTGACATCGCGGTCAGCATACTTACGGATCGTTCTTCTTGTCAGTAAATTCTTCATAATGGTTGCAAAGATAGTGTAAAATGGGCGAAATGCAAAATAAAACCCGTTTTATTTGGAATGAGCCGTTTATTTTCCTAAATTTGCAGCCGAAAACAATATTTGAAGTAAGAATGACCAAGACGTTCCGCAAAGATACAGAACGTTTCAAGAAGCGTGGTTACGATATGAACAAATGTTTGATGATGGTAGCAGCAGCCATGATGGCTGCCACGAGTCTCCAGGCTCAGACGGAGCGCTCTGATGACTTCAAGGCAAAGTATGAACTGAAAGAGGTGGTGGTGATGAGCCGTCACAACATCCGCTCGCCGCTGACATCAGGCGGTGCTGCCTATATGCGGGTGACACCTTACGAATGGTTTAAGTGGACATCGCCCAGCAGCCAGTTGTCGCAGCGTGGCGGTGTGCTGGAAACGGAGATGGGCCAGTTCTTCCGTAAATGGGTGGTCAGCGCAGGACTGTTGTCCGACAACTACCGTCCGCAAGGCGATGAAGTGCTGTTCTATGCCAACTCGCGCCAACGTACGTTCACCACGGCGAAATATTTCTCAGCCGGTTTCCTGCCTTTTGCCAACGTGGAGATCCAGCATCAATTCGACGAGGACGTCATGGACCCTGTGTTCAAGGCGCAGTTCACGAAGATGAACGATGCGTACCGCCAGCAGATCCTGGCAGAAATGGCTACCTTGCATGGTGGTCCGGAGGCCTGGATGCAGAGTGTGCAGCCCACGCTGACGCTGATGGAGGAGGTGATCGATATGGCCCATTCGCCTGCCGCACAGAACGATACCGTGCATTTCCGCTTCGACGATATGCAGTACAAGCTGGAAAAGGGTGACGAGCCGAAGATGACGGGCGGCTTCAAACTGGCCTACAGCGTGTCGGATGCCCTCGTGCTGCAATGCTACGAGAGTGAGGATATGGCTGCCTTCGGCCATGAACTGACGGAGGAGCAATGGCGTGACATCTGCCGAGTGAAGGAGGTGCACGACGGTCTGCTCTATTCCACGCACAGTGCTGCCGTCAACCTGGCCTATCCGCTGGTGAGCCGTATCCGTGAGGAACTTGCCAACGGAAACCGCAAGTTCACCTTCCTCTGTGGTCACGATGTCAACCTCACTTCTATCGGAGCGGCCTTGCGCCTGAACCTTCCCGAGACAGAGCAGGCATTGGAGGTGCGCACACCCATCGGCTCGAAACTTGTCTTCGAGAAATGGAGTGATGGCAGCGAAGACTATGTCGCCATCAATCTGGTCTATCCGAAATACAGCCAGATGCATGCCCGCACGCTGCTCTCACTTGAAGAGCCGCCGATGGTGCAGACCATCACCATCGAGGGACTAACAGCCAACAGCGACGGTCTCTACCGCCTGGCCGACCTTGACGGGCGTATGGCGGAGGCGATGGCGGAATATGATGCCATCGAAGACCAGACCACAGGCGAAAGTTCCGCTCGCGTCGTACCCCTCAACCCGACACCCTCGGCCCGCGTCTATCGCCTCGACGGTACCCTCGCCACCGACTCTACCCACGGTGTCGTGATCCAGGAAAAACAAAAGATTCTCAGGAAATAACCTACTCGAGATATAACGAATATAAGATATGAGTATGAGGCTGCACAGCAGATTGTACTACCCGCCATCGAGCAGTTGGAGAAGTTGGACTGCGACTCCACGAGTGATTATGCCAATCTGCTTTTCTATGAGGGTTGTTACCAAAGTCGTTTCGGCATCAGTGAGGTTAAGGCCAACGAATATCTGGCACAAGGCTACCGTTTGCACCTCGACCTGATTCAGCGCCATCCTTATTACATGTACTATCGCGATGCTATCATTGGTTTGGGCATCGTATGCAACACTTATTTGGATATCCATAAGTATGGTAAGGCCTTTATATGGACAGAACGCTTAGCCGAACTGATACGTGGATATGAGAAAGTGCCGGATGTGCGTCCAGACTATGTTGAAAAGCAGTGGTCACGTTACTATATCAATAGCGCCATAGCACTCGAAGGATTAGGACGTAAGGACGAGGCTGCCAAAGCCTATCAGTTATTCCAGAAAACAAGCTTTAGCCGTACAGCTGAAGGAAATATTCTTAGCAGCAACTATCTTGGTTTGGCCGGGCGGTGGCAGGAGTCTGCCGACAATTTTTCCAACCTGAACACGCTGATGGAAGAACAAAATGTCGGCTATTCGCTTGAGAATATACAAAAGATGCTGCTTAAGAAGTATGAGGTGAACCGACAGGCTGGCAGGATGGATTCGGCGAGAGCTGTCGGCATGGAGATTATAGAGCATCTTGATTCGGCCATTACCCAATCGCGTCGAGCCAATGCCATAGAGCAGGAGGCTGTGCATCAGAAGGAGCAGGAGATTGCCGCAGAGCGCGAACGGAATATGCGAGGCCGGCAAGTGAGCCGAATGGTGTTGGTGGCCATCATATTTGTAATCATGCTTATCTATATCATCGTGCGCCATCGCGTGGGCGCCCGTCTGTCGAAAGCCCACAACGACCTGAAGACGGCCTACGACCAGCTGGAAGAGACCACCACCGCCAAAGAGCGCATGGAGAGTGAGCTGCGCATTGCCCGCGACATCCAGATGTCGATGGTACCCAGCGTATTCCCGGAAATAGAGGGCCTCGACATGTATGCTTCGATGACACCCGCCAAGGAGGTGGGCGGCGACCTGTACGGTTATGAGATACTGGATAACCAACTCTACTTCTGCATAGGCGATGTAAGCGGCAAGGGTGTGCCGGCATCACTGTTTATGGCGCAGGCTACCCGTCTGTTTCACACCCTGGCCTCGCAGGGCATGACTCCGGACGAGATATGTAACATCATGAACAAAGAATTGTCGGGCGAGGACAACGAGATGGGCATGTTTGTCACCATGTTCATCTGCATGTACGACCTGAAACAGGGACGGCTGGAATACTGCAATGCCGGACATAATCCGCCCATCATCGGCAATGCCGAAGGACAATACACCTTCCTCGACGTCAAGGAGGCCAATGCCCCCATCGGACTATGGCCCGACTTGGAATATGTTGGCGAAAAGATGGACTTACCCAGCGACGGTATGATGCTGCTCTATACCGACGGACTTAATGAAGCCGAGAATTGCCAGCAGGAACAGTATGGCGAGGACCGCATCATGCTGGCCTTCCATTTTACGACCTCATAGTCCTTTGACTATGAGATCGATACTTGATATATGCCAATTTTTATGGACGTTTTCCTAAAAACGTCCATAAACTTTACAATAACAATCAAATAAGTTGTACCTTTGCAGCCGTTTTATTACAAACGCTAATATAATATGCAAACCAGCGGTAGTACCTATGGCGGCCTGAAGTTCACTATCTCGATAAAGACCAATGCTGATGATATGTGGACGCTGGTACCCGTAATGCACTAGAGAAAGAAAACAATAATAATCATGAAAGTAAAAGCAACATTTGTGTTGATGGTCATGCTGCTGACAACTCTTACGGGTTACGGACAGGAGTATGGCATTGGCGCGTCGCGGCCTGTGAATGTCGGCGATGTGAAAATTACGGCAGTGAACAACGCCTACTTCACCGAAGAAGGCATTGTCGTGGTCAGCCCCGACGAAGACCCAGGGCCTGCGCTGACCAGAGGATTACAGAGCGAGGGCAGCGCATCCCTCACCGGAGCCAGGCTCTACTCCTATACCTATCCTTCGGTGGATGCCGACGGTAATACAGTGACCCTGTCGTCGCTGATGGCCGTACCTACAAAGATGCTGATAGACAACGTGATGGCCAAGCCCAACAACCTGATTATCGGCTGCCACGTCACCATCACCAGCAACTACGAGTGCCCCACGGAATACAATAAGAGTGGCGGTACGCTCTCTTGGATGACCGATGTAGGCATGCTGATCGACTACACCCGCTACGATGTTGTGCGCAACCCCTGCTGTCTGGTCATCATGCCCGACTACGAGGGCTACGGCGTGAGCAAGGATCGTGCCCACCCCTACCTCTATCAGGAGCTGACGGCCCGACAGGTGGCCGATGCCGTGCGCTACGGTCTGAAGCTATATGAAGATAACATAGGAGCGTTCTCGTTCAGCAGGTTCGAGAACGGCTGGAAGAGCGTATGCATAGGTTACTCGCAGGGCGGCTCTGTGGCATTGGCCACCCACCGCTTTATCGAGGAGAACGGCCTGGCTGAAGAACTGCATTTCGCTGGTTCGGTGTGTGGCGACGGACCCTATGACCCTGTGGCACACCTGGGCTACTATATGAACGACGAGGGCGAAACCTATAATGGCGAAAAAACACAGCATGAGAAAGCCACCGTGTCGATGCCCATCGTGATGCCCCTGATCCTCAAGGGCATGTGCGACCGCAACCCCTTCATGCGCCAGCACATAGTGAGTGACTACCTGACGCCGAAATTCCTGCGCACGGGTGTCATCGACTTTATCAACGCCAAGAGCCAGGAGAACGTGGAGAAACAGTATTCCACGGGCGATATCAACGAGGCGTTCCGTGACATGCGCAAGCATGGAAAGAGCTATTCGTATTATGACGAAAGACAACTACCCGGATTGGCACAGGGCAAATACACGCCCTACGAAATGCAGGAGATGCTCTATAAGGACGATGGTGACAATGTGCATGGCAAGCTGGTGCAGATGATGACAGAGACTGCCTACGGCTACTTCAACAGCCTGAGCCTGGGCTCGTCGGTACCGTCAGATCGTGGTGTGATGAAAGACCTGCATCGTGCGTTGGCCAGCAATGCGAGGGTATCGGGCTGGACACCCTCCCACCGCATCGCCTTCTATCACTCCACCTACGACACGGTGGTGCCCTACGACAACCTGCTGTCGTTCATACGCCATCAGGACGGCCTGAACTACTACTTCAATAACCGCCAGCGCTCACAGAACGCCCATGTCACCCCGACGCACATGGTTGACAAAGAGGAAAACGCTGACGTGTTTATCTACGATGATGACTCGAAGAAAGACCATGTGGGAGCTGGCAAGGACTTCTATTTCATGGATTCACCCTCGCCCGACTACAAGCTGATGAAGTGGGTGGTGGAAGGTAAGAAGGACGGTGCACCCAGTGCCGCCAGTTCAGATGGCGATCTGATTACCATCACCCTGCATAACGGATCCAAAAACATTACCGCCGAGGCCTATAGAAGAGGTAGCAGCATCATCGTTGGTAACGGACAGAATGCTTGTGTCTCGCAATATACCGAGGGACCTGTCAATATTCCCGGCACGGTGGAAATAGGCGGGCAAAACTACAACGTAGAGGTGAACCAGTTGGCTTTCCGCCTGTGCAACAAGATTACGGAGGTGACCATTGGCGAGGGTGCGACCTGGATTGGCGACTTTGCCTTTGTGGGCTGTTCGTCACTGCAGAAGGTGACGCTGCCCTCGACCCTGAACCGCATAGGCGGTGGAGCCTTTGTGAACCTGACGAACCTGACGGAGGTGAAATGTAACGCCACCGATGCACCGGCCTGGCAATACAACGATCTGTTTGCCTACGAGGGCACCGCCAGCGCTACGGCGAAACTCGCTACCCAGCGCACGCTCTACGTGCCCCGCGCCAGTGCCCGCAAATACAGGAACTCGAAATACAATGGAGAAGTGGGATGGGGTGACGCCTTCGCACTCATCAGCGAGGCCACAGCGCCTACAAAGACCATGACCATTTCGTCGTTCACAGAATTAAATGACTTAGCCGATGCTGTTAACAACGGCAGCAACGACTATGCCGACTACACCATCCGTCTCACGGCCGACCTCATACAGAATGGCGACACACGTAACCTCTGGTACGCTTTGGTACCCATCGGCACCGCCGCGAATCCCTTCAGGGGTGTGTTCGACGGACAGGGCCATACCATCAAGAACGTCAGGACCTTTCATGATGATAATAGCGACGTTGATGACAACGTGGGCCTCTTTGGCTATACCGACGGAGCCGTCATCAGCAACCTCATCCTGCAGAACATCAGTCTGAGGGGAAAGAGCAACGTAGGCGTGGTGGTAGGCAATGCCAACTATAGTATGATTCACGATGTGCTGGCGTATGAAGCCAAAGCCACCAACGGCGCGCCGTATTACTGCGCCGAGGCTACAGCCGGAAATGCCGGAGGACTGGTAGGCAAAGCCGACAACTCCACCATCATCGACAGTTACTTCTACGGACGGGTGATGGGCATCACGGCTGCCGGCGGCATCGTGGGCGAGAGTGCTGCTACAGACGTCAGCGACTGTGCCGCGGGCAATTCCATCGAGGCTACCACCATTGCCGGAGGTATCGTGGGCAAGGCTGGCGAGGCTACGAAAGTGGCTCGTTGCTATTCACGCAACACGCTCTCAGCAACTACCGTTGGCGGTATTATCGGACAGCACCAGGGCGACAGCGAGTCAAGCATCAGCAACTGCGCCTACCTCGATGCCAGCAGCACGCTGCCCGTAGCCGTGGCCGCAGGCGCTTCAGAGATTACCGCGACGGGCAATCGACTTTGCGCCACCGTCAGCGACATGCAGGGACTGAAACTGGAAGACCTCTTAGGCGATGACAAGTGGTACTATTTCCAAGGAGATATCAGCGACTGCCCCGTACCTGCATCGCTGGCCGACGACTATCTGGCGTGGGCAGGCATGAAGGATGCCAACGGCTACATCTACGCGCTTAATGACGGAGGCACGAGCTACAGCATCACCGGCTATGAAGGCAGCGCCACCGAGCTCGTACTTCCCACCACCTATAAGGAGAAACCAGTAACAGCCGTAGGCGACCGCGCCTTCAAGGGCAGCGCCATCACTTATATGACCATCCCCGACTGCTACACCAGCATCGGCACCGAGGCTTTTGCCGACTGCGCCAATCTGGTATATTTCAATATGGGTAAGGGCGTCACCTCGTCTTACAGCGACTGGCTGAAGGGAAGCAGCAAGCTGACCAACCTCATCGTAGATCAAGACAATACCGCATACTGTGCACCAAGCGAAAAAGTACTCTACGACTACGCCAAGACGCGTCTCATCCGCTGCGCAACAATGACCAGTGGCACAATTACCGTGCCGTCTTCTGTCAATAAGATCGAAGCCGGCGCCTTCATGGGATGCGACGACTTGACCGTAGTGGATCTGAGAGAGACCACTACCGACTGGGGAAAGGTGCAGCGCGATCTGGCCACCAGCCCCTTCTACGGAGCCAGCACCTACACGCTCTTCGTGATGAACCAGAAAAGTGCGGCGTCAAATAACGTCAACTACGAGCCCAATGTCCTTTACATCGAAAACGGCATAGATGGCGACTATCATTGCATGGTCCTGAAGATTTCCGACCGCTTGGGCCTCAATTCACCTGTATATTTCACCGTTTCATCGGCCAGTTACAACCGTAAATTTGAGCCAGGCATCAACTTCGAGCAGAAAAGCGACGAGGGCGACTATTCCTATCAGCCAAGAGCCTACACACTTGCGTTACCCTATAAGCCCGGTGTGCAGAGTGGTCAGGGTGCCAAGCTTTACCGATTCGATAAGGTCGTCATAGAAGACGGCGTCACCACCGTACAGTTCAAAGAAGTGGATGCATCTGCCAATGATTACGTGACCAGAGGCGATCATCCTTACTTCCTGGTCGTAGAAAGTGGGGAGCCCTTCGAATTAACGTATGCAGGTGGCGCTGTTCAGGAAGGAGGCAGAGGCTCCCAGACCGAACAAGACGGCTATGCCTTCGTAAGCACCATGACTCGTATCGACAATGATGACCTCTACGATCCCAGCCAGCCGAAATACATCCTGCAGAGCGACGGCAACTGGCATAAGGTGCCGCAGGGTGAGCCCAAAGCCTATGTCGGTGCTTTCCGCTGCTACTTCAAGGCCCCCGGCACCTCAGGCACAAGGGCACTGATGACGAGCTTTGGCGACGACAACACGACGGGCATCAGTCAGACTGTGGTGCGAACCATCGACAACGACGGCACCCGGAACTACTACGACCTCAACGGTCGCCGTCTGCCCGGACGTCCGCAACAGGGCATCTATATCTACAATGGTAAGAAATATAGCGCAAAGTAAGATATGAAAACGAAGAGAACATATATCAAGCCATCTATGAGGGTGATAGTCATTAAATCCAGGCCCCAACTGCTTGTCGGGTCATCCACAAATAGATTTTTAGATACCACCGATTACGAATGGGATGAAGAGGGAGCCAACTAAAACGAAATTCTGCCTTGGGGACTGGCAAAGCCAGTCCCCATAAGTCATTTTTACGCGCGGGCGCGCGGTAGTAGGGAAACATAGAAAATAACCCGCTCATCCCGCTCATCCTACACCTAGAGAAAAATTATTTGGGTGTAGGATGAGCGGGATGAGCGGGTTAAAAAGTAAGTATAGCACCTATAAATGCGTGTGTGTGTACGTGCGCGCGTTGTGGACAAATTGTTTGATGGTTTGGGTGTTGATTGTTGTCCCAGCCATTGGGATTTTTCTAAAGGTCACCTTTACGAGTCTAAAGGTGACCTTTAGCAGCGTGAAGGTCACCTTTATAACTCCAAAGGTCCCCTTTACGGATCAGGTGTAGCTTACGATAGTTACGATAACAGAGGGTCTGGCACGGTGTGAGGCAAAGATAGTGCAAAATGGGCGAAATGCAAAATAAAGCCCGTTTTATTTGGAATTATCGCATCACTAATATTTTTGCAACGTATTTCTACCGCGAGGAATTTACGGAGCCTGAAAAACGTCATTTGCGGACTCAGTTGACAAAGGGTTACGACAGGGTGCAAAGGGTGACAAAACAGGACGGACGGATTGGGAGAAAGTCACAATGCGGACGGAGTTGACACCAAGACTATGCATGCACCAAAGTATAGGCTCAGGAGATAACAGAACTAATGTAGCTATCGAATTCAGGATCAGATGTCTTTGGATGTTGGGAGAATAATAATAGGGATTTTTAGAGTATATTTGTTTGGGAATTAAATCATAAAATCAGCCCCCTAATAATCAAATGGTTACGTTTAAAATGTGCATTAATTTGAGAAATAATTCCAAGAATCTTGCCCAATTCAAAAAATAGTTGTATCTTTGCATTCGAACACCGCCATGATGCTCGAGTGCGGGCGGCGGTGCGACATTGAGGGTAAATTTAACAGCATTAGCTGATTATTCGGTACATCTGAAGCGCATCTCATTCCTCGGGAAAAATGAATAAAAGCAAAACATATGGTGCCAGGAACGATGTGTAATTACACAATAGTCTGCCCCCTGTGTACAAGAAATACTTATTCTATCATACAAAAAAACGCGACTCATCACGAGCCGCGCTTTTTTTTACCTAAAACTAACAATTAACTTACTAACTAACTCTTTATGTATGAATCTAAATCTGGTGCAAAGTTACAATGGTTTTCCTTTGCCAGCGATAAGATTTGTTTCAAAGACATACAAAAATCGTTCAATGCAACAAAAATGTATGCAATGAACGATTTTTAGTTACCAAATACGGCTGAGTGTTCGGACTTGCGTTGAGACATTGCCCGAGAGCAACAGACTGTCGTAGATAGATTGGGGGAAGACAAGGTTAGTCATCGACATGGTGCCATCCTTGGTGAGAATTTCAACAGACGATTGATCAACGAACAGGTCGATGGTCACCTTATCACCTGCAGTATTCAACGGAGCCTTCATCGAGGGGATGGAGAAACTGCCATTGAAATCTGCACGGCCAGAGTTGGCGTTACGATGTACGACCAATGAACGTTCTGAGGCATAAATATCGATAACAAACTTCTCATTGTTGCCGTTACTGAGCGTGATGGTGGCGTTTTGATCCAGACTGACATCGAAACGTAGCTGATAAGCCGATTTATGGGCATCAAGTGGTAAGGTCTCAGTGCTGACTGTCTGCCACTGGCCTGCTATCTTGTCAATCTCGCTCACCACAGGACAACAGAGCAAAGGCTTATTGTCGTACTCAGTAAGCTTCAGTTCACGAGGTAACGTCATGGCAGAGCGCCAAGGCGAACAGGGTACATTACCTGCATACTGCCAGTTGTTCATCCATCCAATCATCAGTTTCCTGTCGCCTGTGTTCGACCAGGTTACGCCAGCATAGTTGTCCATGCCGTAGTCGAGCCAAAGTGGATAGTCGAGGGCATCGGCCTTGAACTCTTTTCCATCAAAATAGCCCACGAAATACATCATGCCTGAACCAAGGATACGACCACCAGGATTGACACTTACTATCAGTACCCATTTGTCGCCAAATTGAAGAAGGTCTGGGCACTCCCACTGAAGATTGGGACGTCCTGGCAGATCGACAACGAATGTGCTCAGGTGGTTCCAGTTCTTCAGGTTGGTGGAACCATAGAATTCAATTCCTCGTAGCCAACCCTTAGCCAGAGCCATCACCCACTGTTTGGTACCTTCATGCCAGAATACTTTCGGATCGCGTAGGTTGTCGTCGTTGTTTCTGATAACAGGGTTGCCTGAATAGCGGGTAAATGTCTGACCTCCATCGGTAGAGTAGGCAATGCTCTGTTGCTGAATGCCATCGGCCGATGTATAGAGAGCCACCATCGCATTTGCACCAAAGCCACCAGTATTGTCTTTATCGATGATGGCTGAGCCCGAGAAGATATCTCCAAGTTCGTCACGTTGGAGTGCTACGGATTGTTCCTTCCAATGTATCAGGTCGGAGGAGGTAGCATGGCCCCACGACATATTGCCCCAATCGTTGCCTCTCGGATTATACTGATAGAACAAGTGATATGTTCCATCGGCATAAACCATTCCGTTGGGATCGTTCATCCAGTTCTTGGCTGGAGTGAAGTGAATTTGTGGGCGATACTGTTCTTTATAACTATCTGCCGTCGGCTCCGGAGGCGTTACGGGCTCTTCAGGCGTAGGTGCTGGAGGAGTGGGAGGATCCGACTTGGGATCGTCACTCGAACAGCCAAAAATGGTAACCGCCATAGCAGCGGTTACCATCATTAGGGATATTTGTCTAAGTACTCGCATAGACTTCATGGTTTCGTGGATTCTTGTTTATCTGGTCTTCAGATACTCCAGAGAATTCTTAGCCAGAGTCAGCACGTTGTCCTGATAGATGTTGTTGCTAGGATGTGCGCTCTTATCAGGCGAACCATCACGATTCTTCATCGAGAACTCGCAACCACCATTACCGATGCAGAGGAGTGTGCCTTGGAACTCTGTGTTACCCTGTTGGGCCTCCCAAACATTCATTTGGCTTACCCACCATATCTGGCTATCCCAAGTGCCGAGCGGATAGACACCGTAGATCTGGGTGCACTGAATGTAGCATGACTCTTCCTGATTGCCGATGCCAGTCCAAAGTGATGGCAGGTTGAAGTACAGACAGTTGTGGTCTTCTGTCCAACCCGGACCCTTGAAGGCAATCAGCTTGGTATCGGCATTGGTCTCTACCTCCAATCCCTTGTAGATAGGATGAGTAGAATGATCCTTTCTGAACTTGTGGTCGGGATTCAGCTCTACAGCCATCTTCCAGGTATCCTCGTTGATGCCACCTTCACCGAAACCGAATGCGTGGTCGTTGCTCTTCATCTCGTCAAGACTGATACGGCCCAGATGTCCGGCATATACTGTAGCGTGGCTCCAGAGCAGCATGCTTCCGCCTTCCTTGTACCACTCACGGATGATAGGTGTTGCAGCCTCTACGTCAGCGGGGATATTCCATACGTCGCTTTCTTCCACACCTTCCAGGTCACGCAGCCAGAAGAGTACGCGATAAGGCTCGATGACGTCACCAGATGTGATGCTTGTGAACGGTACGAACTGGGCAGTGGGATAGGTCTCGTGCAGCCACAGCCAAGCTGAAGCCTCGTCGTCGTCACCCTTCTCAACCAGTTCCTCAGGTGTAGCATAGATGCTCAGGAATCCGATAGCGGTCTTACCGATACGGAGTGATGCTGATGTAGAAAGCGAGGTACCCTTGTCGTTTTGGGCTACCAGTGTAACCTCCCAAGTATCGCCAGTCTCCACGTCCTTAATAGAATAGCTGGTGGCAGAACCGGGAAGTGTCTCGCTGATAGTGCGAACGCCGTTGGTAGCCGTGAACTGAATACTGGTAGCATCTGGAGCGGCATTCCACTCTACGAGCGCATCATAGCCGCCCTCTTTATCTACCTGGCTCATCTGTACGCCGGTGATGCTCGTAGCACCCTCACGGGTATAGCTCTTTACAACACCAGTAGAGATATTTGTGCCATCTGACTTCTTGAATACATATTCGAAAGGAACATTCGTGGGAACGGTCTTATGGGTAAAGCTGTTGCCACTGACCGTCTCGCTGGCTGAAAGTGTACCGTTGCGATAGATCGTTACCAGCATCTGTGCATCCTGTTGAGGCCATGTCCAGGTATAGTCGTCGCCAGAGAGCGAACCATTGATCTGAGTGGCATCGGGAGCGCTGAGCTTCATAGCCTCGCGGTCGATGTCCTTGTCCTGACAGGCGGTCAGGACAAGTGCGAACATCGCTAATATAATGAATGATATCTTTTTCATAACTCTTAATTTTCAATTGTCAATTATCCACTTTCAATTTAATTATATCCCTTGTTCTGAGTGTAGAGACCAGGTACGTAGTAGAGCTGGATATAGGGCAGAGGGAAGTACTCGTTCTTGCCCGGTGTATAGTGGGCATCCTTATAGTACTGTGCATAGGTCTGTCCCTCATAGACGCTGTTCTGCTCTGACTCGAAGAACTTGTTCAGTGTCTGTGAAGCGATACCCCAACGGCGCAGGTCGAAGTAACGTCCGTTCTCCATGGCGAGTTCCAGACGGCGCTCCCACTGCAGGCACTTACGGGCAGTCTCCTTATCCTTGAAGTATGAATCAGGATAGAGTGCAATCTCGCACTGGTCGGCTGCGTAGCTGATATGCTTGTCAACAGAGTTCTTGGCGCGCTGACGAACAGCGTTGACAATCTCTTGGGCCTCAGTCAGACTACCGGTCTCAATCAGAGCCTCAGCACGCATCAGCATCACGTCGGTATAGCGGAGCACATAGTCGTTCATGGCGAAAGCCTGCCAGGGGTTGTCGAATGTCTCACCCTTTGAGCGCTGTGGTACTTCCTTCAGAGAAGCATAGTAACCATAGGTGTTCGGCGTACGAGAGTTGTCAGTGGTCATCGTGTACTCCTGCTCATATTTGTATGGGAAGGTAGGCATACCTACTGTGTGGAAGAGACGCGGATCCCATTTCTGAGATGTTGGCATACCATTGACAGGATAGGCAATCTCCTTGTTGAAGTCGTCGAACATGGGCAGACCGTCTTTGGTCTTGAAAGCATTTACCAGGTTCTGGGTGGGCTTGTGGAAGTCCCATCCGCACGACCACATCTGCCAGCAACCATTCAGCATGTTGCTCCAATTGGCGCGACCGTAGAGGGTGTTGTCATCCTGATAGTCACTGTGCTGTACAGCAAATACGCTCTCCTTGGAGTTCTTGTACTCAGGCAGGAAGATGTCACCATAGTCCTCCAAGTAGCCATAATCAGAGTTCTTCACCACCTCGGTATATTCAATGACCTTCTTCATGTAGTCCTGATTGATGTGGCTCACGCCGGTGTTATCCTCGTAACCATTGCCCCAGGCCATGGTCAGGTAGCACTTAGCCAGATAGGCAGCAGCAGCGATCTTATTGGCGCGACCGCCATCGGCCTGATGTGCAGGCAGTACGTCGTATGCAGCCTTGAAGTCGGCAACGATCTTCTCCATCAGCTGCTCGTGGGTGAACTCATCGTTACGGGTCTGCTCCTCAGAGTGTACTTTATAAACCTCTTCGTCGATCCAGGGAACCTGATTCCAAAGCTGGACGAGCTTGAAATAGAAGTGGGCACGGAGGAAACGAACCTCACCTTCGCGGATGGCCTTTACCGATGCGTCCATTGTATCATCATTTGCCAGAGATACCAATGCACGGTTGCAGCGGCTAACTGAGCAGTAGAAGTGATACCAGAGTTCGTCCATGTGGTCGGGGGTTGAGGCTGTCAGAGTGGACCAAACTTCTACCGGGTGGTAGTTGGTATCGGTTGTTCCCGAGCCGCCCTTCATGGCATCGTCGGAAGATACATCACCATATGGCCAGAGATTAAACGGATAGGTGTACCAGTCGTCACCGAGTTTGGCGTAGGCTGCTGTCACCATCTCTTCAGGCTGGCTCATAGCCAGATCCTCGCTGATGACACCTTTAGGTGTAACGTCTATGAAATCGTTGCAAGAAGTAAGCGTACCGCAAACGATCAGACCTGCGCAGATTGCTTGATATATTGTCTTCATAATCATTCTTGTTTTACTATTTTACCGTTTTACTATTTTACCCTTTTTTCCTTTAGAACGAAGTCTGGATTCCAAATGACAGACTGGTGCTGTTAGGATACATCCAACGTGGGTTCTCAGGGTCAGAGCAGGTCAGTGAGCTGCTCTTGATGGTAAGCAGGTTGTGACCAGCGATATAGACGCGTGCACTTGTCATGCTCAGCTTGCTGATAAGGCTCTTCGGCAAGTTGTAGCCAATCTGTACCTGACGGAGCTTAGCGTAAGAGCCATTCTCTACGAAATAAGTAGAGGTACGGTTTTCGTTACCAGTGTTGTTGGTAGTCAGAGCAGGGATGTCAGAGCCTGTGTTGGCGGTTGTCCAGGCACCGAGCATACGGTTACCCTTGTTAGAGCCGGCATCAGTGATGCTATAGAAGTCAGTCTGGAACTTCTGGTCGTTATAGACATCCTGACCGGCTACGCCCTGCCAGAACATGTTGAAATCGAAGTCCTTATAGGCGAGATCCACATTCAGACCCCAAGAGAAGTTGGGCACAGGACTGAAGATCCAGGTCTGGTCCTGCTCGTTGATGATACCGTTACCATCAAGGTCAGCATACTTCAGACCACCTACACGGGCATTCTCCTGACCGCTGGCCAAAACCTCTTCGCGGTTCTGGAACAGGCCATCAACCACATAACCTACGATTGAACCATAAGGACGGCCCGACTCTACGAGATTCTCCTTGGCGGTGTGAACATACGAACCTGTTGTGGTCTCAGGCAGATAGGTTACCTTTGAGCGGTAGAAATCGACGTTACCGTTGATATCATACTTCAGACCATATTCTGTCGTGTGGCGATAACCGAGTGAGAGTTCCATACCCCAGTTCTGGAGGCTAGGACCATTCAGCCAGCTGGCACCACCTTCACCCATAGAACCAAGATAAGCAGGATTAATCAGCATGTCCTTCACCTTTTTAATATATGTATCGAAGGTACCATAGATAGAACTGCCGAGGAAACGGAAGTCGAGACCAGCGTTCCACTGCTCTGTGGTCTCCCACTTCAGATCGTTGTTCTGAGCCTGGGTAGCACGGAAGCCAGAGGGGAAGATACCGCTGCCTTGCAAAGCAAGGTCGTATGCTGTCGATTCGTTGCGACCACCACCATAGGTAGCTGCATAGAGGCCGTAGCGAGCGTAATTAGAGATAGCCTGGTTACCAGTCTGTCCCCAAGAAGCACGAATCTTCAGATCGTCGATCCAGCTCTGGTTCAGGTGCTGAGAGATACGATAACCGAGTGTGAAAGCGGGGAATGTACCGTAGCGGTTGTTCTCACCGAAACGGCTCGAACCGTCATGACGGATGGTGAATGAAGCAAGCACCAGATCCTTGAAGTTATAGTCAACCTTTCCGAAGAATGATACCAGGTTGTAGCCCTCCTGAATACCGCCTGCACGCTGTGTGCCAGTGGCAGCATCGGGGAACATATAGTCGTAGTTCTCAAGGGCAAACATCTGTGCGTAGGCATTTGATCTGTCTTCAATGTCTCTGTGGAGCTCAATACCGCCCAACAGGATGAACGAGTGGTCAACGCCAATGTTGAAGTTGTAGTTGGCTGTGTTAGACCAGGTCCACTTAACCGAAGTCTTGGCACCCATATTGGCCGATGGGGTTGAGTTGTTTACCACATCAGAATGCCATGTGTAGGTAACGCTGTGGATGTTCTCCGACCACAGGTCGAGACCGAAGTTAGAACGGAGCAACAGACCCTTGATGGGTTCGATGTTTACGAATGCATTACCAAAGATACGCCACATCTTCAGGCGGTTGTCACGGTTGTGATAGAGCTCGCGCAGAGGGTTCTGGCGGTCGCTCATGCCACCTACAGGACCAGAGAAGGTCTCGCCGTCCTCTTCATAAACGGGCACTGTGGGGGCCATCTTCAGAGCGTTCTCCAGAGGCTGGCAGTCAACCTGATTAGAATAGGTGATCGTAGCATTCTCACCGATGGTAATCATCTTGTTCACCTTGAAGCTGGTGTTGATACGGCCAGAGAAACTTTCGAAATTGGTGTATTTCAGGATACCTTCGTTCTTCTTATATCCGAATGAGAAGAGAGCTGAGGTCTTCTCTGTGGCATTAGAGATCGACAGGTCGTAGTTCTGAGAGAAACCAGTGCGGGAGATCTCCTTCAACCAGTCGGTATCGCTGAAACGCATGGTGTGCTTAGAGTTGATATAGCCATCGTAAAAACCGTTTACGGTGAAGTTCTCCATCTGACCTGTTGCGGGGTTGTAGGCGCTGATGGGAGTGCCGTTGGCGGCGTGAAGCGTCAGACCGTAGTTGTTGGCATACTGCTCGGGATCCAGACCGTCGTTCATGGCAGCCTGAGCCATCGAGGTGGCATACTCGGCTGTGTTGGCCAGATCCATCATCGACTGCTTGGTGTAGAACTGAGCAGTCAGGTTGGCAGAGAAGTCAACCTTTACCTTGTCGCCCTTCTTACCGCTACGGGTGGTGATGATGATCACACCGTTAGCAGCGCGGCTACCGTAGATAGAAGCAGAAGCGGCATCCTTCAAAACCTGCATCGACTCGATATCGTTCATGTTCAGGGTGTTCAAGTTGGTCGTTGTGGGCACACCGTCGATAACGAACAGAGGATCCTGTGATGAATTGAACGAGCCGATACCACGAATACGAACGGTACCTGCACCTACAGGTGAACCGTTACTGGTAATGGTCATACCGGGCACCTTACCTTGCAGGGCGCGCATCGGGTCGGTGTCTGACGAGGTCTTCAGGTCCTTTGTCTCAACGACCGATACAGAACCTGTCAAGTCAGCCTTACGCTGAGTAGAGTAACCAGTGACCACCACCTCTGCCAATTCCTTGGCGTTGTCGGTCATAGTCACCTGCATGCCGTCCTTGGCGGGCAGTTCCTGTGTGTTGTAGCCGATGTAGGAGAAGACCAGCGTCTTTCCTGCCTCAACTTTCAACTTGAAGTTACCGTCGAAGTCGGTGATTGTACCGTTCGAGGTTCCCTTCTCCATCACCGTGGCACCGATAACCGTCTCGCCTGAGGCGTCTACCACCGTTCCACTGATTTCTGTCTGCGCGTACATTATAGTACTCGTCAGAATGAGTGCAAGACTCAGAACCAATTTCTTTAGTTGTTCCATTGTTGACAGTTTAATATTAAATTAGTAATGTTTGAATAAAAACTGCCGCAAAGGTCGTTATTATTTTAGTAAAGAGCGTAAAAATATCGTTCATCACGTGCAAAATTTGTTTCAATGTAACATTTTTGCTACGAAATGAACGATATTTGCAAACTTAAAGATCTGAAGGGCTGACGCCGAATTCGTCCTTAAAGCATTTTGTGAAATATGAGGGGGCGGTAAAGCCAACCTCATAAGCAATCTCCGAAACGTTCTTGTCGGTGGACTGAAGTAGTTCACGGCCTTTCTGCAGACGGGCAGTGCGCAGCAATTCCACTGGCGACTGTCCTGTGAGGGCTTTCATCTTTCTATATAATTGTACACGTGAGAGCCCTAGTTCTGCACCAATAGTCTCGACACTGAGGTCGCTGTCGGATAAGTTCTTTTCAATGTAATCGTGGAACTTAAGAAGGAAAGCGTCTTCTTTTATGATTGTCTGAGGTGTATTGCTCGCTTTCTCATGATCTTTATTGTGCTCCTGGACAAACAGAGTCTTCAGTACAAAACGGCTCTTCAGGAGATTACCGATACGGGCGAGCAGTAAATCGGCAGAGAATGGTTTGGTGATATAAGCATCGGCTCCGCTCTCATAGCCTTCTATCTGATGCTGACTAAGGGCACGAGCCGTAAGCAGGATGACCGGAATGTGGCTGGTGGCTGTACCACTTTTGATACGCTGGCAGAACTCCAGACCATTCATCACAGGCATCATCACATCGGAAACAATCAGATCTGGCACAATTTCGTTCGCGAGAGCAAGTCCTTGCTGACCATTGGCAGCTTCATTGACTTGGTATTTGTCTTGAAGGATGGTACGGAGATAGGCACGTATATCGGCATTGTCGTCAACAATCAGCACCGTTGACAGACTATCAGTGAGGGATTGCTCAGCCTCGGTAGTTTTTGTTGTAGACTCTATTAAAGCCGATTCTTGATGGCTTGCATTTAGGTCATCGATACTGCCAGTAGCCTGCACGGTTAGCATCTTGTTGATAAGTTGTGTCAGTTGGTGGGTATTGCGCTGGATGATGGCAAAGAGTCCTGATGCCTCGGCTCCTGCCTGCTGAAGATCCTTGGTCTCTGCCAACTGTGACAATGGTCCCTCAATGAGTGTCAAGGGGGTTCGAAGTTCATGACTTACCTGAGTATAAAAGTCCAACTGCTCACGCTCCATCATGTTACGTTCCTCAGCAATACGGGCTTTCTGGAGATGGTAACGATAGGTAATAATCATTAATACTAACAATAGGAAGATAAATGCAATGGCCAGTACCAGCACTATCTGCTGATTGTCAAGTTTTTTTAAATAGGCATCTGAACGCTCATGTAATTGGTTGAGATAGTTTCCTTGACGCACCATTTCCTCATTCTGCATCAACAATACGTTGGCATTGTCTTTTGTTACAAGGGCTGCCATCAAAGGATTATCCTTCTGATATGGCTTCCCTTCAAGGATATTCATGGCCAGTTGTAATACTTCATCGCCATGGGTCGGATAGATGTATGACGCATCGAGGAGGGAATCTCTCACACAATCAATGCCGTTTCCTTCGCCAGGCAAACCGTCAATACCACAGAATTTAGGAGTCAGGAGACAGGAGTCAGGAGACAGGAGGGCCTTCCTTGCACCGATAGCCATACGGTCGTTCTGACCAAATACGAAGTCAATGTTAGTCAGATCACCCTGATAGTCCTTGATGGCTTTGACAGCACTTTCTTCTGTCCAGTCGCCTTGAAGAGAAGCAACCAAAGTGATATTTGGATAGGCTTTCAGCGCACTCTCAAAACCGTTGTGGCGTTCAATGGCAGAAGATGAGCCTTTCAAACCCATAATCTCCAATACACGTCCTTTGCCGTTGAGTTTTGTAGCGATATACTCACCCATCAGTCGTCCCATATCGAAGTTGTCGGCTCCGATATAGGCAGTGAATTTCTGGGAGTTGGTTTTACGGTCAAAGACAATCACAGGGATGCCTTGATCGAAGGCTTTGTCAATAGCCGGTGAGACAGTTGCCACTTGGTTGGGAGCCACAATCAGCAGATTGATGCCATCTGTGATAAACTGATTAATCTGTTCAATCTGTTTCTCGTCACTATCATCGGCAGAGACGAAACGGAGTTCCACGTCATCATAAAAATATGTGCCAATCTTTAACTCGTTGTTTAACTTGTCGCGCCAGATGTCCTCCGAACATTGTGAAACACCGATAACATATTTGGGACGGGAGCCGGTACAAGCTGTCAGCAATACTACAAGCCCTATTAGTAGAATAGCTTTAATTTTTAGAAATGGTCTCATACTTATATGGTTTTGAGTGCAAAGATACAAAATTGTTTTTAATATTCGTTCATTGATAGTAAAAATGTTACAATGAACGATTTTTTTTAGTAATTGAAACAATTATTATCGTCTGAGTAAGTCTTTTGCCGTATCTTTGCAAAAAAGTTCAAAAACAGTAAACAATAAATGAGTAGCAGAATGAAAAAGGTAATGACAACAATCGCGGCTGCGGTGCTGATGGTGACATCGGCTCAGGCTCAGGTACGGCCGAAGGTGCTTGGTGAGAACCATGCCATGATGCGTGTGGAGCAGGGAACAAAATACCTGTTGCTGCCCGTGCAGGAGAAAGAAGAGAACGCGCACATTGCGGTACTCGACGGACGGAACGAGATGGTGAAGCGTCTGAACGTCAGACTGGCCGTGGACAAGGTGGATTATTTTGTTCCACTGGAAATCAAACAAGCACAATTGCTCGACATCACTTTCCAGGGTGACCGACGAACCACAGGAGCCGTGAAGGACTTTGCCTGTTGGAAGGAGATGAAGTACAGCGATACGTTCGACACAACGAACCGTGAGAAGTTCCGTCCAGCCTATCACCATACACCTCTGTATGGATGGATGAATGATCCCAACGGAATGTTTTATAAAGATGGGGTGTGGCACCTTTATTATCAGTATAACCCCTACGGCTCGCAGTGGGAGAACATGACATGGGGACACTCCACATCGAAGGACCTTATCCACTGGGAGGCACAGCCGTTGGCCATCGAGGCAGACTGGTTAGGAGCCATCTTCTCGGGCAGTGCCGTCGTTGACAAAGAAAATACCGCAGGTTTCGGCCGCAATGCAGTCGTTGCCATGTACATTTCGGCCGGTGCAGCTCAGACTCAGAGTATCGCCTACAGCGCTGACGGTGGACAGACGTTTACGAAATACGCTGGTAATCCCGTCATCACCTACAATGCGCCTGACTTCCGAGACCCCAAAGTGTTCTGGTTTGAAGGGAGGTGGATCGTGGTGCTGGCCGTAGGGCAAGAGGTGCAGTTCTATAGTTCCACAAACCTGAAGGATTGGAAGTACGAAAGTTCCTTCGGCCGTGAATACGGTAACCACGATGGCGTATGGGAGTGCCCTGACTTGTTTAAAGTGAAAAGTGAAGGAGTGAATAGTGAGAAATGGGTACTACTGCTCAACATCAATCCTGGTGGCCCCTTCGGTGGCTCGGCCACACAGTATTTTGTGGGAACGTTCGACGGTCGCACCTTCGCGTGTGAAGACAACCCCTCAGAGACGAAATGGATGGACTATGGTAAGGACCATTATGCAACTGTCACCTTCCATGGTGCACCAGATGGTCGCATCGTGGCACTGCCATGGATGAGCAACTGGCAGTATGCTAACCAGGTGCCCACACAGCAGTTCCGTTCTGCCAACGGACTGCCGCGTGACCTCGGACTGACGACTGTCGGTGGCGAGACATACCTCACCAGCACTCCCTCTAAGGAGGTGTCGGCCTTGCGCGGAAAGAAAGTAAAGCAACCCACGGAGACCTGCGAGATTTTGGTAGACGTGAAAGGCTCTGCCAATATCACGCTCTCAAATGCAAAGGGTGAGCAGGTCATCATGAACTATGACGCTCAGAAGCAGACCTTCTCGATGGACCGTATGAAGAGCGGTGATGTGAGTTTCAGTGAGGCTTTCCCCTGTGTGACCACGGCTCCCACCTATGGCAGCATCCACCAACTGCGCCTCTTCATCGACCGTTGCAGCATCGAGGCTTTCGACAGCGAGGGCAAGATGGCTATGACCAACCTCGTGTTCCCTTCGGAGCCTTATAATATGATTAAGGTGAAAGGAAATGCTAAGTATACAGTTTACAGTTTACGGTTTACAGATGATATGTCTGCGAACAGTAAACCTGCAATGTAATCAACTGTAAACTGTAAACCGTAAACAGTAAACAATAGATATTATGAGTAAAGTCAACAAACTGGCCCTGATCCCTGTGATGCTCTGCTTCTTCTGCATGGGCTTCGTGGATCTGGTGGGCATCGCCTCCAACTATGTGAAGGAAGACCTCGGTCTGAACGACTCGACGGCCAACATCTTTCCTTCGCTCGTGTTCTTCTGGTTCCTGATCTTCAGTGTGCCAACGGGTATGCTGATGAACAAGATCGGTCGTAAGAATACCGTGCTGCTCTCACTCGGCGTGACCGTGCTGTCGCTGCTGATTCCTCTCTTTGGTAACAATTTCGCCATCATGCTCATCTCGTTCTCTCTGCTGGGTATCGGCAATGCCTTGATGCAGACCTCGCTGAACCCGCTGGTATCGACGGTGATGGGTGGTGGCAATCTGGCTTCCACGTTGACCTTCGGACAGTTCATCAAGGCCATCGCCTCGTTCCTGGCTCCGTATCTGGCCATGTGGGGCGCCACGCAGGTGATCCCTTCGTTCGGCTACGACTGGCGCATCCTGTTTGGTATCTATTTTGTTGTGGGTCTGCTGGCTACGGCTCTATTGGGCGTGACTCCTATCGATGAGCCAAAGATAGAAGGCAAGGCATCGACCTTTGCAGAATGTTTCAAGCTGTTGGGAACGCCTATCGTATTGTTGTCGTTCTTTGGTATTATGTGCCATGTGGGAATCGATGTAGGTACCAACACCACGGCTCCGAAGATCCTCATGGAGCGTCTGGGCATGACCCTCAATGATGCTGCCTTTGCCACCAGTCTCTATTTCATCTTCCGTACCATCGGCTGTCTGACTGGCTCGTTCTTCCTCCGTGTATTGCCTACACGTACATTCTTCATCATTAGCGTCGTCATGATGGCCCTGTCCATGTGTGGTCTCTTTGTCGGCACGGAGAAGTGGATGCTCTACACGGCCATCGCCCTCGTAGGCTATGGCAACTCGAACATCTTCTCCATCTGTTTCGCCCAGGCACTAACATCCATGCCCGAGAAACAGAACGAGGTGAGTGGTCTGATGATCATGGGCCTCTTTGGAGGCACTGTATTCCCGCTGCTCATGGGCTTTATGGGCGATGCCATGGGACAGGCTGGTGCCGTGCTGGTGATGGCCGTGGGTGTCATCTATCTCTTTACGTATATCAAACAACTAAAAATCGCATAGAATATGAACAAACGTTATGTAGTAGGACTCGGAGAAGTCCTGTGGGATGTACTTCCCGAAGGTAAGAAACTTGGTGGTGCACCTGCCAACTTCGCCTATCATGCCGGGCAGCTCCTGGGCATGGACAACACCATCGCCGTCAGCGCACTCGGCGAGGACAAATTAGGAGACGAGACCATCGAGGCCCTGAAGGAGCACGGCCTGAACGACCTGCTGCCTCGCGTACCTTATCCCACCGGCACGGTGCAGGTGCAGCTCGACGAGCAGGGCATTCCCACGTATGACATCAAGGAAAACGTGGCTTGGGACAACATCCCCTTCGATGACGACATCGCCGAGATTGCCCGCAACTGCCGCGCCGTTTGCTTCGGCTCATTAGCTCAGCGCAACGTGGTCAGTCGCGAGACCATCCAGAAGTTTCTTGATGCCACACCCGCCGACTGCCTGAAGATCTTCGACATCAACCTTCGCCAGCAGTTCTATACGCAGGAGATTCTGCGCGAGTCGTTCCAGCGTTGCAATATCTTGAAGATTAATGATGAGGAACTGGTGCTTATCGGCCGTATGTTTGGCTATCCCGGTCTTGACATCGAGAACAAGTGCTGGCTCATTCTGGGTAAGTACAACCTCGACATGCTCGTTCTCACCTGTGGCACTAACGGCAGTTACGTATTCACTCCTGGTCACGTATCCTTCCAGGAAACGCCTAAGGTCAAAGTGGCCGACACTGTAGGAGCTGGAGACTCTTTCACCGGCTCGTTCGTGGGCAGCATCCTCAACGGCAAGTCCGTGCCTGAGGCCCATCGTACCGCCGTTCAGGTCTCCGCCTACGTCTGCACACAGAATGGAGCCATGCCAACCTATCCAGAAGAACTACTGAAATAAAGCAATCCTATTTCATTCAACGCCAGAACACATACCATGTTTGTTCTGGCGTTTTTAGTGCAATTGTTGTAGCCTATTAAACGTACGCACTTTTAATGAAGGTTTAATTCGTTAAATCTGCTCCCGTTTTTGCACATTTCAAATTCGTCAATTCACTTTTCTACCATTTAACGAGGAAGTTGCTGATTATCAACGCTTAATACATTCTATAAATGCACCAATCTCGAATCAGTAAAGATTCCCAATTCCGTAATTAATATAGGTGGTTATAACAAGAATAAGGGTATGTATTATGGCTATGATGGTCCATTTTGGGGCTGCACAGGTCTGAAATCTGTTATATCAGAGATTCAGAATCCCCCAGTATTTGACCAATCTACATTTGGTTCCTATAGCGAAGATATATACTCAAATGCGAAATTATTTGTCCCAACGGGAACTGTTGATTTGTACAAATCAACTGAGGGCTGGAATAATTTCAAAACCATTGTAGATTCAGATCCATCAGGGATTAACAATATTTTATATAAGGTAAGTAATGATACACCCGCTTATGATCTTAATGGCAGACGATTATATCAGCCACAAAAAGGAATTATCATTCAGAACGGAAAGAAGATTGTAATACAATAACGCTTATATCAACGCTTTTGCAGCAGTCATGGGGGCAGGCACCTGGGCTGTGCCACCTGAGCCAGTCCCCATGAGCTCTTTTTTTCCAAAACGGGAAACTTTTCATCATGATTTACAGGAAAAGTTTTCCGAAAAAGGAAATAATCTTTGGTTTTTCGCTCTTTTTGCATTATCTTTGCAGGCAAAATCGTGACATTATGCAAACGGAAATGAAGAATGAGATGCTGCAGCGCATCGCCCACGAACTGGTGACGGCGGGCAGTAAGTCTGGAAACGAGATGACGGAGGAGCAGGTGATCTCCCAGATGGAGATCGCCCTCAAGGCCCTGAAACCTGAGTTGGCCGACAGTCTGTTGGCCCTGGCAAACCAGGCCGTGCTCTTTGCCGAGGAGAACCACCGTCCGGAGGTGACGGAGGTGAGGCCGCAGTCGCTGGAGTGCGACGTGGTGCGCTTTCAGAACAACAAGGACAAGTGGGTGGCGCTCGTCGGACTGCTCGACGGCTATCCCTACGAGATATTCACGGGTCTGCAGGACGACGAGGAGGGTATCATTCTGCCTAAGACCGTCACCCACGGCAAGATCATCAAGCAGGTGAACCCTGACGGTACGAAGCGCTACGACTTCCAGTTCGAGAACAAGCGCGGCTACAAGACCACGGTGGAGGGCCTGTCGGAGAAGTTCAACCCCGAGTACTGGAACTATGCGAAGCTGATCTCTGGCGTGCTGCGTTACAGGATGCCGCTGGAGCATGTGATCCGTCTGGTGGGTTCGCTGTCGCTGAAGGATGAGAGCATCAACACCTGGAAGACGGGTGTGGAGCGTGCCCTGAAGCGTTATCTGCCAGGAGCGCAGGAGGTTGAGCAGGAGGAGAGTTTGTAGTTGAGAGTTGAGAGTTCATATATCACGTTGAGGGAGGTGCACTTCCATGCGTTCCACGGGGTGATGCCCCAGGAGCGGCAGGTGGGAGGTGATTTCCTCGTGACGCTGAGGGTCGGCTATCCCTTGGCGGCGGCGATGGCGAGCGACGACGTGGCTGACACGTTGGACTATGCCGCTCTCTACCAACTCGTGGCGCGCGAGATGCAGCAGCCGTCGAACCTGCTGGAGCATGTGGCAGGTCGTATTGCCAAGGCTATCGAGCAGGCTTTCCCGCAGGTGAGCTCCATCGATCTGACGTTGACGAAACAGAATCCCCCGATGGGAGCCGACTGCGAGGGGGCAAGTGTGGAGGTACACCTCAAGTATTTTATAGTTGATAGTTGATAGTTGAAAGTGAAGAGAATCATCATATTTCTGATAACGATATGTTGTGTCGCGGTATCTGTGGATGCTGCGAACAAGCCCTTTACGCTGGTGATCGATGCCGGACACGGAGGACATGACACGGGAGCCCTTGGCGCCGTTTCAAAGGAGAAAAACCTGACGCTGAAGTTTGCCCTGGCCTTCGGACGGATGGTAGAATACAACTGTCCTGACGTGAAGGTAATCTATACGCGTAAGACAGATAGGTTCGTGGAGCTCTACCGTCGAGCGGAGATCGCCAACCAGAACAAGGCCGACCTGTTTATCTCCGTCCATATCAACGCCCTGCCGAAGGGTAGGGTGGCGCGCGGTTTCCAGACCTATACGTTGGGCACCAGCAAGCGGACGGGCAAGAATACGGGCGTGATGCAGAACCTGGAGGTGGCCAAGCGCGAGAATGC
>JAGCPV010000189.1 GCA_017965475.1 Prevotella sp.
AACGACCAGTTGCCGAGCATCTCGAACATCGTGTGGTGATAGGTGTCGTGGCCCACCTCCTCCAGATCGTTGTGCTTACCGCTCACGCGGAGGCACTTCTGGGTGTCGGCACGACGACGCGGCTCCGGGTCGCGCGTACCTAATATAATATCTTTCCACTGGTTCATACCCGCATTGGTGAACATCAGTGTGGGGTCGTCCTTGATCACCATCGGTGCCGACGGCACGATGGCGTGTTGCTTCGACTCGAAAAACGTCTTGAAAGAGTCGCGAATTTCTTTAGCTGTCATTGTTATGTCGTTTAATCTGTTTACGGTGCTTTCTAACTCGATGCAAAGGTACTCATTTTTTTCGATATAACCAAAGGTTATACGGCTTTTTTCTGGCCAAGTTCACACTTTCTTCACCAGAAGGCACTTTACAGAAAATAAGGACTCCTTTTCGCGCAATAAGGACTCCTTATTTACCAAAAAGGACTCCTTATTGGGAGACCTGTCCCCAGCGCCGAAAAACTTAGTGCCGGGGTCAGGCCCCAGTAGGAGGTAAGCCTGTCAACAAGTCAACAAGTCAACAAATCAACAAACGGTATTGGAAATCAACAAATATAGTCTATAATAATTTATATATATTATAATATATATAAATTTATAATATAATATTATGCTCTATGTCTCGTTGAAAAACATATTTTGTTGACTTGTTGACTTGTTGATTTGTTGACATTTTAATAGCCGTTTAAAAAAAATCCTTCAATTCCTCTTGATTATCGTAAAAAATGAGTATCTTTGCACACAGAAACTAAAGGCCAATAATCACATGGACGACGAAACAAAAGACGAGATCCTAGAACAGCAGGAGTCGGAGAGCCCGCAGGAGGGTCACTCCGACTATAAACCCGTGAACCGCTTCGACGCCGCTGCCGTACACCACCTCAGCGGCATGTACCAGAACTGGTTTCTCGACTATGCCAGCTACGTGATCCTGGAGCGTGCCGTGCCCCACTTGGGCGATGGTCTGAAACCCGTGCAGCGCCGTATCCTCCACTCGATGAAGCGGATGGACGACGGGCGTTATAACAAAGTGGCGAACATCGTGGGTCACACCATGCAGTTCCACCCCCACGGCGACGCCTCCATCGGCGACGCCCTCGTGCAGATGGGGCAGAAAGACCTGCTCATTGACACCCAGGGAAACTGGGGAAACATCCTCACGGGCTCCAGTGCCGCTGCCCCGCGATATATCGAGGCGCGCCTGAGCAAGTTCGCCCTCGACACCGTCTTCAACCCCAAGACCACGGAGTGGAAGATGTCGTACGACGGCCGTAACAAGGAGCCGATCACGCTGCCCGTGAAGTTCCCGCTGCTGCTGGCGCAGGGTGCCGAGGGTATCGCCGTCGGCCTCTCCTCGAAGATCCTGCCCCATAACTTCTGCGAGATCTGCGATGCCGCCATCGCCTACCTCCACGACCAGCCCTTCCAACTCTATCCGGATTTCCCGACATCCGGCAGCATCGACGTCTCGAAGTACAACGACGGTCAGCGCGGTGGTGTGCTGAAGGTACGCGCGAAGATCGAGAAGATCGACCAGAAGACCCTCGTGATCCGCGAGATCCCGTTCTCGAAGACCTCCGAGACCCTGCAGGACTCCATCGTGAAGGCCATCGAGAAGGGTAAGATCAAGGCCCGTAAGGTGGAAGACCTCACCGCCGCGAATGTCGAGATCCAGGTGCACCTCGCCCCAGGCGTCTCTTCCGACAAGACCATCGACGCCCTCTACGCCTTTACCGACTGTGAGATCAGCATCTCGCCGAACTGCTGTGTCATCGAGGACAACAAGCCGCAGTTCCTCACCATCAGCGACGTGCTCCGCCATTCGACGGACCGTACGAAGGACCTTATCCGTCAGGAACTGGAGATCCGCAAGAACGAGTTGCTGGAGCAGTACCATTTCCAGTCATTGGAGAAGATCTTCATTGAGGAACGCATCTATAAGGACAAGAAATTCGAGCAGGCGCCCACGGTGGATGCCGTCTGCGAACATATCGACGAGCGACTGACGCCCTACTACCCCACGCTGGTGCGCGAGGTGACGAAGGACGACATCCTGAAACTGCTGGAGATCAAGATGCAGCGCATCCTGAAGTTCAACAAGGACAAGGCCGACGAGCTCATGGCCCGTATCAAGGCGGAGATCGAGGAGATCGACCGTGACCTGGCGAACCTCACGGAGGTGACGGCCAACTGGTTCCAGTTCCTCAAGGACAAATACGGCAAGGACCACCCGCGTCTGACGGAGATCCGCAACTTCGACACCATCGAGGCCTCGAAGGTGGCGGAAGCGAACCAGAAACTCTACATCAACCGTACGGACGGCTTCATCGGCACGGGTCTGAAGAAGGACGAGTTCGTGTGCAACTGCTCCGACCTCGACGATATCATCATCTTCTACAAGGACGGCAAATACAAGGTGATCCGTGTGGCGGAGAAGATCTTCGTGGGCAAGAACATCCTCTACGTGGCCGTGTTCAAGAAGAACGACACGCGCACGATCTATAACGTGGTGTATCGCGACGGCAAGAAGGGCTGGTACTTCATGAAGCGATTCAACGTGACGTCGATGACGCGCGACAAGGAGTACGACCTCACGCAAGGGACCCCCGGCTCAAAGGTGATGTACTTCACCGCCAACCCCAACGGTGAGGCGGAGGTCATCAAGGTGACCCTCGACCCCAACCCCAAGCTGAAGAAGATCTTCATCGACAAGGACTTTTCGGAGGTGATGATCAAGGGACGCGCCTCGAAGGGTAACCTCCTGACGAAGAACAGTGTGCACCGTATCGGGCTGAAGAGCCGCGGGCACTCCACCCTCGGCGGACGGATGGTGTGGTACGATCCCGACGTGAACCGTCTGAACTACGACGACCACGGACAACTGCTGGGTGAATTCTACGACGACGACCAGATCCTCGTGATCCTGAAGAACGGCGACTACTACCTCTCGAACTTCGACCTGAACAACCACTACGAGGAGAACATCCTCCGCATCGAGAAATACGATGCCGACAAGGTATGGACAGCCGTGCTCTACGACGCCGACAACCAGGGCTATCCCTATCTGAAGCGCTTCGTGATGGACGCCACGAGGAAGAAGCAGAACTGGCTCTCGGAGAATCCTGCCTCGATGCTCATCCTGCTCACGGACACGCCCTACCCCCGTCTGCTGATGACCTACGGCGGAGACGACGCTTTCCGCGGCTCCGAGGAGATCGATGCCGAGCAGTTCATCGCCGTGAAGGGCTATAAGGCCAAGGGCAAGCGCCTCACCACCTGCGCCCTCGAATCCATCACCGAGCTCGAGCCCACACGCTTCCCGGAAGAGCCGGAAGACCAAGAAACTCCGGAAGATTCGGAAACTGAGGAGGATCTCGACCCCGATGCCGGTCTGAGCGAGGATCAGGTGCGCGATAAGCTCACTGGCCAACTAAGACTATTCGATGATGAGTAAGAGGCTAGAGAGGCTTGTTAGGCTGGAGAGGATAATAATGCTTGTCTGCCTGGTTTGTCTGGCAGGCTATGCGGCAGGCCAGGAGACGGCGACGCATATCCTTGGCCTCGGCAGCACCCATATCCTCGACACCTATCTCTCCCAGGAGAAATACAAGGGCGACGGTCTCTCTTATCTCTATATACGCGAGCACGCGAGGCTGGAGAAGCGTTGGAACAACGTCATTGAGCACGAGTTGGACTTCTCCACGACAGAGGACCGCAGCAAGACCACCACGGAACTGGAGGCCAGTTATAACCTCTACTGGGGCCGCTATCGCAGTTGGCGACTCCTCGACGACCACCTGCACCTGCAGGCTGGCGGCCTTGTCAACGGCACCCTCGGCTTCATCTACCACACCAGCAACTCGAACAACCCCGCACAGGCCAGGACGGCGATCAACCTGATGCCCTCGGGCATCGCCACCTACGACTTCCACCTCGGAAGGCAGCGTTTCATCGTACGCTATGAGCTGAACGTGCCGCTGCTGGGCGTGATGTTCAGTCCGAACTACGGACAGTCGTACTATGAGATCTTCTCCTTGGGCAACTACGACCATAATATCGTGCCGACGACCTTCATCAGTGCCCCCACCCTCCGTCAGCAGCTGTCGCTCGACTGGCGCACGGGCGACAGGATCTCCATCCGTATCGGCTATCTGGGTAACTACCAGCAGGCCGCCGTCAATAACCTGAAGCAGCATGTCTATGCACATCGCTTCCTCATCGGAATCACGAAACGCCTATGAAAAAGCCAGCATCGACAATCCGCCAGAGGCTTCAAGCCCTTCTATCTAGGCTTGCAATACTTGTAATCCTGACCCTCTCCGCTTCCTGCGTCACTGAGGAAGAATTCCCCGATACCGCCCAGGGCAACTTCGAGGCCCTGTGGAAGATCATCGACGAGCACTACTGCTTCCTCGACTATAAACACGAGGCTTACGGCCTCGACTGGCAGGCTATATATAATAAATATAATGTACGCGCGAGGGGCGACCTCACCAGCTACCAGCTCTTCGAGGTGCTCACGGACATGCTCTCCGAGTTGCGCGACGGTCATGTGAACCTCTACGCCAGCTTCGACAACGGCCGATACTGGAGATGGTTCGAGGACTACCCCACGAACTTCAGCGACACCCTCCATCGCCGCTACCTCGGCACCGACTACCATCTCGCCTCAGGGATCAAGTACCGGATCCTCGACGATAACATCGGCTACATGTATGTCGGCAGTTTCATGAACGACATCGGCGAAGGCACCCTCGACGAGATCATCAAGTATTTCGCCTTCTGCAACGGCCTGATCATCGACATCCGCGGGAACGGAGGCGGAAACCTCACCTCGGCAGAGACCCTCGCCGCCCGTTTCTGCTACGAGAAGACCCTCACAGGCTACATCCAACATAAGACGGGCAAGGGCCACAACGAGTTCTCCGAGATGGAACCTCAGTATCTGGAGCCCTCGTCACGCCTGCGCTGGCAGAAGCCCGTCGCCATACTCACCAACCATGAGGTGTTCTCCGCCGCCAACGACTTCGTAATGTGCATGAAGTGCTTCCCCCAGGTGAAGACCGTCGGCGACCAGACGGGCGGAGGTTCGGGACTCCCCTTCTCCTCCACACTGCCTAACGGCTGGGGCGTGCGCTTCTCTGCCTGTCCCACCTATGACAGAAACAGGCAACAGGTGGAGTTCGGCATCGCCCCCGACTATGAGGTCAGTCTCACCGAAGACGATCTCCGTCAAGGAATGGACAGCTTAATAGAATTTGCGCGCAAACTTTTGGTGGAATGAAATAAAATGAGTATCTTTGCAACCGTTTTAAGTGAAAACGAAGCAAAATGTAAGCAGAAAAGCGCCTGTGGCGGAATTGGTAGACGCGCTAGACTTAGGATCTAGTGTCCCGCGACGTGCAGGTTCGAGTCCTGTCAGGCGCACAAACATGGGTAAAATGTGCAAAAAACGTGTCAAAAACCCCGAAAACAGGGAAAAATGACAAAAAAATGATGATTTTTATAAAAAAAATTAAATTTTTCTTGCATAATTGAAAAATATTACCTACTTTTGTCACCGATTTATATAAATTTCGTGTAGTACATATATAGTTTAATTGTTTAATTATAATTTTTAAGTTCAAATGAAAAAGAAAATTATTAATGGTATTTTGATGGTAGCGCTGATGTTTGCTGCCACAACATCATTTGTTTCTTGCAAGGACAACGTGGACGACGAGTTAATCCCCGTCTATGCTCAACTTGCTAGTCAGAAGAGTGATCTCGAGAATCGAATCACTGAGATTCAGAATCAGATTAACGATCTGAAGAAGTACGAGACTCAGATTGAGGCTAACAAGGTTGCTATTCAGAACCTTCAGAATCAGCTCGACCTCCTGCAGTCCAAGCTGGACACGATCAACAACGAGATCAGCGCAATGAAAGCTGACATCGAGGAGATTCAGAACGAGTTGGATCTCTTAGCAGCCGCTCTTGATGCTATGCAGGATGATATCCTTGCTCTGCAGTTGCAGATTAACGGTCTCGCTGAGGAGATGGCTAAGATGATCACTGGTATCCAGATCAACCAGACCTACAACAACGTAACTGGCACATGGAACCTTCCTGGCGGTATGTCAAGAATGCTGTCTCTCGCTGCTTTCTTCGGCTCTAACGAGACTGGTATTGAGCAGTTCCCGAACACTGACGAGGACGCTGTTGTTCTCGGTGATGCTCTGACTGCTGATGAGGTTGCTGCCGCTAATGGTCAGTACTATCACTTCGATCCGGACAACTTCCTGTCACAGAATCACGACAATGCTGGTATGATGTTCTTCACTGTCAACAGCAACGATCCCGAGCTGTTCGACATCAGCGAGTGGACTCTGAGCGTTCAGAACAGCGCTGGCCGTACCGCTCCTATCACCTTCGACGACGTGAAGCCCTCTAGCTATCAGATCCAGTGGGGTATCTATAAGAGCACATGTGTTGACACCGATCCTGACCTGAATGGTGATCCCACCTTCTTCCAGGCTCGCGCACACATCGATTGGAAGGACCTCGAGGCTGCTAAGTTCGACATTGAGAAGTTCATTGACCTTCAGGATATCGCAAAGGACTTCAAGGCCGTGTATAACAATGTGAAGAACGCTGATAGTAATAAGGAGAAGCTCGAGGCTCTGGTTAACACCGTTGCTAAGCTGCTGGTTAACATTTACAGCGGTAACATGAGTGGTAACAACTACGACCTGAAGAACCCCTCTTGGTCTGCTCAGAAGCTCGTTCTCAGCAAGGAAGTTGACGGTGTAACCATCAAGAAGAGTGCTGATGACTACGACCTGGCTGTTAGCTCTGTTGCTCCTCTGTCATACAACTCATTCTGGAAGATGGAAGAGGCTATGGGTGAGACTGCTGAGGATATAAAGGATGACGTAAAGGATGACGTAAAGGATACTCTCGGTGGTAAAGCTGACTCTAACCGTTTTGCCCAATTCATTGTGTACTGCGGTAACAGTATTATCAAGTCTCTGAAGAATCACGGTCTGACTAAGGCTGTTGCACCTATCGTACTGTACAACACAACTGACGGTATCAAGCTTCTCCGTAAAGGTAAGACTAAGAAAGTCACCGCAGGTACCATGCACATCAATGTTACTTCTCTGACTGAGGAACTGTTGGTTCCTGCACTCGGTAAGTACGTTGCCCTGTTCAAGGATGGCCAGAAAGTTCAGGCTACTGTTTATCCTGGTGCTGTCCAGCTGATTGACCTTGATCTGACCAAGCCTGGTAATTACGAGCTCGTTGTCAGCGCTGTTGACTACTATGGCTTCGTATGCAACAATAAGTACAACATCATTGTTGAGTAAGTAATTAACATTTGCGTATTAAATCAATTTAAGTAACAGATATGAAAATGAAGAAAGCAATATTGTCTTGCCTGATGCTGATGGCTGGTCTGTCAGTATCTGCACAGGAGCAGAAGGGCACGACAGAATATATCTTCGAGCCGCACTTCTACGTCCAGCTCCAGGGCGGTGCTCGCTACACCACTGGTGAGACGGATTTTGGAAAGCTCATTTCGCCCACAATCCAGGGTGCTATTGGTTACAACTTCAACAAGGCACTGGGTGCTCGTCTGGGTGTGAACGCTTGGCAGAGCAAAGGTGGTTATGACATCTCAGGACTGAACTACAAGAAGGATTATAAGTTCACTAGCATTGCTCCTGCACTTGATCTGACTCTGAATCTCTCTAACCTGATTTTCGGTGTTGGTCCTAAGAACCACTGGAATTTCGGTGCATTCATCGGTGTTGGTTTGAACATCCGTTCTGAGGCCAGCGATGAGGTAAAGGCAATCAGCAATGAGGTTAACGGCCTTGCACGTTCAGATGTTTATGGTTGGGCTCCCATGCCTAGTGATTTCCTGGAGAGCGGTGTATTCGTAACCGGTCGTGCTGGTGTGTTCGCTGACTACAAGATCACTGACGCTTTCGCCATTGGTCTGGAGGTTAACGGTAACATCCTGAGCGACAAGTTCAACTACAAGAAGGCCGGCAACCCCGACTCTTACTTCAATGCTATGCTGGGTCTGAAGTATAACTTTGGTCCTACCTACACCTCAAAGTTCATCCCCGATCCGGAGCCCCAGATCGAGTATGTTGAGAAGATCGTTGAGAAGATCGTTGAGGTTCCCGCTCCGGAGCCCGTTATCGAGCCGATCCGTCGCGATGTATTCTTCCTGATCAACAAGTACAACATCCGTGAGAGCGAGGAGCAGAAGGTTAAGGATATCGTTGACTACATGCGTCAGAACCAGACCGCTAAGGTGGTTGTTACAGGTTATGCTGATGCTGGTACTGGTAACGATAAGATCAACGACCGTCTCGCTGCCCAGCGTGCTGACGCTGTTGTGAAGATGCTGACCGAGAAGTATGGTATTCCTGCTGATCGCATTAGCTATGACAGCAAGGGTGCTCGCGTACAGCCGTTCGCTGATAACGACAGCAACCGTGTATCTATCTGTATCGCAGAGGTTCAGAAGTAATCTGACTCTAAGATCATGACCCTATAAAGCCCGGTCCCAAAATGGGGCTGGGCTTTTTACTTCACACTAAAACAAGAAAAAATGAAGAAAATACTCAGTTTATTGTTGCTGTCTGTCTGCTATGCCTTCAACGCACAGGCACAGTTGGCCAGAGGCTATTACAGAGTTCAAAACACATATACGAACAGATATATCAGTATTGAGGATAACAACCCTAACAACTATCCGATCAGCAACTCTGGTACGGTGAATATGTCAGGTATCAAGACCTATAAGCCAGGATTGAAGGTTACAACCAAACCCTCAACCGTTGTTTACGTATATAATGTTAAGGGTAAGCAGTATGATATGGAGGGCCAGGGTGCCAGTATCCACTACATCACTGGTGGAAAGACCTATTTGAATCTGCAAGTCCAGAGTGATGGCAGTTATCAGGCTTGGGGACACTATGTAGTTGATCTCTATCTGAAGGACGACTCTGATCCTGACAAGGAAGAGGCTTATCTGAAGCCCAACAGCAAGAGTGAGAAAGCTATGAACTGGTGGGCTAAACCTATCGATACCGCCAACGAGTACCTTGGTATCCTACCCGACGTAGAGGTGGGTGGTAAGTACTATGGTACCATCTACGCCGCCTTCCCCTTCAAACTGGCTTCCAGTGGTATGAAAGCCTACGTCGTCACCTCTGCATCCGGCAGCGGTTTCACGCTTCAGGAGGTCACAGGCGTTATCCCCTCTGCTACACCTATCATCATCGAGTGCAGCTCGAATGATCCCGCCAAAAACATGATCATGCCCGTAGATACGGATACAGAACTACTATATTCTAACCATCTCTACGGTGTCTATTGCGACCGAGTGACATCGAGATTCGTCAATGCACAGATATATGATCCGAACTATTTCCGCACCATCGGTTCGTCAAACGGCAAGCTCGCCTTTAGAAAGGCTACTGCCGCAGATCTGACGGAAGGTGCCTATCTGAAAGCCAATAAGGCTTATCTGTATGTGGATCCCAGTGCCTCAGATGTATTGGTACTGGGCGGTGATCCAGGTCCTCAGCCTGAGACGGAATTCACAGAGAATAACATCAACTATAAGGTTGGTAGCGATAACACCGTAGGCGTGATGAAGGTAAACTCTCTGGAGCCGGGCTACTTCGAAGTGCCTGCTACCGTGGCACATAATGGTATCGTCTATACGGTCGTCGGCATTGGCAGTGGTGCCTTTGAGAACCAGACGAATCTGACAGCCGTCTCTCTGCCTGCCACAATGCTGCTCATCAGTGACAGGGCCTTTGCTGGATGTTCTAACCTGGGCACTATCTTTGCCTTTATGGAGGAGCCTGCAGCCCTAGGCACATCTGTATTCGAGGGTGTCGATACGAATCTGTGTTCATTAGTCGTTCCCGCAGGCTGCATCGATAAATACAAGTCAGCTGCTGGCTGGAATGCTTTCCAGAACATCTCTGAAACAACAGCTATTCGTGATATCAAGATGGAGACCACAGCCAATGAGGAGCGTTGGTATTCTCTCGACGGCCGTGAGTTGAAGGCTCAGCCCACGAGGAAGGGTATCTATATCAAGAACGGTAAGAAGGTCGTGATTAATTAATCGATCTTCCAGATATAAAAAGGCCCGCCAGTGTTGGCGGGCTTTTTTATGTACTAATGTTTTTTTTTAGAAGATGTTCTTGGTGAATCTGACCGTCAGCACAGGATAAACCTTGAAGGCTTTGAAAAGATCGACATAGTCACCTACCTGACCACCGATGTTCTCCACATCCTTCGTGAGGTTGATACCATCGTGAACGATGAGGTCAGGAGTGCCTCCCCAGAACATCGCACCAGCATCGACGGAGATCTTCCAATCGTCACGCCCCTTCACCAGACGACCACTGTAGCCAACGCCCAGATAAGGCTTAAAAGCATTCGACTTCGCCTTCACACGCACCATACAGTCATCGTCAGGCTCCATGATATAAGGCTCGCCAGCGTAGTGAACAACACCCTTGTTATCTACCACATCGTGCTTGAAAGTACCCATTGCGAATCCCAGTCGTCCGAAACTCCTGATCTTCTGATAGATCATATCCTGAACTTCTTTATCGAATTGGATACCAGAATAGCCTAACTCCTCCAGATCAATAAGCGGCTCCACAGGATCACTGGTAGCCTTCTCATACATGCGGTTATACATACCAACGGAGAGCAGCGACACCATAGCTTCAGTGGAGTTCTCGGCATAGGCAAACTGTGACGGTCCCCAGAAGAATCCTGCCGTGACGTGCCAGTTTTTATAATCCTTGAGAGGCGTCACATCCACCATGAACTTGAAATTATTTATGGTCGGCGTGCCAATCATATCCACATGATCCTCAACATCATAGCCCGTAAACTGATACAGGAACTCATTCATCTTATCGAATTTGGTGATGACACGATTACCATCCTTATCATATTTACGTGCGGGCTCTCCACCAACAGTCAGGTTAAACTTCAGATTCTTATGGAAACGGGGCACGAACTCATAACCCGCGCGCACCTGCACATAGTCGCCGACTTGAGAAGCCACATCTAAACCGATACCAGTGGTTCCCGCTGTCAGTGACAAATCCAGATGCTGAAGGATATTATGCTCTTTCCAATACTGGAAAACAGGGATATACTCCGTTTTCTCCTTCTCGTTGAGGAGCGTCAGGTTCGACGGATTCTGAGCCTGTACCTTCACGAAGGCCAGAGAGGCTACAATTGCTAAACAAATAATCTTTTTCATATCGTTACCCTATTAAATAGTTCATTAGAAAATATTTTTGATAATCCTGAAGCTGATCACGGGGAAAGCCTTCAGGAAGGAAGCCACCTTTACGTAAGAACCCATGTCGCCAGAGATATCGCTGACATCCTTCGTGAGGTTCACACCGTCGGGCGTCACCATCGAGGGGGTTCCCCAGAACATCAGACCACCAGTGACGGCAAACTTCAGGTCTTCACGCTTCTTCAGGAGATTTGCCTCATAGCCGACACCCAGATAAGGCTTGAAGGAGTTGGTCTTCACAGGAATGGTGATCTCACCCTTGCTGCTCGGTGTCATCTTGTAGTCAGTGTTATCATCATCATACTTTCCCATGGGGATACCAGCTGTACCATAATCCTTGAACTTGCCATCATACATGGTTTCATAGTTATTATTGTAATAGCTGATACACTGCAACGTAGGTGTGGAGCCACCATCGTGGGTGATCTCCGCATACGCAGACGGTCCATAGTAGAAGCCCACTGTCACATGCAACTTCTTATTGTCCGTCATGGGGAAGATATCCACCAGGAACTTAAAGTTGTTCATGGTAATCCTACTCGTCATATCGACAAACGGCTGCATGTCGTAGCCCATCAGATTATACAAGGAATCCGCCACTTCGGTATAATGGGTCTCTATGCGGTTATTATTATCATCATACTGGATGGACTCCTCATTACCGATCTGCACCTTGGAAGAGATGGATTTCTTGAAGTGCGGCATGAACTCATACCCGATATGCACCTGTGCAAACTGACAGATGGGCATGGCGACATCAATACCAATACCAGTGGTACCGAGCGAGAGCGACAGATCCAGATGTGAGAACGTATTTCCAGGTCCCCAGTAGCCCTCATTATGCTTCTTCTGTGGTTTACCAAGTGTCATGGACGGTACATACTGTGCGCTGGCAGCGCAAGTAAACAGGGTGACGGCCATTAATGCCAGACATCTCTTCAATCCTGATCCTTTCATCTTCATTATCTATTATTTATCTCATGCGCCAACGCCCATCCTGCTCGACCATCGGCACCACGATCTCCTCGTTGGTGGAGTCTCCGAAACAGAGCGTCAGAAACACATTCGTATATTGCTGTATAGTGTCCGTCTTGGCACGAACGATACGTACCTCGCGGATGCCGCCGTGTGACGACTGCTGCGCCGCCATGAACCGACGGTAGTTTTCGAGCAGCTGGGAGCGGTATTCAGGATCATCCGCATGATGAACCCCTTCCATGAACTGCTCGTATTCGCCATGAATCAGATGGTCATAGTAACCTTTAGCAGCCAGAGAGACCAACTCCTCCTTGCTAGGTTCACTGCAAGCAACGATGGCCACCAGCATGACTAGCCATGCTAGATGTACTAGATCTGCTAGTTTCTTCCTCCTCATTTCTGGCGGATAAACACATTTATAGGCGAGCCCGTCAGCGTCCAGTTCTCCCGGATCTTATTCTCCAGGAAACGCTTATACGGCTCTTTCACATATTGCGGCAGGTTAGCGTAGAACACGAAGGTGGGAATCTGCGTGTCCGGCACCTGTGCCACATACTTGATCTTGATATACTTTCCTTTCACCGAGGGAGGTGGATAGGCCTCTATCAGCGGGAGCATCACCTCATTGAGCTTCGACGTACCGATCTTCGCCTTACGATGCAGATAGACATCCTTGGCCGTCTCCAGCACCTTGAAGATACGCTGTTTCGTGAGGGCTGAGCCGAAGATGATCGGGAAATCCACAAACGGTGCCATCCGCTCACGGATAGCATTGGTGAACGTATCGATCACTACCTGCGACTTATCCTCCACCAAGTCCCACTTGTTGACGACAACGACCAGCGACTTATTATTCTTCTGTATCAGTTGGAAGATATTCATATCCTGCGCCTCGATACCACGGGTGGCATCGATCATCAGGATACAGACATCGCTGTTCTCGATGGCACGGATAGAGCGCATCACCGAGTAGAACTCCAGATCCTCCGTCACCTTGTTCTTACGACGGATACCGGCTGTATCAACAAGGTAGAAGTCGAAACCGAACTTATCATAACGGGTATAGATACTGTCACGCGTCGTTCCAGCAATATCCGTCACGATATGACGGTCTTCACCGATGAAGGCGTTGATGATACTGGACTTTCCGGCATTCGGACGACCCACGACAGCAAAACGGGGAATACCCTCCTCTGCCTCGTCTGTCTTTTTCTCTGGCAGCACCTCCAGCACCTTGTCGAGCAGATCGCCCGTGCCACTGCCTGTAGCAGCACTGATGGGGATGGGATCACCCAGTCCGAGCTTGTAGAACTCGTATTGGTCGTAGAGATCCTTGCCGTCATCGGCTTTGTTGACGACAAGCAGTACAGGCAATTTGGCGCGACGCAGGATCTGCGCCACATCCATATCCAGATCGGTCACACCATTGGAGATATCACAGAGGAAGAGCACGAGGTCTGCCTCCTCCGTGGCAATGACGACCTGCTTACGAATCTCACCCTCGAAAATATCGTCGGAGTTCACTACCCAGCCACCAGTATCAACGACGGAGAACTCCTGTCCATTCCATTCGCATTTCCCGTACTGGCGATCACGCGTGGTACCGGCCTCATTGCTGACAATCGCCTGACGACTTTTCGTCAAGCGGTTGAACAAGGTCGATTTTCCGACGTTCGGACGTCCTACGATTGCTACTAAATTTGCCATACAGTCTTCTTATTACAGCATTTCTAGCAGGGCTAACCTGACTAGATCTTTATTCTGGATTATAGCCGAAATGATTCAATTCACGCTCAGAGCTGCGCCAGTCTTTATCGACCTTCACAAAGGTCTCCAGATAGATGGGCTTATCGAAGAACTTCTCCAGCGCCTTCCGGGCTTCTGTCGAAACTTTCTTCAGGGCCACACCTTGGTGGCCGATGATGATACCCTTCTGGGAGTCGCGCTCTACATAGATGACCACATTGATGTGGATGTTCTTATCCGTCTCCTTGAAACGCTCCACAGCCACCTCCACACTATAGGGGATCTCCTTGTCGTAGTAGAGCAGGATCTTCTCACGGATAATCTCCGAGACGAAGAAACGGGCAGGTTTGTCTGTCAACTGGTCTTTATCGAAGTAAGCAGGACTCTCAGGGAGTAGTTCCTGGATACGCTTCAGCAGGATATCCACGCCGAACTTATTCTTGGCAGAGATAGGCAGGATCTCAGCCTTCGGCAGGAGAGCATGCCAATGCTCAACGATGGTGGCGAGCTTCGTTTCGCCGCCTGCCAGTTCATCGATCTTATTGATCAACAGGATCACGGGAATCTCCATTCGCTGCACCTTCTCCAGAAAATCCATGTTCTTCTCCGGATTCTCCACCACATCAGTGACATAGAGCAGGATATCCGCATCCTGTAGCGCCGACTCTGAGAAGGCCAACATAGACTCCTGCAGCTTATAGTTCGGCTTCAGCACCCCCGGTGTGTCAGAGAAAACGATCTGCATCTCAGGGGTATTCACGATACCCATGATACGATGACGGGTCGTCTGCGCCTTGAACGTGGCAATAGAAATACGCTCACCAACCAATTGGTTCATGAGCGTACTTTTACCTACGTTGGGGTTCCCAACGATGTTGACGAATCCGGCCTTATGAACGCTTGTCACTTGTCACCTATCACTTTTCGTTTCCATCGTATGCCCATTTCAGATAGGACGCTCCGTGCACGAATCCCGCACCAAAGGCAGTAAGTATCATGTTATCACCTTTCCTGAGCTTACTCTCGTAGTCCCAGAGGGCCAGCGGAATCGTGGCAGCACTCGTATTACCATAGTGCTCGATGTTCACCATCACCTGCTCCATCGGTAGTTCAAGCCGCTTGGCCACCGCCTCGATGATTCGCATGTTTGCCTGATGGGGAACCACCCACTGGATATTGTCCTTGTTCAGTCCGTTGCGCTCAGCAATCAGCACACAGTCGTTGCTCATGTTCGTCACGGCATAGCGGAACACCGTACGTCCCTCTTGATAGAGGTAGTGCAGACGATGATCAACGGTGAAGTGCGACGGCGGGCAGACGGAGCCTCCAGCCTTCATGTGGAGGAAGGGCAGGCCCTTGCCATCCGTACGCAGGTAGGAGTCCATCACACCGATATTCTGTTCCTCCGTAGCTTCTACCATGACTGCAGCCGCACCGTCTCCGAAGAGCGGGCAGGTCTGACGGTCTTTATAGTCCGTCACTGACGACATCTTATCGGCACCGATCACGATGATCTTCTTATAGCGTCCGCTCTGGATCATCGATGCCGCCACGTCGAGCGCATAGAGGAATCCACAGCAAGCACCCCAGAAGTCAAACGCGAACGCGTTCTTCAGTCCGAGCTTACCCACTACGATGCTGGCCGTGGATGGGAATTTATAATCCGCCGTGGAAGTGGTTACGATCAGCGCATCGATCGAATCAGAATCTGCACCTGTCCGCTGCATCAGTTGTTTGGCTGCCTTACGGGCCATATAGCTGGTGCCAAGACCTTCCTCCGTGAGGATGCGGCGCTCCTTGATACCGACACGCGTCATAATCCACTCATCATTGGTATCCACCATTCTCGACAGTTCCTCATTCGTGAGGACATAGTCGGGAACGAAGCCGCCAATGCCGGTGATTATCGCGTTGATTCTATTCATTACTCAGCAACTACGTCCTCTTTCTTGATAGCCACCTTACCACGATAGTAGCCGCATGTCGGGCATACAGTGTGATAAACGTAATATGCGCCACAGTTAGGGCATACTGCGAGTGTAGGAGCTACAGCCTTGTCGTGTGTACGACGCTTGGCCTGACGAGTACTTGATTGTCTTCTTTTAGGATGTGCCATAATTATTCTAAATTTTAATCCTTAATGTTTATTGATTTCAGTTTGTCCCATCGGGGATCGGCAGACTGGTTGGACTCCTCATCGCTGCTTCGGTCAGCTGACAGCTCTTCCAGAGCTTGCGTCATGGCAGGGTTGCACTTGCCAGGTGCATGCACATGCCTGATGGGTATGACCAGTATGGCGAACTCATAGATGAACCAAGAGATGTCGAGTATTCCTTCGTCCTCGGGCATCACGATGATGTCATCTTCCTCTGAGTAGTTGCTACCGAACTTGACGACGAGGCGGTTATCGGTCTCCACCGGCTGTTCCATATCGTCCAGACAACGGTCGCAGGGTATGATGACATGTCCTTCGGTATGGAACAAGAGTTCAAAAAAGCCGGTAGCCTTGCGTATAGACACCGACACGTGCAAAGAGCCCTTCTTCACCTCGGCACCGTCCAAAGCCGCGAAGAAATCATCATCAAGACTGAGTTCCAAGGATGTCTCCTCTTCCGTCAGGCCCTTCAGGTCAATCTTCAGAAACTCCAGACTATTCATCATAACGGGATGCAAAGTTACAAACTTTTTTTCATTTATCAGGCTCTCATTTGGTTTTTTTATCATTTTCCCGCAAAATCCGTCACTATCAGCAGGTTATATTACACAAAAACAGGGGCTTTTGTGCAATATTCAACCTCTATTAGGTAACTCTATCCGGAAGGTCGTACCCTTTCCGACTTCTGATGATTTGACGAAGATACGTCCCTTATGATATTCCTCGACGATACGACGGGCGAGAGAGAGCCCAAGTCCCCAGCCACGTTTCTTGGTGGTAAAACCAGGGGTAAAGACATTCCTGAGATCCTTCTTCCGGATGCCCTTGCCATTATCTGAGACTTCTATGACCACCCGACTGCCTTCCTCCGTCAGCGTAATCTCTATCCTACCACTTCCCTCCATCGCATCGACGGCGTTCTTGCAGAGGTTCTCAATCACCCATTCGAAAAGGGAGGCATTCATGCTGACAATCACCTCATGATCAGGGACATGGCGGATAATCTCGACCTTGTTCGACGTACGACGATCCATATAATCAATCACATGATCCAGAACGTCGTTCATGGAACCGTCCTTCGGCTCCGGCAAAGAACCGATCTTCGAGAAGCGCTCCGCAATACGTTCCAGACGTTTCACGTCTTTATCCATCTCCGGGATCAGATCATCCTCTGGATGATTCTCTTTTAGGATCTCCACCCAGGCCATCAGACTGGAGATCGGGGTACCGAGCTGATGGGCTGTCTCCTTCGACAGACCTACCCATACCTTATTCTGCTCCGCCTTTTTGGAAGACAGTAAGGCAAAGATGGCCACGACTACAAAAATCATTACAATACCCAACTGCCAATAAGGATAGGAAGCCAGACGTTTCAACAGGGTCGATTCATCGTAACAGACCAATTGATAGTCGTTAATCTGTGTGGAATCTCCTAGATGGATCTTGATATATTTGCCGTCTTCATAGAGTCTTTTGCCGTATCTGGCCACATAGGCATCAGAATCTGCAGCGGTCTTCTCGTCCATCGCGATATTACGGTAATCATCCACGTTTCCCTTGTTATCAAGTACGATAACAGGAATCGTGTTATTACCCTGAATGACATCGAGTACCAATGAGAGGTCTGTGTTTTCATCCGCATGGTTGAGGGCATGGAGTGCCTGCGCCCATACCTCCATCTTCTTCCGTTCCTCATTGGAGAGGTCCTTGACAAGATAATGGGATACCAATAAGGAGGTTACGGCAATGATAATGGCCGCCACCACCAAAAAAATCTTTACTTGTCTTATCCTGTCAGTCCATTGCATACAACTATATAAACGAAAAAGCCCCGAAGATATTGTATCTTCAGGGCTCAGAATATAAAGACGGCGGCTTCCTACTCTCCCGCATTGCATTGCAGTACCATCGGCGCAGGCGGGCTTAACTTCTCTGTTCGGAATGGGAAGAGGTGGGACCCCGCTGCAATAACCACCTGATAAGGGGTTGACTATCTCCAC
>JAGCPV010000001.1 GCA_017965475.1 Prevotella sp.
GCGCGAAGGGGCATTCAGGTCAGTAATGGTGGAATAGTCCAAGTCGAGCGTGATGGTCTGCCACTTCTCCCAACCACCTGTACCTGGCACATTCACCGTACCGAGACATCTTCCACCGACACTGTCAAGACGTATCTCTATCTGTCCACCACGCAGGCCACTGGCCACACGAGCCTTAAAGACACGTGGGTATTTGTTATCAAACGCCACGTTCTGCAACTTAATATAATCACCGTTATGGATATCGGTCACATAGACGCCCACCTCATCGTTCTGTTCGGTCTTGATGCCCTTCGAGAAGGCCATTGTCTCAGCCTCCACCTTACGGTAGGGACAGAAGCTCCCAACTGGTTTCACGCCCTCGTCAGTCGGCATGATCGTGGGAAAGGAGCCATCGGCATTATACTTGAACTCCTCCACAGCTACACTCCGTCCAAAGCCACCGCCATTAGGCAGTTTACCCGTATGGTAGAAGAAGTAGCTGTGCCCCTTATAGTCGGCCACACCACAGTGGTTCGTGAATGACTTCGTCTCACAGAGCGGCATGATCTCGCCAGCGTAGGTCCAGGGACCTGTGGGCGACGGTGCCGTACTATAGCTGATATGCTCGGGTACACCACCAGCGGCATAGAGCAACTGGTAGGCCTTGGAGGGATCCACCTTGTACTTGGAACGATCCACTTTCCTGAGCCAGGGGCCTTCAGTGTAGCAGTCCTTGTATTTCTTGTCTTTCTCACGCTTGTCCATCGAAGGCGCTCCGAAGGCTTCCTCCGTCATGTCGAGTCTTCCTAACTCGCCAGAGTAACTGATCATGTCACGGTTCAACTTCAGATAGTAGCACTGCGGGTTGCCCCACATCAGCCACGCCTGACCGTCGTCATCGATCATCACCGTAGGGTCGATATGATCCCACGAGCCATTCTCGAACAGCGGTTTGCCGATGGCATCCTTGAAGGGACCCGTGGGCGAGTCGCCGACAGCCACACCGATGGCCATACCACCAGAGAGTTTCGAGTGGGCACAGATATACCAGTAGAACTTACCATCACGTTCAATGGTCTGTCCGGCCCAGGCACGGTCGTCGGCCCAGGAGAAACTCTCCAGTGCCAGCGGTGAGCCATGATCCTGCCAGTTTACCATGTCCTGTGTCGAATACACACGCCATTCCTGCATCCAGAAGAAATCGGCACCGTCCTCATCGTGACCGGTATAGACATACATCGTACCATCGTGCACCAACGGTGCGGGATCACTGGTACACCAGGTCTGGACAAACGGGTTCTGTGCCCCGGCCATCAGACAGGCAGCACATAATAGGGTTGTTGTTATCAGTCTCATTTCTGTTGTAATAAGATGTTCTCTAATGCTTGGCGACGCTCCGGCCATGTCTTGTAGTCATCAGCGCGCAAGGTAGCCACGGCCTCACCCTCCTCACTGGTAGTGATGATCACGGGACGGATCGTCTTCTGACCAATGAGCTTGTCGGCCATCACGTCAGCACCACCGATCTTAAACCAACTCTCCACCGTATCGTCCTTACCAGGTACGACACGGATCACAGTAGGTTTCTCTCCATCCTTACAGGATTTGCTACAGCAGGCGATACAGCAGGCTGGGATATATCTGGCCTCACCCTTTGTCATGTCATAGCTCACGACACCATGTTCCATATCAGCCATCGCTCCGTAATGATAGACGTTGGAAGGATTATCACAGATGCTGGGCTTGAAACCTTTGGAGGGAGCGAGGTACATGTTCTGCGGATCAGCCACAGGTGTACCATCCACAAGGTAATAATAGGTGTATGTCTCATTGACATGGTCTTCAATCTCCACCTGCCAGATACCATCGCTGTCACGTTGCATGACCAGCGGCTGGTCGAGCACTTCGCTCACGAAAGAGACTTCCTTGGCCTCGGGAGCCTTAAAACGGAATATGATACTGTCGTATTTGTATTCTGGAGAAATGATGGGCTTTGGGAACAGACGGGCCATCACACCAGCCGTAAACTGCGGTTCCTGACCAGTGGCGGCAGGGGCAGGCTGACCATTCTTCATGGCAAGCTCTGCAGCCTCCGGCTTGAAGAGCAGACGCAACGTCTTATCCAGGAAATACTTGGCGTTCATCCAAGTATGACCAAACTTATCGTGGGTGAATTCCTTCACCGAACGGATACCCTTCTTATCGAGGAACGCCATATAGTCACGGGCATTGCCATAGAGGAAATCATCGGTACCGACACCCAACCAGAACAGATGAATCTTACTGTTCGTATCGTCGGCGTTGTCATAGACACCAGGGATGTCCATCGAGGTAAACGAACTGTAGCTGCACAGGTAAGAGAACTTGTCGAGGTTGCGCAGACCATTGGACAGTCCCTGGTTGCCGCCACGGGAGAAACCGCCGATGGCACGATGGTCAGCATCGTTGATGGTACGGAAGTGTTGTTCCACATAGGGCATTAAGTCGTTCACCAAGTCAAGGCTGAACACATCCTTCCCAAACATGGTCTGCGGTGCGCCGGAAGCTGATGCGGGTGGCGCTGGCAGCAGTTTGTAGGGATTACCATAAGGCATCACGATGATCATCTCCTCAGCAGCACCCTCGGCGATGAGGTTGTCGAGGATATAGTTGGCACGGCCGACCTTGTAATACACCTCCTCCGTATCAGTAGTACCACTGATCAGGTAGAACACGGGATACATCTTTTCCTGATTAGTGAAGTAGCTCGGGGGCAGACAGACAATCGCCTGATTGGTGGCACCGAGGCTCTTGGAATAATAATGGATATAATCCACCGTGCCATGGGGTACTTCTCGGATGTCATGTGCCAACGCACCCTGACGACTGGGAATATCCAACAGACTGTTCTTAAAACCTTCATTGGGGAAATACTGGTCACATTGCGGATCCATGACACTCACACCATCCACAACGAAACAGTAAGGGTACATGTCGGGAGCCGCTGGACCGAGGGTCACCGTCCAGAGTCCGGTCTTCTCGTCATACTGCATGGGGTTACGTCCGGCGAACTGCACATCCACCATCACGTTCTTCGCATGGTTGTTCTTATACTGGAAAGTAACGGTACCGTCTTCGTTGCAGACGGTTGACTGAGCTGCAGCAGACATGGCCCAGCCAGCAATGAATAATGATAATAAGCCTTTATAGTTCATAATGGTTTCTAATGTTTCAGGTACAAAGTCCGGACTTTCACAAGCCCGGACTTCTAAAAACAATGTAAAGTTCTAAAATTGTCCAGTAATGCCAGACAATATCATTCACCGCTCAGACCGTTGGCAAAGCCAGCGTATGTATGCTTGCGGTAGTAGTTCTGATCCCAAAGACCGACAGGCTGGTTGGCACGCCATCCACTGTTGGCGGGACTGTCGGTGGCACACCACTGACAGACACCCCACTGCTGGGCTGCCGGGATGATCTCCTTATACTTCTTGATAATCCAAGTATAGAATTCAGCCATAGCATGATGCTGCTCCTCGGTGACATCGGCAGTCTTGACGTCATTGCCGTCGGCATCCACAAGTCCCATGTCAAGTTCTGAGATACGCACGAGCTTGCCCGATGCCGCCATCAGCTTGAAGGACTCCTCAATAGCCTTCTTCTTGCTCTCCTGAGTCTCCGGCTTCAGGTAGTAGGAGATGTGCATCTGCGAGCCGATACCATCGATCTTGGTCTTGCCGTCGGCCTCCCACTTCTCGATCCACTTGATCAGACTTTTCAGTTTCTTGTTCTGATCCCAGTCGCTCTCAAGGTTGTAGTCGTTGACGAAAAGCTTCAGGTCGTTGCCACCATACTGACGGGCCTTAGCCACAGCCGTACGGACATACTCCAGATCACCCATGTAGTCCTGCCAGAAGAAGTCACTACCCTTCTTGAGGTCTGCAATCTTCACATTACCATGCTGCAGGTCATAGATACCATCACCGTCCTTGTCTTCTCCTGAGATGGGCTCATTCACCACATCCCAAGCCTTGACGAGCACCTCGGAACCATCTTCGTTCTTACAAGCATTCATCATGCCGCCGATCCACAGGTCCATCGCATAGGTCAGGGTATCCAGCAGCTCCTGAGGAGTCAGAGGTTGGCTTTCGCCACCACCACCCTTTGGCACCATGGTATGGGATTTCCATGACATGTCGTCGAAGTAATAGTTGTTGGCCTCTTTTAACTCGTTCAGGTTAAAGGCGATGGTCGATAGACCGTCACTACCAGCCTGATCGCCGGAAACCTCACCTTCAAAGGTAATTTCCTGCCACTCGGTAGTAAAATCATAGCTGCCTTTCAACATCGACCAATGGATATAGTTACCTGGTGAAGTATGGGACTGGACACTTACAGTAGCAGGCTTGTCAGCCTTGATCTTCATCTTGAACTCGTATTTGTCACCAGCCTTCCACACGTGATTCGGTGTGTAAATGAAGAACTGGCTGTCCCATGCATTCGTGGGATTGTCGATGGCATGGACTCTCACACCACGGGAACCATCCACACCGACGCCGTCCTCGATACGGGTTACATCACCCGAACCGTCACCGTCGCGGCACACATAGTTGGTGGCGTCACTACCTTCACAGTCGGGGTTGGCCAACTGTTCTTCGATGACCTCCTCATATTCTATATCTTCAGGATTCACCTCTGCTTCTTTGTCAGAAATCAGCGACTTCAACCATAAGGTGGGCTGCTGGGCATGCCAGGCCAGAGTATGACCATAGACATTGACACCGGCATTGGTTGCCTCCTTGACATAAGCCTCGACAGTACCGAAGTCCATCGAACCGTCATCAC